>NZ_QTZO01000002.1:0-300000 GCF_004025585.1 Pseudodesulfovibrio sp. S3
CCCCAAAAAAAACCGAAACCTTCAACACTCCACAAAAAAACCCCACTCTCGCGGGGCCGCCCATCCTCTCAAAAACAAAAAACCACACCAACCTCACTACCGCCTACGCACATACCTCCCCATTATCTCATCCATTGTCCCGTCCGCCCTCATCTCCTTGAGAACCTCATTAAACCGGGAAAGAATACCCACAAACGACGATCCCTTGCCAATCAGCAAATGAAACGGCGTGGGGTCCAGAGAGACGCCCACTTCCACTAGCTTGCCGTCCAGCCCGGCCTCCTCGACCAAGGGCCAGACCGCCCCCGCCCATTCAATGATGATATCCCCCCGGTGGTTGGCCAACATCATCCATACGCTCTTGAGCTTGGGCGCATCATAGGTCTTGATGCCGCGCGAACGTATATTCTTGTCATTCCAACCGTTGCCCTGGTAGGTGATCACAGTCAGACCAGCCTTGTGGATGTCGTCGATGGACTTGATGGACTTGATGAGTTCAAGCTTCGGATGGGCGGCATAGGTGAAGATGTCATGCCCTTTCATATAGATCGGGTCCGGGTGAGTGACGGCATAGCGCAATCGCTCGGGCGTGGGTACCGTGACCAAGGCATCGGCTTCGCCAGCCTTCACACGCGCCTGGGCACGGCTCCATGGATAGGATTCCCAACAGGCTTCGACACCTATCCTGCCCAGGGCTTCAGTTACCATTTCATAAGCAAATCCGGTCATATGGCCGTCGGTTCCCCGGGTGTAGAACGGCCAAAAATCATGATACTCAATACAAAGCACAGGTTCGGCAGCCGCAGTGGGCGGATAGAACAGGCACCCCACCAGACAGAACATGAGAAAGAGGTGGGGTGCGCCCTTCAGTAACGTTTTACCAAAGGGGTATGGTTCGATAATCATTCATATTTTACAGCATTATTCTGACAAATAGTCAACCGGTGGACAGGCATACCGGGACAAGGACCGAATCATTGCCCTGCATTCAACCAAAAACAGAAAGGCCGCCCTGGCAGGCGGCCTTTCGTATCAACTCTGAGTGAGATGAGGTTATTCCTCTTTCTTGTTGGCAATGCCCCTTCTGAGCAGTGAACTAATCTTGCCCCCCGCACCCTGAATGGCCGTGTACAGGGCCGGGACAATGAGCACGCCGAAGATGGTGGCCGCGAGCATGCCGCCGAAGACCGAGGTCCCCAGCGCGTGGCGACTGGAAGAGCCTGCGCCCTGGGCGGTGACCAGCGGGATGACGCCGAGAATAAAGGCGAACGAGGTCATCAGGATAGGCCGGAACCGCAGGGATGCCGCAGCCTTGGCCGCGTCCATGATGGCCATGCCGCCGTCGTGCTTGTCCTTGGCGAACTCCACGATCAGAATGGCGTTCTTGGCGGCCAGACCGATGAGCATGACCAGCCCGACCTGAGCATAGACGTTGTTGTCCAGTCCCCGGATCCACTGGGCTGACATGGCCCCGAAGATGCCGAGCGGCACGCACAGGATGACCGCGAACGGCGTGGTCCAACTCTCGTACTGGGCGGCCAGCACCAGGAAGACCATGACAATGGCCAGGGCGAACACCAGCCCGGTGTCGCCGCCGGAATACTTCTCCTGATAGGCAATGGCGGTCCAGTCGAACCCATACCCCGCAGGCAGGATCTGCTCGGCGACCTCTTCCATGGCGTCCATGGTCTGGCCCGAACTGTATCCGGCCGGAGTGGCCGCGTTGACCTCGACCGTGCGGAACACATTGTACCGCTGCACGTACTCCGGACCGCCAATGCGCTTGGACGTGGAGAGCGTGGACAGCGGGACCATCTGGCCGTCGCTGGAGCGCATATAGAACTGGTTCAGGTCCTCAAGCTTCGTCCTGAACTGGGATTCGGCCTGGGCCATGACCCGGTAGGTACGACCATACTTGTTGAAGTCGTTGATATAATAGCCGCCGAGGTAGGTCTGAAGCGTCTTGAAAACATCCGTGACCGGCACGCCGAGCTTCTTGACCTTGTCGCGGTCGATTTCCACAAAATACTGCGGAACTTCGTTGCTGAACGTGGTGAACAGGCTGGTGATCTCGGGCCGTTTGCCTGCTTCGACCATATACTGCTGGGTGATGGAGGCAAGATCCGCCACGGAACCGCCGGAACGGTCCTGCAACTCGAACTGGACGCCGCCCGTGGAGCTCAACCCCGGAATGGGCGGCGGACCGAAGCACATGACAATGGCCTCCTGGATACCCCAGAACGCCTTTTGCGCATTGCCCATGATCGCCTTGAGCGAAAGCTCGGGAGTCGTCCGCGTGTCCCAGTCATCCAGAATCACGAACACGGCTGAAGTGTAGGAGGAATACGCGCCGGTCAGCAGGTTGAACCCGCCGAGCACCACGTAGCTCTGCACACCGGGGGCATCCTTGAGATATGCCTCGACCTTGGACATGACCGCGTTGGATCGTTCCAGCGATGATGCCTCCGGCAGCGAGGCATTGATGATGAAATACCCCTGGTCCTCATCCGGCACAAAGCTGGACGGCAGGATCGAGAAAAGCCCGCCGCAACCCACGATGAGCACCAGGACCACCAGCACGCCCATGAAGGCGCGTTTGACGATGGCACCCACAGCGGCATTGTACCGCTTGGAAACCCAGTCGAATACCATGTTGAACTTGTCGAAGAACCAGCCGAGCGGACCGCCGATGGGCTTGTAGGGCCGCAACAGCAGCGCCGACAGGGCCGGGGACAGGGTCAGGGCGTTGATACTCGAGATAGCCACGGACACGGACAGGGTCAGGGCGAACTGCTTGTACAGCTGGCCCGTGATGCCGCCCATGAAGGCCACGGGAATGAAGACCGCGATCAACACCAGCGTACTGGCAATAACCGGGCCGGTGACCTCGGACATGGCCTTTTTGGTGGCTTCCTTCGGCGACATGCCCTCTTCGTCGATGTTGCGCTGCGTGGCCTCGACCACGACAATGGCATCATCGACAACAATACCGATGGCGAGCACCAGTCCGAACAGGGTCAGGGTGTTGATGGAAAAGCCGAGCAACGGGAACAGGGCAAAGGTTCCGATGAGCGAGACCGGCACGCAGACCATGGGGATGATGGTGGTACGCCAGTTCTGCAAGAAGATGAAAACAACCAGGAACACCAGGATCAGGGCCTCGTACAGGGTGACCATGACCTCATCAATGGACGAGGTCACGAACCGGGTGGTGTCGTAGGGGATTGAATAGCTAATGCCTTCCGGGAACCGCTTGGACAGTTCCGCCATGGTCGCCTTGACCTGTTTGGCCACGTCCAGGGCGTTGGACCCCGGCAACTGGTAGATGAGCAGGGAGGCGTTGGCTTGCCCGTTCTGCCGGGAAAATGTGAAGTAGTTCTTGGCGCCCAGCTCCACTCTGGCCACGTCACGGATGCGGACAGTGCTTCCGTCGGCCTCGGCCTTGAGGATGATGTTGCCGAACTCATCCGGCTCGACCAGGCGTCCCTTGACGCGCAGGGTCATCTGGAACTGCTGGTCCGCAGGGGTGGGAGGCAGACCGATCTGCCCGGCCGGGGCCTGGGTGTTCTGCTCCTCCACGGCATTGATGACATCCGAAACGGTCAGGCCGTAGGAGGTCAGGCGGTCCGGGTTGAGCCACAGGCGCATGCCGTAGTCGAGGTCGCCGAACATGTTGACGTCGCCGACACCTTCGATGCGCTTGAGGGCATCGTAGATATTGATCTTGCCGTAGTTGTTCAGGAAAAGCGTGTCATATTCCGGGTTATCCGAAGCCAGGGAAACGATGACCACGAACTCCGGAGACTGCTTGCGCACGCTGATACCGGTGTTGCGGACCTCCTGGGGGAGCTGGGGCGAAGCCAGATTGACGCGGTTCTGCACGTCCACGGTGGCCAGCTCAAGGTCACGGCCCAGCTCAAAGGTCACGGTCAGGGCCATGGACCCGTCGTTGGCCGAGATGGACTTCATGTACATCATATCCTGGGCGCCGTTGACCTGCTCCTCGATGGGCGCAGCCACGGACTGCTCCACCGTGGCCGCGTCGGCACCGGTATAGGTGGCCTTGACACTGACCGAAGGCGGCGAAATCTGCGGATATTGTGCGATGGGTAGGGCGAACACCGAAAGGATACCCACCATCAGGATGATGATGGAGACCACCGATGCGAAAATGGGCCGATCAATGAAAAAACGGACGAACATGCTCTACTCCGCCTTGGTTGTCGCGTCACCGGAGGCGGGCGCAGCGGAGGATGATTCCGCTGACGCGGGTTGGCTCTGATCAGAGCTCATGGGGACCACGATGGGCTTGATCTGCATGCCCGGCTTGACCCTCCGGGCGCCGTCCACGATGACCATGTCCCCGACGTTCAACCCTTCCGTGACCATCACGAATTCACCCTGTTCCGAACCGAGCTTCACCGGCTGGCTCTTGATTATGCCATCCTCGCCCACCACGTAGAGGGACTTCATGCCCTGCGTGTCGATGACGCCCTTGACGGGAACCACGATGGCATCCTTGACATTGCTCAGAAGCACTCGGACCTTGGCGTACTGACCTGGCTTGAGCAGGTCGTCAGGATTGGGGAAGAGCACGCGAATGCCCAGTGTGCCGGTCTGCGGATCGATGGTCGGGTCCACCATGTCGAACTTGCCGGGCTGGTCATATTCGCTCCCATCGGACAGAATCAGCTTGATCAAACGGTCTGTCTGAGCTGCCTTGTCGCGCACGGCCCGAATATAGTCGCTTTCGCTGACGCTGAAGCTGACGTAGATCGGGTCCTGAGTGGAGATGGTAGCCAGCAACGTGTTTTCGCCCTGGCCTACCAGGTTGCCCACGTCCACCTGCACCCGGCCGATGGTGCCGTTGATGGGGGAATAGATCTTGGTATATCCAAGCTGGATTTTGGCATTCTCCACCTTGGCCCGGTTGTCGGAAATCTGGGCCTTGTAGGTGGACACCTGTGTCTGGTAACCCTCATATTCGTCCCGGCTGACAACGCCTTCGTCATAGAGCTTCTTGAAGCGCTCAAAGTCCTTCAGGGCTTTTTCATACAGGGCCTGATTGTACTCAAGCCCGGACTGTGCCTGCTTCAGGTCCTCTTGAAAGGGCTTGGGATCGATCACAAAAAGCAGATCGCCCTTGGTGACATGGCGCCCCTCTTCAAATTTGCGCTCGACCAGAAAACCACCCACCCGGGCGCGGACTTCCACGGTCTCATGGGCGCTGATCTGGCCCACGAATTCGCCCCATAAGGGCATATCGCGAGCTTCTGCCTTGACCACCTTCATGGGTACTGGCCCTTGCTGAGCCGCTTGGTCCGCTTTCTTGTCGTCACCGGAACACCCGGCAAGCATCAACGAAACGGACAGAATCAGACACAGAGCGGTAACAGATCGCAGAGCAGGGTTCACCATGGCAAAAACCTTGACTTGAGTTGAGTTAAGACAAAAAAAGTCCTTCATCTGAAAATAATCATGAACTTTAGCCACAAAAGAAAATTCTGTATACATGGTTATAGACACAAAAACCACATATTTCAAACATAAAGGCCTTGCAACATCAGGCAAACCGCTGTCCATATATTGACTCCGGGCAAAGCAGCCCGTACTTATCTGGCAGTGACAATCGCATCAATCCGCACGGAGAAGAAAATGGCTGACAACACCTGCAAAGGGAATCCCATGAAAGGCATTCCCCTTGGAATCAACTTCACCACCTTTATCTATTCCCTGTCTTCGTCGGCAATGGTCGCCCTCGGCGAGGCCGCAGACCCGGGCACAGGCAAGGTGGAATTCCATCCGCAACTGGCCAAGCACACCATTGACGTGCTCGGCATGCTCAAGGAAAAGTTCGACAACGGCCTGGAACCGGACGAAAAGAAATTGCTTTGCGACATCGTATACAACCTGCGCATGTCCTACGTAAACAAAAACAAATAATCAGGAACACCAATGTCTCATATCATCAAGGCTGGGCTGGTGGGCGTCACCGGCTATACCGGCATGGAACTGGCCCGGCTCATGGTCCACCATTCCTCCATGGAACTGGTGCGCGTCACTTCCAGATCCGAAGCGGGCAAACGCCTTGCCGACATCTATCCCTTCCTGAACCGGCTGCCCCTGGGCAACCTGGTCATTACCCAGCCCGACCCGGCGGACCTGGCCGAAGAATGCGACGTGGTCTTCCTGGCCGTGCCGCACAAGACCGCCATGGAAATCGCCGCCGCCCTGCTCGAACAGGGAGTCAAAGTAGTGGACCTGTCCGCAGATTTCCGCATCAACGACAAGGCCACCTATGAAGAATGGTACGGCGTGGTGCATTCCCGTTCCGAACTTCTCACCGAGGCCGTCTACGGCCTGCCCGAACTGTATCTCGATCAAATCATGGGCGCACGACTCATCGCCAACCCCGGCTGCTACCCCACCGCCTCGATCCTCGGCCTTGCCCCGGCCCTGGCTGAAGGCCTCATCGAGACCGGGAACATCGTCATCGACGCAAAATCCGGCGCTTCCGGGGCAGGACGCAGCGCCAAGGTCGGTACGCTCTTTTGCGAAGTGCATGACTCATTCCGCGCGTACAGCCTGCCCGCCCATCGGCACACGCCCGAAATCGAGCAGGAGATTTCCAAGCTGGCCGGGAGCAACATCACCCTCTCCTTCAACACCCATCTGCTGCCCATCGACCGGGGCATCCTGGCCACCATCTATACCAAACTGACCTCAAATATGTCCCTGGCCGACATCCATGCGGCCTACACGAAATTCTATGAGGAAAAACCCCTGGTACGCGTGCTGCCCATGGGCCAATTACCCGAGACCAGATACGTGCGCGGCACGGTTTTCTGCGACATCGGACTGGTGGTCGATCCCCGGACAAACCGCCTGATCATCCTGTCGGCCATCGACAATCTCTGCCGAGGCGCATCCGGCCAGGCTCTCATGAACGCCAACCTGATCTGCGGCCTGGACATAGACGAGGGGCTGCCCATGGCACCCATGATGCCCTGACCATCGTTGCAAAGAAGTTACTCCATCAAGGCCGTTTTCGTGACGGCCTTTTCTTTTCCTGGATATTGCTTATATTCAAAAGACGACCATATCCCGACGAACCTTTTAATTCGGAGGATATCCATATGGATTTCGACAATATTCTTGAAAGACGACGGGCTATCAATTTCTTCGACCCCGACCGCGACGTGCCCGAGAACCTGCTCAGAACCGTGCTGGAGGATGCTGCCAAGGCCCCGTCCAGTTTCAATCTCCAGCCGTGGAAGGTAAAAGTCCTGCGCGATCCCCAACGCAAGGCAGCCCTCCGGGCCGTGGCCTTTGACCAGCCCAAGGTGACCGAAGCCCCGGTGGTGCTCATCCTGCTCGCCGACCGCGACGGCTGGAAGGAAGGCAACCCGACCCTGGAAGCGCACTTTGCCAACAACCTTGCCCCGGAACAGCGCGACTGGTTCATCAGCACCACCAAGGCGCTCTACGGCGGCAGTGCCGAGTCCAGTCAGGCGTTCGCCAACAAGAACGCCGGACTGTTCGCCATGTCGCTCATGTATGCGGCCAGCCACCAGGGCCTGGACACCCATCCCATGGACGGCTTCGACCATGAGGCGGTCCGCAAGGAATTCGCCATCCCGGACAACTACTGGATCCCCATGCTCATCGCCGTGGGCTACCGCAAGGCCGACCTTGAGCTGCACCCCAAGGCATGGCGGCAATCCGTTGAGGAGATGATTCTGGAGTAGGAATGCCTCCGGCGGCCAGAGGGGAAACTTTTGAAAAAGTTTCCCCTCTGGACTCCCCTTCAAAGCTTTTTGGTCCCGCTTCGCGGGGTGGGTATATTGACAAGGCCCCCGACTCAAAACGAATCGGGGGCTTTGTCAATGCTCTCGCGCACCCTCGCCGAAGGCACGCCAAAAAGTTTCGGAAAAGGAGGGGATGGGGGTCCGGGTGAAGGGGAGGAAAAAGCCTTTTCAAAGGGTTTTCCCTCCCCTTCACCCGGCCACCGGAGGCATTCCCCTACCCCAATTTCAAACCGTTGGGGACGGGTTTGTCGGGCACGGCCAGGACCACGCCGTCCTCCCGGTAGAACCCGGTGACCAGGCACTCGGACTTCATGGGACCGATCTGCTTGGGCGGAAAATTGACCACAGCCACCACCTGCTTGCCCACCAATTCATCGAGTTGGTACAGCGTGGTGATCTGCGCGCTGGACTTGCGCGTGCCGATCTCCTCGCCAAAATCCACCACCAATTTATACGCCGGAATCCGGGCCTCGGGAAAGGGTTCGGCCTTCAGGATGGTGCCTACCCGCAACTCCACCTTCTCAAAGTCATTCCAATCTATGGTTTCCATGATGCAATCTCCTTTGCTTTCCGTATGCATCCAAAGTGTTACCACTAAAACTCCACACTCGAAAGGGGGCCCAAAGGCCCCCTTTCGAGGTGTTGGAAATGGAGTGTGACGAAACTATTTTCGCACGGCGTAAGCCGAACTTTTTCTGACCAGAGCGATCAGGGCGACCGCGCCGAGCACCATCACCAGACCGAGATGCACCCATTCGATGGTCACGATGACCGCCGGGTCCAGGGTCACATCCGGCAGATTGCGATAGACGCGCAATCCGCCGGAAATCACCAGTCCGCCGACCACAGCCACACGCAACGCACCCAACCGGGTCAAGACCAGCGTATCCTTCCAGGCGCGCAGCCAGTTGACCACGGTCAGACCGACCACGAACAGAAGCAGGGCCGCCAGGAGATAATGGATCTTGTGCACCATGTAAAAATCACCGGTCCAGGCCATACCCGGAACCTCGGTCAGGTAATACCGCTTGGCCAGGGGCATCTGCATGAAGCCGGTAAATGCCAGGGCCGCCACGGAAAAGATGAACAACCTGGAAATCCAGGCAGGATAAGGTCTAGCTCTCATGGCTGCCCTCCTCTCCGTTCTTCAGAAGCTTTGCGCCGAGACCGAGAACACCTGCCACCACCCCCGCCACCGGGGCCAGCAGCGTGGCCGTGGCCAGATTGGTCTCGTCGGCCATGACATCCTTGACCGGTCCCATGTGCGGCTTGCCGGGACCGAGACCCTTGGCCTTGCCGCCGGCCACTTTACCCCTCCCGCCGCGCGGACCGTCCTTGTCGATAGCCTTGTCGATGAGGTCGAAAGGCACGGGCGAAACATATACGGTATTGGTGCCGCCGTTCTCCTCCAGCCCATAGATGAACCCATCCATCCCTGCCGCAAGTTCCCTGGCCCTGGCCACGATCTCACCGCGCGGTCCGATGGTCTGCACGTCCTCGGGACAGGCGGCGATGCACGCCGGCAGTTCTCCCTTTTCCAGAAGCCGGTAGCAGCGGTCACACTTGAACATCACCCCATTGCCTGCAAAACGGGGCATGATGTTCAGATACAGGCCCACTCCGGATTGACGCTGAGGGACACTCCAGGGGCAGACGGTACGGCACTTGGCCCCGCCCATGCACAACGAATCGCTGATCCGGGTAAGGCCGTTCACCTGTTTATTGGCCGCGCCAAATGGACACATGTTGGCACACGGCGGATTCTGGCAATGCATACACCGGCGAGGAATGTTGATGTCGTAGACCTCGCCTTGATACTCCACTTCGGCGTTTTGCAGGAACAGCCAATTGTAGGGAGTCAGGCGATCCTCGACGTCACGCTTGTCGGACCAATCCTCGGGCTTGGCCCGTTTGGACGGCGACATGGCGGGAAAAGATTTCACGGGTTCAGGAAATTTGTGCGCATTGGACTCACGGCAGGCACTGACGCATTCACCGCACCCGATACACCTGGACAGATCCAGCAGTGTGGCCAATTCATTATCGGAAGGCTGCGGGACACGACCCTTTCCAGCCGCAACCGCTCCTGAGGGAGTCAGCAGTCCGACACCGCCCGTGCCAAGCGCCTTCAAAAAGCCCCGCCGACTGACCTTGCCGGGCTGATCATTATTCTTTGACATGGGTTTTTCAGACCTCACCTTGGTTAAACATTCCAACGGGACATCCGCCCCGACAGACAGGCCAATATACCCTATAGGGGTATGTTTGCAAAAGTCAACCCGTACGACTATTGTGGTTCATGAAATGATAGATTATATCCCGAACCTGCACCAATAGAATCAGTCATTCCCATCAAGTAGATGCAATAATTACATTTTTTTACAAAGCCTTTTTAAGCCATTTGACACGCAGGGCTATTTTATATATTTTATTTTTTTAAATATTGAGTCCGCACTTCAACAGGACGTTTCTGTCGCAGGAATCGGCCCGATTTCCAAAGGCCGACCAGAACCAGGCCAACCAACCGAATTTCCTTCAGCGCCCGACAACGCCCGGGGGACTGGACCAATGACTTTTACGAGGTAATGCAATGCTCAAAGACAAGAATAGCGCCACCGAAAAAACCGCCACACTCACCATTGACGGCAAGAGCTACGAACTGCCCATCATCATCGGCACCGAAAAAGAACAGGCCATCGACATCTCCAGACTGCGCACAGAAACAGGCTGCATCACCTATGATCCAGGCTATGCGAACACCGGTTCCTGTCTGAGCGAAGTAACTTTCGTAGATGGAGAGAACGGCATCCTGCGCTACCGCGGTTACCCCATCGAGGAACTGGCCGCGAACGGCACCTTCATCGAAACCGCATACCTGCTGATCTTCGGCAACCTGCCCACCCGAGCCGAACGTCAGGAATTCCGGGATCTGCTCAGCGAACAGGAGCTGCTGCATGAAGACCTGCGGCATCACTTCGAGGGTTTCCCGTCCAATGGACACCCCATGGCCATCCTGTCTGCGGTCATCAACTCTCTGGGGTGCTATCATCCGGACCTGCTGGAAATCACGACGGAAGAGGAGTTCCTCCGGGCCGCCGCCAAAATCATCTCCAAGGTGCGCACCATCGCGGCCTGGTCTTATCGCAAGGCCCAGGGGCTGCCGTTCATGTACCCGGACCCCAACCTGTCCTATTGCCGCAATTTCCTGCACATGATGCACTCCATACCGAACAAACCGTTTGATCCCACGGATGCCGAGGTTCGCGCACTGACCCTCTTCTTCCTGCTCCACGCCGACCACGAACAAAACTGCTCCACCTCCACTGTGCGCATGGTTCAAAGCACGGAAGCCAACCTGTTCGCCTCGGTCTCGGCCGGCATCTGCGCCCTGTGGGGGCGTTTGCATGGGGGCGCCAACGCGGGCGTGATCCAGATGCTCAACCAGATCCACGACGGCGAATCGTCCATTCCCGAGTACCTTGAACGCGTCAAGAAAAAGGAAGTCCGGCTCATGGGTTTCGGCCACCGCATTTACAAGAGCTTTGACCCGCGTGCCAAGATACTGCGCCAAGCCGCCCACGACATGCTTGAATCCACCGGCTACGACGACCCGCTGCTCGACATCGCCCTGGAGTTGGCCGAAGTGGCCTTGAACGACGACTACTTCACCGAACGCAAGCTCTACCCCAACGTGGACTTCTACTCCGGCATCATCCTGCGGGCGCTCGGCATCCCGGTGAACATGTTCCCGGTGATGTTCGCCATAGGCCGCATGCCGGGCTGGATCGCCCACTGGAACGAGGCCAACACCGACGGCGTCACCAGAATCCACCGACCGCGTCAGATTTACACGGGCTGCGAGCCTCGGGTGTACATCCCGCTGGACTCCCGGATCTAGTTGCATACCAACACCCCGAACAGGCCTCGGCCCAAAAGCCGAGGCCTCTTCTTGTCGCTGAAGCCGCCGGCATACAACGACCAGGCAGTACAAGGAAAAACATGCAGGCACACTTCCAGGCTCACGGCATCTTCAGTTGGAATGAACTGATCACCACCGACCTGCTTTCGGCCAAGGATTTTTACGGAAAGTTGTTCGGCTGGTCTTTCGTGGAATCGACCACAATTTACGGCAATACCTACCTGACGGCTTTCAAGGGCGAGACCCTGGTCGGCGGCATGATGCTCAAAAATGGCAATGTTGATGGCAACGTGGCCCCGTGCTGGGATCCGTATGTCACGGTTGACGACGTTGATGCGTCAGCCGCCCAGGTCAAGGAGCTCGGTGGCACAGTGGTGCTTCCCCCCACAGAAATTCCGAACGTTGGCCGTTTCTGCGTTATCCTGGACCCGCAGGGCATCTCCCTGAATCTCATAACCTACACCAACGCCTCCGGTGAATAGTAAACGCGAAAACACGATCCATCCCAGGCCCGCTCAATTGCCCCGAGCATGGGCACTTTACCTTGAACTCGAGTCCGTGTAGAGATCAGATGAGACACATCGTCATGAACACCCCCCGGACACTACAGAACATCGCTTGCATGGCATCCGACGCCCCCAAGGCGCAGGAAGCTTTCGCGCTTCTGTCAAAACGCTATTCCTTTGTTCCCATCGACGAAGCCGATGCCCTGGTCGTCCTCGGCGGCGACGGGTTCATGCTTCAGGCCGTGCACACGTTCATGGATTCCGGAATTCCCTTCTACGGCATGAACCGGGGAACCATCGGATTCCTGCTCAACCAGTTCGGTCCGGAGAATCTCCTGGAGCGGCTGAACGCGGCCCGCGGCCACACCCTCAACCCCCTGAAGATGACCGTCACGACCATGGACGGACAGTCAACCTCGGCCCTGGCCTTCAACGAAGTGGCCTTGCACCGCTACTCCCAACAATCAGCCAACATCCGGGTGCGCATCAACGGGAAGATCCAGCTCGAAAACCTGGTCTGTGACGGAGTCATGGTCGCCACCCCGGCAGGCTCCACGGCCTACAACCATTCCGCGCGAGGACCGATCATCCCGCTGGGGGCCAATGTCCTTGCCCTGACCCCGGTCTGCCCCTTTCGCCCCAGGCGGTGGAACGGCGCGCTCCTGCCGCACACGGCAATCGTTGAATTCGATATTCTGGACGGACAGCATCGTGCGGTGAACGCATCGGCCGACTCCTTTGAAGTCCGCGACGTGGCCCGTGTCCGCGTGATCGAGGACCAATCCAGCCAAGCCAGCATCCTCTTCGATCCCGATCTCTCGCTGGAAGAACGCATCTTCAACGAGCAATTCGCATTATAGCCACAGGGTGCTGGCATCGGCAGATTGTACATCCGGGGCAATACTGTATACTATGTACCCGATCAAACGATTTTCACATTCCGGCCCCTCTAAAACATTCAATGGCCGGAATTCACATCATACACCGTAGGAAGACATGAAAAACGAAGACCTGAATCCCGAAAACGGGACCGAAACTCCCCAGGCTGACCACGATCCGGCAGCCATAACCTTTGACGAATTGCCCGAGAAAATGCGCATGGCGTGCGAGCGCGCCGGATGGGACGGACTCATGCCGGTACAGCAAAAAGCCATGCCTTTCCTCCTGCGAGGACAGGACGTCATGGTCCAGGCCCGGACAGGCTCCGGCAAGACCGGCGCCTTTGTGCTGCCCTTGATCGAAAAACTCAATTCCGCCAGCCCCAAATGCCAGGCGCTGGTCATGGTGCCGACCAGAGAACTAGCCAAGCAGGTGGCCCAGGAGGCAACCATGCTGGCGGGCGACAAGGCCCTGAAGGTCGTGTCCGTTTACGGCGGCGTGGGCTACAAGGAACAGCTCGACGCCTTCCGCGACGGTGCGCAGCTCGTGGTCGGCACCCCCGGCCGCATCCTCGACCATCTCATGCGCCGCAACCTCGTACTCGACGACCTCAAGGTACTCATCTTCGACGAGGCGGACCGGATGCTCTCCGTGGGCTTCTATCCCGACATGGTGGAAGTGAAGCGGTATATGCCGCCCAAGCTCGCAGGTTCCTTCATGTTCTCGGCCACCTTCCCGCCAAGCGTCCTGCGGCTGGCCGAAGAGTTCATGTACCAACCCGAATTCCTGAGCCTGTCTTCGGATGAAGAAAATGTCTCGGCCATCGCCCACCAATTCGTGGAAGTCCCGGCCATGGGCAAGGAACGCAAGCTCATCAAGCTCATCGAGCTGGAAAACCCGGCCTCGGCCATCATTTTTTCCAACACCAAGCGCAACGTGGAATTCACGGCGGCCCTGCTCTCCCAGTTCGGCTTCGATGCCGAAGGGCTGACCTCGGACCTGACCCAGAACAAGCGCGAACAGCTCATGACCCGCATCAAGGAAGGCAAATTGCGTTTCCTGGTGGCCACGGACGTGGCCGCACGCGGCATCGACATCCAGGATCTTTCCCACGTCTTCATGATGGAGCCGCCCGAAGACCCGGAATCATACGTGCACCGAGCAGGACGCACGGGCCGGGCCGGAGCCACAGGCACGGCCATTACCCTGGTGGACGTCATCCAGCGCATGGAATTGGAGCGCATTGCCACCCGCTTCAAAATCACCTTCGAGGAGATCAAGGATCCCACCGAAGATGATGTGACCACCATCATCGAGGAGCGGCTGACCGCCATTCTGGAAAAGAAATTCCGCAAATTGACCAATATCCAGAGAGAACGGGTGGCCCGTTTCCTGCCCCTGGCCAAGAAATACGGCGAAGATGAAGAAGCCCTGGCCCTGATCGCCATGCTCCTGGACGAATTGTACCAGCCCACGCTGCACGGCAAACCGGCCGAACCGGCCTCCAGTCAGAGCGTCCCGCAAAATTCCAGGTCCAACCGGGAACGCAGCGCCAAAGGGCCGCAGAGCCGGGAACGCAGACCCGAACCGCGCGAACGTGCGGAGGAGAAACGTAAGCCCCGCTCCGAACGGGAGGAACGTCCTGTTGCCCCCCGTGAGCAGGAGCAAAAGCCCAAACCCAAAAAACGTCCCGCAAGGGAGCAGGCCAGCGAAATCCGGCCCGAACGGGAAGAGCGGCCTGTGAGCGACGCCCCGCGCGAACCCAGACCCAGAAGGGATGAACGGCCTGAGAGTGACCTGCCGCGTGAAGCTGCCCCCAGGCAGACCGGTGACGGTGACGACGCCAAGGCCACGATCAAGCGGCGCAGAAGGCGGAGACGGAGAAAGCCCTCCGGCAGCTAGGCCGTGCCCGGAAAGACACTGATTCTCGGCCTGGCAGCAGGCTATCATTACAATGACGTTCGCCCGTTTCTCGCCTCCCTTGACCGGGCGGCGTATACGGGCGATCTCGTCTTGTTCGTCTCCGAAACCACACGGGACCTGGACAGGATGGGCCGACACCCGGCGGCTATCATTCCCATTGAGCGCACATCCGGCATGGAAAACCTACCTTACAACGGATTGCGCTATTTCCTCTACAGGGAATGGCTGACCTCGTGCGGTCAGACCTATGACCGCATCCTGCTCACAGACGTCCGCGACGTGATCTTCCAATACGACCCCTTTGCCCACGCCTGGCCGGACGGCGTCAACTGCACCCTGGAGGACCGGATCGTGACCGTGGGCACCTGCCCCTTCAACGCCCATTGGGTGCGCGAACACCTGGGGCGCAACGCCCTGGCCGAAGTTGCGGACAGACCCGTATCCTGCTCCGGCACCACCGTGGCCGACCACGGCTCCATGCTGACATACCTGCGCCTGATGACGGATCGGCTGACGCCGCCAACCTTGGGCGAACGCATGGCCGGATACGACCAGGGCGTCCACAACCATCTCCTCCACACCGGACAAATCCCGAACCTCACCCTGCACGACAACACCGGTCCCATCCTCACCCTGGCCCAGACCAGGGAGGAGCCTATTGTCGATGCACAGGGCTATGTTCTGAATGACGCAGGAAAACGGCCGCACATGGTGCACCAGTACGACCGCAAACCGGGACTGTTCCAACACCTTCGCGGCCGGTTCGCTGCCTGATCAAAGGCTTCTAGCCCCCGACACCGGACAGGCAGGCCGAAACGTCCCTCCACTTGAGATTGCGGATGGAGGAATAGGCTTCAATCCCCTGGAGCAGGGCATCGATCCGGGAACGGGAGTCATGGTCCAGCAAATCGAAGAGCGGCTGCGGGCAATCTATGATACGGAGCAGACTCGTCTTGATGGCCGAGTCCCAGCTATCGCCATGGACATCAATATCGTCGAGACGCAGGTGTTCGCGACACCCCTCGCAGCGACAATGGATTTCATAGGGGTCCTGAATGTTGAGCAACCCGTATTCCGTGGTGATTTCCTCACCGGCCTCGATATCCCGGACCGCGATTTCCAGATTGTAGTCCGTCATCATGGTGTTGCTGCGGCAACTGTGGTTCATGTAGCGGGCATGATCCCAGCTCAGGACAAGATTACCGCATTTATCATGGTAGAGGTAGGTTTCCATGGACTCCCGAATGGGATCGGGCAGCCGCAGGAATTCATCGCGGGTCAGGCAGGTGTCGAATTTGTCCCGAACAACGACGATGGTTCCCCTGGGGATGGGCCGGGTCGCAAAAACGCCGACGCCGATGGTCGGCTGACAGGTCAGAACCTTGGTATGCGGGTGAATCACGATGCAGTTCTCCGTCAGTAAAGATAGCGTATCTGATGCCTTTCGGCTTCGATGCGGTTGTAAATGGATCGCATGATGCGTTCATACAGTTCGTCGCCAAGGACAAGATCCTCGATGCCGTCGTCCACGTTGGGATTGTCATTGACCTCGATCACGTAGGCCTTGCCGTTGATCTCCTTCAGGTCAACTCCGTAGAAGCCGTTTCCTATGAGGGACGATGCCTGGACAGCGGCCTTGAGAACATGGGGCGGAATCTGATTCACGGAAACGGTTTCAGACCGGCCGCTGAATCCCTCGTCTGACTCCTGTGTCTGCCAGTTGTAAATCTGCCAATGGTTGTTGGCCATGTAGTACTTGCAACCGAACAGAGGCGAATTGTCGAGCAGCCCGATCCGCCAGTCGTACTCAGAAGTAAGGAACTCCTGGGCGATGACCAGATCCGTCTTGGTGAACATCTCCGACAACTTGCCCTGCAACTCCTCGACGGAAGCCACACGAAACACGCCCAGGGAAAAGGAACTCTCCGGCAGTTTCAAAACCAGGGGGAACGGGAGTGAACGCAGGAATTGCGGCGTGCAGGATTTTTGCGTCAGGAGCCAGCCCCGAGGCTGGCAAACCCCGGCGTTGGCAAGCCGTTCCTGAAGATACACCTTGTTGGAACAGAGCATGATCGACCACGGGTCATCCACCACCACAAGCCCTTCGGTATAGGCATGGCGGGCAATGGCGTAAGTGTGATTTTCAATGGCCGTGGTCTCGCGGATGAAGAGGGCGTCGAACTCGCAGATACGCCTGTGGTCGGCCTTGGTAATGAACTCCACGAAGAAGCCGACACGCTCTGCGGCCTTGCGAAACTTTTCCAGCGCCAGAGGGCAGGAAGGCGGCGTCCTTTCGGTCCCGTTGACCAAGATGGCCAGGTCGTACTGGTACTGCTTGAGCCTGGGCCTGTTGTACCGTTTCTTCAGGCAGTACCCGGACAAGGCTTCCTGCAACAGCTCCGGGAAACGATCCGACACCTGCTTCAGATGCAGCACCTTGATCTTTTTCAACTTCCACCCGCCCTGCCTTTCCATGGTGATGGTAAAGAACGGGATGGAAAAAAGGGAAAACAGCTTCTTGGCCAGTTCCGCATACTCAGAATCATTTGTCTTCCCGAGGAGGATGGTCAATTCCAGGACCGACCCCTGGGCGGCCAATCGCTTGGGATGAATGGCGTCCTTGATCTCGTCCAGGAGGCTCTGGGCCACGGCGGGCGTTGTGGCGTCCTTCACGGTCATGACCGACGGGGTCACGCGGTGGTTGCGTGCCGAGGCCAGCAGAGAAACGTAATACCCCAGGGAATGGGTCTTGTAGGAGTTGCAGAGGTTGAGGATGTGGAACCTGTGCGAATTGGAATAATCGGTGTCGGAAAGGTAGTCCGTGGCCGAGCAGAACTGGATGCCTGGAGCACAGGCTTTCAAACGGCCGGGATCATCGGCCACTATGACGATGCTCTCGGCAATGCCCTCCCTGTTGGCCAGTCCCAGAACCATCCTGACGGCGGGCTCGCCCGGACCGTAGTAATCCGGCAGGGTGCGCACCGCCTCGAAACCGAGCTTGCGGTACCAGTTGATGAGCTTGATGTTACTTGCGTCAGCTTCCAGAGAGACCCGTTCATAGCCGTGGCTGGCGGCAAAGCTCAGGATATGATGGACCAGGGCCTCACCCAACCCGAGCAACCGGTGCTCCCGGAGAATCGCAAGGGAATAGATGCGCAGGGAACACTTGTATTGGAACACGATCGCCGTACCAGCGGAGGTCGGCTTCTTCCGCTTTTCCTTCCGTTCGATGACCAATGCCATTTGGCTGGAACTGGTGATGCTCCGGCGCAAGCTTATCTTGGAACTCTGCCGATTCTCGCTGAACCCCGTCAATTCGCATTCTTCGAATAGAGGAAGATCCGCAAGCGTTGCCGTTCTTACGGTTGAGGAAGGAAATGAAACCGCCGGCGTCTCACAATCAAGGCTCATGACATGGCCTCCCGAAGGATGTAATCAATCTCCCATGCTGTACGGAGTACCGCTGGTGATGGACATGAATATACACTGATAAAGATCTGGTAAACAGAAAAAGATGGCATACTGAAAAAATATCAACCGACACAAAACCAACTGGAATTACGAACTGTTTTTCAATCATCTTTCCGCAGAATCTCTGTGGGCAAGCGAGGCGACAAACCCCAGTGGAGTCAGGGTCGCGGGTTTTACCCTGTAATACGCTCCGAGCTGGGCGATCTGGCAAGGCAGCAAACCGCATTTTTCCATCAGCACATGTTCCTCGAAGAGTTCGGCAACATTCCCGTCGAAGCGCATTTTTCCGGTTTCCAGGCAAAGGGCACGGGAACAGTTCTCCGCCACAAAATCCATGTCGTGACTGATGACCACGACCGCCTTTCCCCGCCGTCTCAGGTCCTGCAACGCCGCCGCCAGCATGCCCGTTTCGCGGGAGTCCAGCCCGGCCGTGGGCTCGTCGAGCATCAACAGGCCGGTATCCATGGCCACGACCGAGGCCAAGGCCAACCGCTTGCGTTCACTGTACCCCAGATCATAGGGGTTTCTTCCTCCATGGGAGGCGAGCCCAAAAAGGGACAGGGATTCCTCGACAAGGTCGCCTATCCGCTCCGCCGGATAGCCTAGATTCTTCGGGCCAAAGGCCACTTCGTCCCATACCTTGCGCTTGCATGTCTGATCGTCGGGGTTCTGGAACAGGAGAGCAATCTTTCTGGCCAGTCCTGCAACAGTACAGGAACTCGTCGGCACCCCGTCCACCAGCACCTCCCCCGAAGAAGGCAGCAGCAACCCGTTGAAGAGCCTGGCCAGGGTACTCTTGCCCGAGCCATTGTGCCCCACAAGGGCGACCTGTTCACCGGCATCAATGCACAGGGAAACGCCCTTCAGGGCCGTGACCCCTTCCGGGTAGGTGTAGGTGACGTCTTTCACTTCGATCAGCACAACGCCCTCACTTGACCTTCAAACCGTTTACGATCTGGGAAAAGGTGGTGGCCAAGGGCTGTCCGCATTGCCACATCCCCTGCGCCTCGGCGAATCCGGCCACTTTGGTGAATCGGTTCCAATCCAGCCCGACTTCCGGCAACAAGGGGTGGCAGAGGATTTCCGCCGGGGGACCGTCCAGCACGAGCCGGCCTCCGTCCAGAAGGCAAACGCGGTCGGCGTACCGGGCAATCCATTCCAGGCGGTGCTCGGCGATGACCACGGTTGTTCCGTCTTCCCGCAGATCGTGCAGTGTCTCGAAGACCTGCCGTGTCCCCTGCGGATCGAGAAAGGTTGTGGGTTCGTCCAGGACAAGGACCGATGGTCCGCACGCCATGACCGAGGCCAGGGCCACCTTCTGCTGCTGCCCGCCGGAGAGATGCAGGGGCGATCTGTCAGCCAGGTCCGCCACACCGGCCAAGACCAGGGCCGCTTCCACGCGTTCACGCATACCCTCCCTGGCGACCCCTCTGTTCTCCAGCCCGAAGGCGACTTCCTCGAACACGGTAAACCGTACACCGGAAAACTGGCTGGTCGGCGTCTGCATGACCAATCCCACATCAAGCGCGATGTCGGCGACGCACAGCTCCCGGCTGTCCACGCCGCGAATGGCAACCCGTCCCTCCATCCGGCCGTTGTACAGGTGCGGAATGACCCCGGTCAGGGCATGGCACAGGGTGGTTTTTCCGGCATTGTTCAAGCCGATGACGGCAACAAATTCACCCGCCTCGATGTGCAGGGACAAGTCGCGCAGTGCAGGCTCTCCGGTTGCAGGATAAGAATAGGTGAGATTCTCGATTTCAAGCAGCGCCATGATCACACCACCGCCCTGTAGCCGATCAGGCCAAGGGAGGCCGCCAGCATGAGCCATCGGAACCACTGTTGCGCACGCGAATCCCTGACCACCCGCCATGAGGTTTTGGGCACGCCTCCGTTGAAACCGCGCACCTCAAGAGCCACGGCGCGCTGCTCGATATCCATGAGCGCACCCAGGACAAACGGGATCACCAGCGGGACGACTCCCTTGATGCGTTGAAACAGATTGCCCTCGGAGTTCAGTCCTCGGGCGCGTTGCGCCGACTGGATGACGCCGACGCGCGCCTTCATGGCGGGCAACATGAGCAACGGACTGCCGAGTAGATAGGCCAGGGCCGGAGGCAGCCCTGACTGCGTAATGGCGGTCAGGATATCCGCAGGGTGGGTGCAGAGGACAAAGAGCAGGGACGCGGTCAGCAGTACGGCCAACTGCAACAGGACGGTCCCGGCGAATTGCAACCCCTCCCGGTATACGGCCACGCCGTGCCAGACGGCCAAGGCGGTCTGGTTGTCCGGATACAGAAAACCGTGGATCGGGATCATGAAGACTGCGAGCGGCAGCATCACGCGCCACAACAGCTTCCACGCCCGACCTGCGACCCCCGCGTACAGCGCCAACCCGCTGTTCAGGACCAGAACGGTGACGCAGGGCAGCCACCCTCCCGGAGCCAGATACGCGACCGCGCCCGACAGGAAGACATAGGCCAGCTTGTTCAACGGATGCAGGCCATGGACCCTGGACTGCCCCTTGACATAGAGGGTCGTGTTGTCAGCCGAAGACTGCATTTATCCTGAACAGGCAGGCCGCACGGATTCTGCCCCCCATGGATAGTGTATTGAAAACGTTTCGGTCATCGGGAAGCAACGGACTCCGCCTGGGGAAACCGGGCCGTTGTCCTGCCGGGCAACGCCTTGACCACGCCCCACACGATCAATGCCGTGACAACCTTGTCCAGGAGATTGGAGGTGAATACCGTGATCACCACGGAACCGAACAAGTCCTTGCCCAGGGCCAGCATGTATGCGGTGACGAAATCCGCCCCGCTGCCCGTAATGCCGCCGAACATATACAACCGGATGGGCACGGCGGAGACAGCATTGAAAACCGTGATGATAATTCCGCTGAGAATGGCCAGCCACCAGGTTTTGAACAGGCCGTACCGGGCGCACAATCCGGCCGTTATGCCGATGACCATGGCGACCGGTGCAAAGGCTGCGGCCACAGGAGAACTGATCACGCCCCAGATGAGGTTGGTCAGCAGGCCGGTCAGACCGCCCGCCCAGGGACCGGCCAATACACCGACCAATATCGTTCCGATGGAATCCAGGAATATCGGAAGCTTGAGAAGAGAAACCAATTGGCCGACTGCAATATTCAGGACAATGGCAACGGCAATCAAGACAAGCGTAAACGTGGTGAATTCCTTTTTCAACTGATCAGAAAAACTCATACCCCTACTCCTCTTCCGGTTCTATGGTTGCGATCTCAAGTTCCGGGTAGCCGGTCTGCGGATCGAACGTCCGCAAAAAGCGCATGCCCGGACAGGTACCTATAATGATTTCCGCCGTGGTGTAGACATTGCAGCCTGCCATCAGGTGTCCGCCCACAGTCCGCCCCTCCCTGTCGGAAATGGAAATATGACAATGCGCTCCGTGGGTGGACAGAACACCGGTGAGCGAGACAATCTCGAAATGCCCGTGCAGTTCTTCCGCCTGCTCCTGATTGGCAAAACGGATCACCGCCGTGGTCAGACTGCCCACGCAGGTCAATACGCATCCCGCATCCAGGCTCTGCGCTCGGCAGAAATATTCCAATTCCCGGAGCAGGTCCTGCCCTGGATGCAATCTCACTGCAATGGGAATCATGACTCAGCCCCCCCCTGTAAGTGCCAGCCATAGCTTATTATAATTCAACGTGATTAAGAACGGATGCCACTGAACGACACACAACACCATCCAGAGACTAATGACCTTCAATATTCTACAGTCAAATATTGTCAATCAATTTAATCTATACCGACATAGGCACCACAATCCGTCTGCTCGGCCTTTCCTCGGCCGACCCGCATTATATTCTGCTCAGGGCATGTATTCGGTGCTTGACGTGGGACCATTACTCCTGCGAGAAATTATGTTGGGATCGGGATTCTTTTTTTGCCTACGCCAACCAACACGGGGAAAATCCATGTCCGACACACCTGCCTCTCAACTGAACATGAAGAAAATCCAAAGCTTCGACACACTGGCCGATGACATTCACCGCCACATCGTCTCCACTTTGGGAAACGATATCAGGACAAAGTCGGATTACCGATACTTCCAGGGATTGGCCCACAGTGTTCGCGACAGGCTCATCGCCCTTTGGCTGGAAACGCAACGGTCCTACTATGACGCCATGGTCAAACGGGTGTATTACCTGTCCATGGAGTTCCTGCCCGGCCGCTTCCTGATGAACTACCTGACGAACATGCAGATGACGGAAGGATGCGCCGAGGTGGTCGAGGAGCTGGGCTTTGCCCTGGAGAACCTGGAAGAGGAGGAGTGGGATGCAGGCCTGGGAAACGGCGGCCTCGGGAGGCTGGCCTCCTGCTACATGGATTCCATCGCCAGTCTGAAGATCCCCGGATATGGCTACGGGATCCTATATGATTACGGCATGTTCCATCAGAAAATCGTCAACGGTTACCAAGAGGAACAATGCGACAACTGGCGCAGGCACGGCAGTCCCTGGGAAATCGTCCGCAGGGAGAACCTCTATCCGATCCACTTTTACGGCCGGTCAGAGGCCTACACCGACGATGAAGGCCAGGAGCTGTTTCGTTGGGTCGACACCGAAGAAGTCATGGCCATGCCCTGTGACATCCTCATCCCCGGCTACGCCGCCGCGCATGTGACCAACATGCGTCTCTGGGCCGCCCAGTCCAGCCGGGGCTTCAACCTGTCGCACTTCAATGAGGGCGACTATGTCGGCGCCATGCAGGACAAGGTCATCAGCGAAAACATTACCAAGGTTCTCTACCCCAACGACAAGGCCGTGCAGGGAAAGGAGCTTCGGCTCAAGCAGCAGTATTTTCTCGTGGCCGCCACATTCCAGGACATCCTGCGACGGCATGTCAAACAGCACGGGACCTTCGCCAATCTGGCGGACTTCGTGGCCGTGCAGCTCAACGACACCCACCCCTCAATCGCCATTCCCGAACTCATGCGCATTCTTCTGGACGAGCATAAACTCCAATGGGAAGCGGCCTGGGACATCTGCACGCACACCTTTGCCTATACCAACCACACCGTGCTGCCCGAGGCCCTTGAGACATGGCCCGTGGACCTGCTGGGCCGGGTTTTGCCCCGCCACCTTCAGATCATCTTTGAAATCAACCGCCGCTTCCTGGACGAGGTCGCCGAACGGTATCCGGGTGACATGGGTCGCCTGGCCAGGATGTCGATCATCTCGGAAGGAGCGGAACGAAGTGTGCGCATGGCCAACCTGGCCATCATCGGGAGTCATGCGGTCAACGGCGTGGCCGCCCTGCATTCGAAGATCATCCAGGAAGGAATATTCAACGATTTCCACGTGCACTTTCCGGGCAAGATCCGAAACGTGACCAACGGCATCACGCCGCGGCGCTGGCTCCTCCAATGCAATCCGGCGCTCTCGGAGCTGATCACTTCGACCATAGGCCCCGGCTGGCCTGTGGACCTGGACAAATTGCGGGAACTGATTCCCCTGGCCGAAGATACGGACTTCTGCGAAAAATGGGCCGAGGCCAAGCTGGAAAACAAAAAGAGGCTGTCCCGCTACGCCCTGCGCAAGATCGGGCTGGGCCTCAACCCCAAAAGCATGTTCGACGTCCAGTTCAAGCGGATGCACGAATACAAACGCCAACTGCTCAACGTCCTCCACGTGATCACCCTGTACAACCGCATCAAGGACAACCCGGACGGAGATTTCGTACCGCGCACGGTCCTGTTCGGCGGCAAGGCCGCCCCCGGTTATCATCAGGCCAAGCTGATCATCAAGCTGATCAACTCCGTTGCCGACAAGGTCAACACGGCCCCGGAAATCCGCAACCGGCTGCGCGTGGCGTTCCTGCCCAACTATTGCATTTCACAGGCAGAAAAAGTCGTGCCCGCCGCCGACCTGTCCGAGCAGATATCCACGGCAGGTATGGAGGCCTCGGGAACGGGCAACATGAAATTCGCCCTCAACGGCGCACTGACCATCGGCACCCTGGACGGTGCCAACGTGGAAATAATGGAAGAAGTCGGTGAGGAGAACATCTTCATCTTCGGCCTCAAGGCCCATGAAGTGGACCGGATGCGTTGGGAAGGCTACAATCCCCGACATTATTATGAGAACGATCCCGAACTGAAAAAGACCCTCGACATGATCTCGTCCGGGTATTTCACCCCCCAGACGCCCGGCCTGTTCTACCCGATCATCGACGCCCTGCTCAACCTCGGCGACTACTACCTGCTGCTTGCCGATTACCGGGGCTACATCGAAACACAAGCACAGGTTGACACCCTGTACCGCGACCAGCGGGAATGGACGCGACGCTCCATACTGAACACCGCCAACATGGGCAAATTCTCCAGCGACCGGGCGGTCATGGAGTACGCAAAGGGCATCTGGAACGTGCGGCCGCTGGGCAGTTAGCTCCGAGCCATGAAGAAGCTGCTCGCCCAATCCCGGGCCGAGGCATGGGCATTCTTGACCACGGCCAGGTCAAAACCAAGCTGGGCGATCTGGCCTTCGAGGTCGCTCCAACGGGCGTCCTCCAGGCACTCCATGAGATCGAACAGGGGTTGATGCTCGGTGTTGGGGTCCCCGCACAGGGTGGACTTGAGCTTTGCATCCAATGGGAGCAGTTCCACCACCTGGGGCATGGGCATTCCAAGGATGGCATCGAGGAGCGAAAACATGCCGAGCAGGAAGAGTGTTCCGGGGTTGAACCCCCAGTAATCGTATTCCGTAGTGATCAACTCCAGGAACCTGGCCCGTTGGAGCGACAGGGCGGCCAGTTCCTGGGGACCTTCCTCCTGACCGGACATATCGGCCAGAATCACGGCCCGCAGCCAGCTCTTGACCTTGACCCAGCCGAGCAGCCGGATGGCATGGTCGATAGACTCGATTTTCTGGGTGAAACCAAAGAACGGACTGTTCATGAAGGACAGGAGTCGAAAACTCACGGTCACGTCAGCCTTGACGGCCTCGCTCAGGGCCTTGAAATCCGGTTCAGAGGATTCCATGATCCGCAGCATGTTGATCCGGGATATCTCGTTGGAACTGAGTTTTCGGTCCGGGACCAATTCCGGCTCCTTGACGAACGAACCCTGAAAAAGAGAAAAACCCATTTCCTTGGCCACATCGAAACTCTCCAGATTCTTGACCCCTTTGGCCAGGAGCGTGATCCCGGCACATTGACGCAACAACTCAGGGGCTGGGGCCCTATTGCTGAAGTCGAAAGCCAGAATGTCACCGGAATCGCAGATCGCTTCGGGCAGCGTGTCGGTCACTCCGAACAGGACTTCCAGTCCTTCACCACGAAAAGCCTGAAGGGCCGCGAGCACCTCCTGCGAACATCCAGAGCCTGCAGAAACGCGGACAATGCCATGGGACGGCGGAAGCGCACGGGGAAGACCTTCAAGAATGCTCTGCTCGTCAAAAGCCACCACCACCTTTTTCCCCCGTTCCATGGCCTCCTGAATGCCAAAATAGGTACTGGAGGAAAGTCCGGCCGCGGCACTCTCGTTTTTGGAAAAGACCTGATAAATACCTTCCCGAAGCTCGCCGCCAAGCAACTCGTAGCCCCATATTCTGCGCTTTGCATCCAGAATGGGCTGCTTGGTGAAAAACAGGGAACCTTCAGACGGGGTATCGCTTGTGCTAGTCATATTTGTTGGTCTCACTTTTCCGACGCGGAATAACAGTTCATCCCTGACATCCAGACCGGCCGCTTTCCGACAAAGCCACCTGATACCCAACATACTCGGTCACGGCATTTCTCCGCAACACATTTTTCCTGAACGCTGCATCTGGTTGGCACCCCCCGGTGCACAAACCATTTCATCCCCAAATCCGATTGAGGTTTCTTCAGGGACACGATTTCCCGGGCTGTTTATCATATGTGACCTATTGGGCGCGGGAAAGCACCGCATGAAAAAGGTCGTTCAAATCAATGACCGACCTCTCTGTCCTATGGGAAGTTGAATTCCCCCTAGTCCACCGAGGGCTGGGGGGGTGTCACCTTCACTTCCAATGCAAACGAATCGCCGGAAGTGTCGTAAACGACAACAGGCACATCAATTTCGGCCGCTCCGGCCTGTATAGCATCACCTTTTCACGTAAAAATCACGAGACTCTTGCTCTCTGTCAGAGGTTTGACCCCAACGATCAGGCTCGGATTCGTAGACTTCGTGTTCAGACTCCCTTTGACGCCGTTAATGATGACCCTAGCCGTGGCATTCTGGGTGCCCACAAGAACCGGGCTACTGGGCTTGGCCGTAAGCTTGGAAGTACTGGCGGTGTACTGCCAGCAACTTTCAGAAAGCCCATCCATGCTCAAACCGCTCTCGACGAGCGTGGCCGCAAGATTTCCATACTCCTTGAATTGTTCAAGAGAGACTTTCAAATCATTCCCCTTTCTTCTGAAGGCTTCGACAGAGTCAAAATGAACAGCCGCAGTTTTACCGCCATTACTATGCTTCTGCCTCACTCCACCCTGTAGCAAAAAATCTTTTACTTGATTATCCTCCTTCGACGCATTTTTTGAATCCATCACGAAAGGAGTGCCCAATGCATACCCGGCGGAAAGGCTTCCCTTGATGGAATTGGCAAAGGCGGTGAAATCCGGTTCAAGACGAGCCAGCTCATAGGTGATCGTTGTTTCCAGGGCGATGATCTCTTGCAAAATGGATTCACTCAACCTGGACATGGGGCCAATTGAGACACCCACCGCGCTGTATTCTTTTGTGAACCACGTCAAAGTAGTGCCCATAACTTCAATCATCGATGTCGCAGCTTCAATTCTCTCAATCTTCCCAAGCTCAACCTGAAGCTTCTTACTCTGTTCCTTCTTCTTGCCATTGTCATTCTTAAGCTCAACAAGCTCAGCATTATTGGCATTGATGCCTTTCCTAAGCTCTGCGAGCTTGTCAGTATTGGCCTCAATGGTTTTCTCGATTTCAAGAAGCTTCGCTTTATCAATGAGATTTTTCCCCCGGACCTTCGCAATCTCCTCTTTATTCTTCTCTCTGTCCTTCTCTAGCTCAACAAGCTGATCGTTATTGGCCTCAATAACCTTCTCAAGCGCTTCAAGCTTGTCAGCATCGACCTTAATGGTCTTCTCAAGCTCAGCAACCTTCGAAATAAGACCATTAGTATCCCCCTGGATCTTCGCAATCTCACCTTCATTATTCTCTCTAATCAGCTCAAGCTCACTCATCTTCGCCGTAATATTGTCTTTATTCTTCTCCGGGCCCAGCTCCGAATCCCAATAAGAACGATACGCCTCAACCTCCTTCTTTGCGACGGGGTACAGTTCCCGCAGATCCATGAAATCCGATTTGACCAGGTTTGCCGAGTCGTAATACCCGTCCATGGCAAAACTGACCGGACTGAGCGCGATTGTCCGGCTCACGATGCAGCCGTAAGCCTCGGCCGCAGCCTTGTATATCTTGCGGCGCTCACTGTTGAGCGCCATCTGCCCGGTGGCATAGACGGCTCCGGTACCAAGCGCCAACCCCTTCAACAGGTCGTTGCTCCCGTCAAACAACAGGACGCCGGTGGCTGCGGTCAACAGTGCAACAAGGGAAAGCTGGACCGCACGCTGGGTATGCACGTCCCCCCTGATGGCGGCCTGGTAGCGCAACTGAAGCAAGCTCGCCAACCTCGAAAGCTCCCGTATGCTCAATTCCGTGGTATCGATCTCGGCTTTCAGCTTCTCCACCCCCACTTTGTCCTTGGCCTTCTCTTTTTGCACGACCTCCGGATTGATGACCTCTGCCCCCACAAACGGGTTCACCGCCGGAGTACAGCCAGGCGGGACCAGCAGCAAGCCGCAAAGAATTACAATACCGAGCCGACAACGCATATTAAATGACTGCATACTGACCTCCTTCCCATCTATGCGATAATCTATATTTACAATACGCCATTTTTCCCATACCATAACAAACGACATATGACCATCTGTTTATGACAAATCGTGCACAATGCCGGTTCAGGCAAGTTCATAGGGCATGACAGCAGGCCAACACCAAGGGGAGTCGGGGATAAAAGCGACCTCAAATTGCCCCCACTGACTCGGGGTACTCAGTACTACGTCCGGCAGCGAAGCTACATGATGAAGTCCGTGGTCAGGAAGTTCGAGGAATGCTTCCGGGTGATGTCGGACAGCAGAGCCTTGTTGCGCGGCGTTCCCTTGGCGGCAACCAGGGTACGGATGGAGAAGCACCGCAGGGCATCGTCCACCGAGAGGGTCGCTTCAGCCGAGTCCTTGCGTCCCGTGAACGGAAAGCTGTCGGGACCACGTTGGCAGAGGCAATTGATATTCACACGACAGACCTGGTTGACCATGGGATCGATGAGACGGGCGACCTCTTCCGAGTCATCGCTGAAGATACTCATCTGCTGCCCGTAGCGGGATTCGATGATGTAGCGGATGGGGGTTTCCATATCCCTGAACGGGATGATGGGGACCACCGGGCCGAACTGCTCCTCGTGATAGATACGCATCTCGCTGTTGACCGGATACAACACGGCAGGGTGGAACAGGCTTCTTTCCACGTCACCACCGTTCGGGTTGACGATCCTGGCTCCGTGCTGCACCGCGTCTTCCACCAGGGTCGTCAGATAGCTGATCTTGCCGGGCTCCGGCAGCGGGGTGATGCGCACGCCTTCGTCCCACGGCATGCCGATGGGCATTTTCTCCAAGCCCTTGTTGAACCGCTCGATGAATTCGTCCACCTTGTTTTCATGCACGAAGAGCACCTTGAGGGCGGTGCACCGTTGACCGCTGAAAGAGAGGCTGCCGGCAACGGCTTCGGCAACGGCCAGTTCCATGTCCGCGAAATCCGTGATGATGGCCGCGTTTTTCGCCCCCAGACCGAGGATGCAGCGCAACCGGTTCGGGCTGGGATGGGACATGCGCATGGCATTGGCCGCTTCGCTCGAACCGATGAAGGCGAGGACGTTGATGACGCCTGATTCGAGAATGGGCTTGATCAGTTGGCGGTTTCCGAACACAAGGTTGACGACCCCGGCCGGGAAGCAGTCGCGAAAGGCCTCCATGAGAGGCGCAAAGAGCAGCTTGCCGAGACGAGGCGGCTTGATGATCACGGGATTGCCCATGAGCAGGGCCGGGATCAGCGTGGCAAAGGTCTCGTTAAGCGGATAGTTGTACGGTCCCATGCACAGGGTCGGCCCGAGCGGTGCCCGGCGGATCTGGGCGTAGATACCGCTTTCGATGACAAAACGGGACGATGTCCGGTCCAACGCCTTGAGGGAGTCGATGGTATCGCGGATATATTCCACGGTCCGGTCGAATTCGACACAGGATTCCTTGTACGGCTTGCCGATTTCCCACATCATCAGGCGCACGACCGTGTCCCGCTCCTCCACCATCCGATGGGTGAAGTCTTCCACATGCAGAATACGATCGGCCACACTCATGGTCGGCCACACGCCCATGCCGTTGTCATAGGCGGCCCTGACAGCCTCCACCGCCTCAAGGCCGGTCTCTTCGTTCAGCACGGGACAGGAGCCGATAACCTTGGGGGAAAACACTCCGTCCTTCCCGGTTTCAATGGGAGACTCAACCCGCAGCATCTCCCCTTTCCAGTCGTGGATACGACCGCCTATGAGATATGCTGCGATTTCCAGGGGAGCCTGAATGCGAAATTGCTCGGGGATGGAGGATTCTTCGGGGAAAAGGGTACTGAGATTCGTCATTACGCACACGTTTCCTTTATTTTAAGAAAGAATATTATTATGTCCGAACAGGCACGATAGTGAAGAATATCCCGCATGACAACCGCTATTTTTGGACCGCCTGGGACCATCGAGCCTGCCCCAGTCCCCGGTTTTTCAGTCCAATCAGCCGGAAGGCGCTGATACAGTATCCACCCCCTTTGAAACCAGTAACGGCCCTGCGCCAGAGAAGAACCTCACCACAGACCATTACGATGCCGCATGAGAGACTTTCCAACTGCATATTGACGAAACCCGATTTCAAATGTATATACATTTGCACCAAACACATAGGTCAATAATCATGCACAGCAAACACCACGCGCAACGCATCCGCGAACACATCATGACCAGAATCCTGGACGGTTCATGGCCTGAAGGGCACAAGATTCCTTCAGAAGCGGAAATGATGAAGCTTTTTTCCGTCAGCCGCATGACCGTGCATCGGGCCGTCAAGGAACTGGCCACGCAGGGACACCTTTGCCGGGAGCGTGGGCGAGGGTCCTTTGTCACCAGACCGCTGCCCCGCCGCGACCTGCTGGAGATCTCCGATATCGCAGAGGAGATCGCCGCCCGTGGCGGCACCTATTTCAGCGACCTGAAACGGCTGGAGCAGGTACGTCCTTCCCCGGTCACCACCCATGTGTTCGGACGGAACGCGGCCGGTCACATCGCCCGCTCACAGGTCGTGCATTTCGAAAACAGCCTGCCTCTTCAACTGGAAGACCGGTATGTGAACCTGGCGGCCGTGCCCGACTATCTTGAACTGGATTTCACCAGAACGTCCGCGCACAAGCATCTCATGAAGGTCGCCCCGTTGCAGAAGGCCGAGCACCAGCTTACAGCGGTGCTGCCGACAGGCGAGCAATGCGATTTTCTCCAGATTCAACCGAACGAACCATGTCTGCTCATCAAACGCAAGACGTGGTCAGAAGGCGTTCTCGTCTCCTATGCCGAACTGCTGTATCCGGGCTCGCGGTACAGCTTCGGCGGCGAGTTCTCCCCTGAAACAACATAATTCGACCCAACGAGGTACTCATGTCCAAACGCATCGTCAAATCCCCGACAGGCACCACGCTTTCCTGCAAGAGCTGGCAGCTCGAAGCCCCTTTTCGCATGCTCCAGAACAACCTGGACCCCATGGTCGCGGAACGCCCCGAGGACCTGATCATCTACGGCGGCATCGGCCGGGCGGCCCGCAACTGGGATTGCTATGACAAGATCATCGAAACGCTCAAGGCGATGGAGGATGACGAAACACTGCTCATCCAGTCGGGCAAGCCGGTGGGCGTGTTCCGCACCAGCAAGGGTGCGCCGCGTGTGTTGATCGCCAACTCCAACCTCGTGCCGCACTGGGCCAACTGGGAACACTTCAACGAACTGGACCGCAAGGGTCTCATGATGTTCGGCCAGATGACCGCAGGCTCGTGGATATACATCGGCAGCCAGGGCATCATCCAAGGCACCTACGAAACATTCGTCTCCATGGCCCGCAAACATCTGGGCGGCGACCTGACCGGCAAATGGATTCTCACCGCAGGTCTTGGCGGCATGGGCGGTGCACAACCGTTGGCCGCCAAGTTCGCAGGCGCGTCCATGCTGGCCATCGAATGCAGGGAAAGCCGCATCCAGAAACGCCTCGACACCGGATACATCGACGTCAAGGCCGACAGCCTGGAGCACGGCCTCGAACTGATCAGGGAAGCGTGCGCCAAGGGCGAAGCCCTGACCGTCGGCGTTGTCGGCAATGCCTCCGAAATATACCCCAGGCTCGTCAGGGACGGCGTCCGGCCCGATGCGGTCACCGACCAGACCTCGGCCCACGACCCCCTCAACGGTTACCTGCCTGCGGGCTGGACGGTCGAGGAGTGGGAAGCCAGACAGAAAACCGACGAGGCCGGCGTCATGCTGGCCGCACGCAAATCCATGGTGCCGCACGTGCAGGCCATGCTCGATTTCCAGAAGATGGGTATTCCTACCTTCGATTACGGCAACAACATCCGCCAGGAAGCTTTCAACATGGGCCTGGAAAATGCCTTTGATTTCCCCGGCTTCGTGCCCGCCTATGTCCGCGACCTGTTCTGCACCGGCCACGGCCCGTTCCGCTGGGTGGCCCTCTCCGGCGACCCCGAGGACATTTACAAGACCGATGCCAAGATCAAGGAACTCATCCCTGACGACGCCCACCTGCACAACTGGATCGACATGGCCCAGAAGCACATCCAGTTCCAGGGACTGCCCGCACGCATCGCCTGGGTGGGACTGGGCGACCGCCACCGCGTGGGCCTGGCCTTCAACGAAATGGTGCGCAACGGCGAATTGAAAGCGCCGGTGGTCATCGGACGCGACCACCTCGACTCCGGCTCCGTGGCCAGCCCGAACCGTGAGACCGAGGCCATGAAAGACGGTTCCGATGCGGTCTCGGATTGGCCGCTGCTCAACTGCCTCCTCAACTGCGCCTCGGGAGCCACATGGGTTTCCTTCCATCACGGCGGCGGGGTCGGCATGGGCTATGCCCAGCACGCCGGTCTGGTCATGCTCTGCGACGGATCGAAAGAGGCCGACGAAAAAATCGAACGTGTCCTCTGGAACGACCCCGGCACAGGCGTCATGCGCCATGCGGATGCAGGCTACGAAAAAGCGATACAATGTGCTAAGGATAAAGGGCTGAATCTGCCCATGATCGACTAACAACGGGAATGCCATGACCGCTCTGCTCGTCAAGAATCCTGCCCGGATAGTCACGCCCCGTCCCGGCTCCCTCAGGGGGCCGGGCCTGGCGACCCTCTCCGAGACTTCCGGCATGTCCATCTACGTCACTGACGGCACCATCCAGGAAATTGCTCCTTTCAAGGACCTGGACCACCGCGCGCAAACGGACGGCGCCATGGTCATCGACGCTGCGGGCAGCGCGGTCATTCCCGGATTTGTCGACGCCCATACCCACCTCGTGTTCGGCGGCAACCGGACCGACGAATTCGCCATGCGTACGGCCGGGGCAACCTACGAACAGATCGCGGCATCCGGCGGCGGGATTTCCAGCACCGTGGCGGCCACCCGCCATGCTTCCAAGGCAGAACTCAAGGCCCTGGCACGTGAGCGCCTGAACCGGGCCGTCCGGCAAGGCACCACTACCATGGAGGTCAAGACCGGATACGGCCTTGATGCCGAGACCGAATTCAAGATGCTCCGGGTCATAGCCGAACTCGACGAAGAGCACCCCGTCGACCTTATCCCCACCTTTCTCGGTGCCCACGCCGTGCCAAAGGACAGGGAAAAGAGCGAATATCTCGCAGAGGTGAAAACAATGTTGGCTGAGGCGGGGAAACTGTCCAAATTCTGCGATGTCTTCTGCGAACAGGGATATTTCACTCCTGCGGAATCCCTTGACCTGTTGGCCGCAGCCCGGGCGCACGGCTTGCTGCCCCGCCTCCACGCCAATCAGTTCCACTCCATCGGCTGCATAGAGGCGGCCATAGAGGCCGGAGCCGTGTCCGTGGATCATCTTGAGACATTGACCGAGCGGGAAATCGCGCTATTGGGCGCATCCGACCTCGCCTGCGTCATGCTGCCCGGCGTGTCCCTCTTTCTCGACATCCCCTTTGCGCCGGGTCGCAAGCTTGTGGACGCAGGCTGCATCCCGGTCCTGGCATCGGATTTCAATCCCGGTTCCAACATGTCCCTCAACCTGCAACTGGTCATGTCCCTGGCCTGTATGCGCATGGGCTTGAGCGTGGAAGAGGCCCTGGCCTGCGTCACACAGAACGCGGCCCACGCCCTGCGGATCGACAAAGTGGGCTGCATCGAACCGGGCTGGCAGGCGGACCTGCTCATTCTGGACAGCCCCGACTATCGGAACATGACGTATTTCTATGGAGAGAACCACGTACAGACCGTGATCAAGAAAGGACGAATCCTATGACGGACAGCGACCTGAACTCCCTGCTTACGCCACCAGAACTGCCCGAGGGGAGCCATGATCCGCTTGACGTGCTGCTGCGGGATGTCGTGTCGCTCTCGCCTGACGATCTTGCGCAAGCCACCCATGTCATCATGGGCTGCCCGCAGGACCTCGGCGTTAGGCGCAACCATGGGCGGCCGGGAGCCGCAGCCGCGCCTACGGCCATCCGGCAGGCCCTGTACAAGCTCAAACCGCCCATCTCGGACGCGGTCATCCTGGCGGATATCGGGGACGTGGCGACAACGGGCGAGCTTGAAGCAATCCATGAACGGCTTGAAGCCGTGGTCTCCGGCCTGTTGCAACTGGGCAAGACCGTCATTTCCCTGGGGGGCGGCAACGACATTTCCTTTCCTGACGCAAGCGCCATGGGCAAGGCGTATCCCGGCTTGGCGGCCGTCAACATGGACGCCCATCTGGACATGCGCAAAAGCGCCATCCGGCACTCGGGCACGCCCTACCGCAACCTGATCGACAGCGGCATACTGCGCCCGGAACATCTGCACGAAGTAGGTATCGCACCATGGGCCAACTCGCCGACCTATCTCGCCGACGCCCAAAGCATGGGCGTCCATATCCACACCCTGCACAGCATCGAACAGACCGGACACCGGGCCTGTTTCGACAGCCTCTTCGCAGAAATCAGCGGCCAGCCGCTCTTTGCCGGACTGGACATGGACAGCATACGCGCCTCGGACGCCCCCGGAGTCAGCGCATCCTCTCCGATAGGCCTGTCGGCGCGGGCTGCTCTCGATTTCGCGGACCATTGCCGCGCCCATGGACAGACCAGGATTTTCGAAATCACTGAAGTCAACCCGACCTTCGACATTGACGGACGCACGGCAAAACTGGCTGCGCTGGCCGTCTACACTTTCATATACGGCACCAAATAGGAAACATTATGAACGTCATCCTCGACCATACGCGAAGCCTGCCCCTTGAAGAGATCATTGCCGTGGGCACAGGCAAAACCACCGTTTCCCTGGCTCCGGCCACCCGGTCCATGCTTGCCGAACGCAGACAACAGATCGAACGGTCCATCGTGGAGCAGGAATTCCCGGCCTACGGTTTCAACCGGGGATTCGGGCACAATGTCGACCTGTCGGTCAAGACCGAAGACCTGTCGAAACTTCAGGAGAACCTCATCCTCTCCCACTCGGTCGGCGCGGGCGAGCCCATGGATGAAACCGTTGTCCGCGTGACCATGCTGCTGCGCGCCAATTCCCTGGCCCGCGGGTACAGCGGCGTCCGGCCCGAGCTGGTGGAAGCCTTCATCAACATGCTCAACGCGGGCATCACGCCCCAGGTCCCGGAACTCGGCTCCGTCGGTGCCAGCGGCGACCTTGCCCCGCTTTCCCACATCGCCATGGCCCTCATCGGGCGTGGCCGAGTGGCCTACAGGGGGGAAGTCGTTGAAGCCGGGGCAGCCCTGAAGGCAGCAAGGCTGACGCCCTTCAGCCTCCAGATGAAGGAAGGGTTGGCCCTGACCAACGGCGTGCAGTTCATGAACGCCATCGGCCTGGTATCCTGCCACAAGCTCAAGATCATGCTGCGGTCGGCGGCGGTTGAATCGGCCCTGACGGCCCAGGTCATGCTTGCCCCGGACACCTATTACCGACCCGATTTCCACGCAGTCCGCCCGCATCCCGGAGCGGTCCGGGTGGCGGACTGGATCTGGCGGCTCATGCAGGATTCTCCCATCCGCAATTCCCACCGCGACTTCAAGACCGACGGCCAGGTGCAGGACCCGTACAACGTGCGATGCGCGGCCCAGATACTGGGAGCGGCCCACGACCTCATCAATCAGGCCGAAACCAGCCTCCTGATCGAGGCCAATTCCGCCACCGACAACCCCATCCTGCTGGAAGACACCGACGGCCTGCATGTGGATGTGGTCTCGGGCGGCCACTTTCACGGCATGCCTGTGGCCGTGCAGGTATACAACCTGATGCAGGCTCTCGGAATCATGGCCGGTCTTTCCCACCAACGTTCCGTGCGCTTCGTGGACCCCAACCGCAACAAAGGGCTGGGACGCGACCTCAAATGGCCGGACCTGAGCCATGACGACCGTTCCATATCCAGCGGCATGATGATGCTCGAATATGCCTCCGCCTCCCTGCTCAACTCCATCTGGGGTGACGCCATGCCCAGCCACCTTTTCAACATATCGACCAACTCCGGACAGGAAGACCATGTGAGCATGGGCACCGGATTGGCCGTGCGCCTCCTCAAGGCCATTCCCAAGGCTTCCCACATCATGGGCATCGAACTGGCCTACATCATCCAGGCCATTGCCATACGCAAACGGCTGGACACCATCCCCACGGAAGTGGATCTGCCGCAATGGGTGGACAAGGAACTGGGTGCCCTCAAGTCCCGCATGAACGGGCAGGGAGATGGGGTGATTTTCGATGCCTGCGTCATCCGCGAGCACCCTCTGACCGAGGCGGAGAAAACGTTCAGTCCGGCCTGTGAGGCCCTCTACCGGACAGTGCGGGAGCGGGACCTTTTCCCCATTGTCGAAAAGGACCGTTTCATGGCCGACGAGGTCTCGGGCCTGTCCGGTTTCATTCTGAGCGGTGAGTTGATCGAGGCCGTTTCCACGCAAATCAAACTCGACTGGGATTAATCAGCCCCTTGTCACACTCCCATGATGCGATGGGATACCCGCTCGAAATGCAAACCGAGAATGGCAAGTTCCACCACAACGGGGAAAGCCTTTGGCTTGGTCAGCAATGTCTTGGCCATGAGCCTCCAGTAGGAAAACCGGGCGGAAGAGACGACTCCGACAGCCCACATGCTTTTGACGAAGGCCTGAATATCTGTCCGCAGGATTCGACCACGGGATGTCGGCTTATAGGAAGAGAGGAAGGTGCGTATCCGATCATAGTATTGATTGTGTGAGTAGAGGACACCCAACAGGTTCTTGTATCCCTCAAGCAATGCTTCGCATCCCATGCTGGGACTGAAATTCAGGCAGGCGTCCGTGTTTTCCCCACTCATGCCGTCCAGCAGACGCCCCTCGGACTTGAGGCGGCGCCAGAGTCTGGTATGCGGCAATGCATTGAGAACCCCGACCATGGCCGTGACAACCCCGATCTCCTGTATAAACTGAATCTGTTGCTCGAAGATGGATGCGGTGTCGCTGTCGAAACCCACGATAAATCCGCCCATCACCTGCATCCCATGTCGATGTATTTCCCTGACGGCAACAGCAAAATCAGTCTTTACGTTCTGCTTTTTCCCACACTCGACCAGGCTCTTGGTTGAAGGCGTTTCGATGCCGATAAAAACCTTATGGAAGTTGGCATTACTCATCATCTGCATCAGTTCCTGATCCTGCGCCAGATTAACGCTTGCTTCGGTCATGAGCTTGAAAGGGTATTTTTTCCTTTTCTGCCATTGTGTCAGCTCGGGCAGAAACTCCTTCACGTGACGAATATTGCCGATGAAATTGTCGTCCACAATAAAAACCGAATCCCTCCATCCGGCATCATATAAGCTTTGCAGCTCCCGCACCATCTGCGCGGGACGTTTCACGCGAGGGCGTTGCCCGTTCATGGCCACGATATCGCAAAACTCGCAATCGAACGGACAGCCTCGAGAATACTGCACGGACATGGACACATAATCCTTCATGTCCAACAACTCCCAGGCAGGAAGCGGAGTGGAACTCAAATCGGGATGTTCGTCGGTCTCATACACCCTTTTTGCCACACCATGCTCAAAGTCCTTCAGGAATAAGGGCAACACGGCTTCGGATTCACCTATGACAAAATGATCGACATCGGGAAACTGATCATGCTCAGCCCTGAAGGCAGGCCCTCCAGCTATCACGATTGCTCCCGCATTCTTCGCACGTGCGACTATTTCCCGTGCGCTGGGGACCTGTACAATCATGGCGCTGACCAAGACGATATCCGCCCACTCGAGGTCAGCGTCCTTCAAGGGTTTAACGTTTGTGTCCACCAGCCGTTTTTCCCATACCCCCGGAAGCATGGCGGCGACAGTCAGCAAACCAAGCGGAGGAAAGGCCGCCTTTTTTGAAACAAAGGGCAGTATGCTTTTAAAACTCCAGAAAGTGTCGGGATACGACGGGTAGACAAGAAGGGCGTTCATGGTTTTTCACCTCACACCCACCATACCCCCTTTCAGACAGACTACAACCCGCTTGATGTTATTATCCCGTGTCAACGGAAGAGCGTCCGTCACCGTATTCATCCGAGAATCCGAGTCCTGTGACCAAGTGTATTGACCCCGAACCGACGGAAAGCGTATCATCATGGCAGACATCTGCAATCATCACAAAAGATGCAAACAATTCAGTTTAAAGGATGGTCAAAGCCCATGGAAAACGCACTCTCGAAAATAAAGCAGAGGGTACACATCGTTTTAACGGTCTTCCTGACGACACTCTTTATTCTGTTTCTCGTTCAGAACACCGAACAGGTGCAAGTCGCATTCCTGTTCTGGTCATTCTCCACACCTCGCGCATTGCTGCTGTTGGCAACACTGTTCATTGGCATCATCATTGGTCTGCTCACCGTCATGGGACGCCCGAAGAAAAACACTGCCCGCAAACAATGAAAAAGGCCGTGAAGAATATCCTTCACGGCCCTTGTTTGAATCTATCTGCTGAACGGAACGAGCCGACTAGAATCGTTCGAAATCCTGGTCGTCATCGGGTCCCATTGCCAGCTCGAACCCCTTTTCAGACTTGCGCCTGGATGGCTTAGCCTGAGTCGCACCCTTGGGCAGCGCCCGCCTCGGGGACGTGGCAACCACAGAACTGTGTATCCGAGCATCTCCGCCGTGGGAATCAATCCTGAAAAAGGACATCGTGGATTGCATTGACTGCCCCTGTCCCGCCAGCTCTTCACTGGTGGAAGCCATTTCCTCGGAGGCGGAAGCGTTCTGCTGGATGACCGTATCAAGCTGGCCGATCGCTTGATTGATTTGACTGGCACCCGCGTTTTGCTCGTTGCTCGAAGCAGCGATATCCTGAACCAACTGGGCCGTTTTTTCGATGTTCGGAACCAGCGTGGTAAGCATTTCCCGCGCCTGCCTGGATGCGCTGACCGTGCTGGCGGAAAGCTCACTGATTTCAGCTGCGGCCAGACCGCTTCGCTCGGCGAGTTTGCGCACTTCAGCGGCTACAACTGCGAACCCCTTGCCGTGTTCCCCCGCCCGAGCGGCTTCGATGGCTGCGTTCAGGGCCAACAGATTCGTCTGTCTGGCGATTTCTTCAATGATCGATATTTTTTCCGCGATGTTGGTCACGGCGTCGACGGCCCCCGAGACAACCTCACCACTCTTTTTGGCATCTTCTGCGGAAGACGTCGCAATCATCTCGGTTTCCTTGGCATTCTCCGCGTTCTTGCTGATGTTGGAAGTCATCTGCTCCATGGAAGAAGAAACTTCCTCAATGGCTGCGGCCTGCTCCGTTGCTCCCTGGGAAAGGGATTCCGCCGTGGCCGACAGCTCCTCGCTGCCGCTTGCGACGTTGTCGGTCGCACTCTGCACGTCCTGCACGACCTGACGCAGTTTCAATACCATATCGTTCAATGCCGAAGCCAGCACACCGATCTCGTCCTTCTGGTCTATGTCCAGGGTCTTGGTGAAATCTCCCACGGACATCCCTTGGGCAAACCTTACCCCCATGGCTACAGGCCTGGTGATGGCCACAGTCAGGAAGAAAGCGGCAAAAATACCGATGACAAGTGCCGCAACAGTCACACTAATACTGACGACGTTCGCAAAACTCATATCGGCCAGCATCATGCTTTTTTGGGAAGCCCGAGCCTCCCTGCACACCTTGTCAGCCTCACGGGCGGACTCGACCATGGCCATCTCAGCATTGCCCTGCTGCTTGATGGAATCGACAAAAGTCATGAATTCAGTCTGATAAGACATCAAAGACTGCTCGACTGCATGCACTTTTCCAATGTTGTCCTGTCTCCGGAAACGACTCTTCAGATCACTCGCAAGTGCAAGGATCTTGTCCATCCCCGCGCTGACCTGAGTCAGGTACTTTTCATCCAGGGAAATGATGAACTCTTTCTCATTCTTTCTGCAATCCAGAAACATCTTGATCATTCTGTTGGCATCATCGGCCTTGGTGAGCCGGTCCTGCAGGATATCTTTGGAGGTGTTCCCATCCTCCAACAACTCATTGAATTCATTCTTTTGATCTGTCCGAAGTGCTTCCGTTTGAGACAAGGCTATCTGGGCGTTTTTCCGCATCATTTCCATGGCGGCGGTCTTCCGCTCTTCAAGGTCAACATACAGCTTGAACGCCGCTTCGTAAGTGTTGACCGCTTTTTGAACCTCACCCATTTGGTCCAGATTGAGCTTGTTCTGGAATTTGCTGCTCGTCAGCTCGATTTGCTTGTACATCTGTTTCAGGGAATTCTCATGTGCCTCGAGTATCTTCGGATCCTTGCGTAAAATATAGTTCTTCTCCTGAACACGGGTTTCCAGGATAAACCGTACCAATCGGTTCACATCATCAGCTTTGTCCACCCTCCCTTGGACTCCTTGCATACTGGCATACCCGATAAACGCGACAAAAGCCGTCAATACCAAAATCGTCCCAAACCCCATCCCCAATTTCAATCCCAAACGCAAATTCTTTAACATGGGTCCTCCACAATAAATTAGTGCAAAGACACGCAAATGAATAAATCTTCATTGGTATACTTGCAGCCTGAACATAGTTATAACCATTATAAATACAATTATACCCGCAGCGCACAATAGGTGTTAATCATACCTTAAAGATATGAATTAACTCGCTGCCCAAAAATACAAATTACTACCCTCTTTTTTCAATAAGATTATATTGTTATAGTGTATAAAAAGCATCAATACCTCTGATTACTTTTCTTTTAATAGAGAAAATTTCAATCCACGCGCCGTTTACCATCGAAACAAATAATCAAAACTGTTCGACGGACAAGCATTAGAGGTTCCTTTGACTTGATAATGAAAATAGCGCCATACTCGCTCAGCTCTCCCAAGACACCAGTTTGTCAGTCGAAAATACATATATAATATAATGCATATTGTTTTGTATATTATTATATGTCATCCACGACAAAGGCCCGGTAGGATATCCTACCGGGCCTTTGTCGTGGATGAACAGTTCAACCGAATTGAACCACAGACCTATCTAATGTCTTCCTGAACCAACTTGATTATCCATTGAGACATGCCCGAAGCCATAAGCTTGTCACGGGCAAATTCCGCAAAAGAAAAAATGGAGATAGTTCCCGGCTCAACAGCCGGAACATATCCCGTAACGAAGAAATCGCCGGCTCAATTAAACCTTTGATGCCAACAACGTTCAAAGCCTGCCTGTGTGGGAAAGACGTGTCCCGGCACAGGCAGGCCGTCAATATCAAAACTATTTCTTCCGGGCTGCGACCATAAGCCCCAGCCCGGTTTCTGAAACAGGTCGGCAGCGGATGTCATCGAAACCGAGAGATCCCAGAATGCCGACCAGTTCGTCTTGCTCGATAAAATGTGAGGAATAGCCGCACAACCGGGTCAGGAGTTCCAACGAGGCTTCTGCCATCTCGTTCAGCCGGTTACCGCCCCGAAAACAATGGTGGGAGACAAACCATCCACCCGGCTTCAATCCTTCAGCAATTCTTGCAAGCGCATCGCCGAGATCAGACTTGAACGCGTACAACACGTGCGACGTCAGTATGAGATCAAAATGCCCTGCCGGGATTCGATCTTCCCTGAAGTCGAGACCGTGCGTTGTCACGCGGTCACCGAACCCCAGCCGATCGCACCTGGCCTGAGCCTGTTCAACAACATGGGGAAGATCGAAGATCGTCCCGTGCATCTCATCATTCCGCTCCAGTACGCCCATAGTATACGAACCGTGATTGCCGCCGATGTCCCCCATTGTCCTGAATTCGTCAAAACCAGGCAGACCGGCCACGAGATCCACCACGGGAGACAGGCCGTTGCCTTTGGCATCCTGAGCAGTGCCTTCCATGGTTTCGGCAACGCCCCAATCGTTATCCGTTACATTGCGGCCCACCTCTCCACCGGATACCAACGCAGTTATGGAATCTTCCACCATCGCGTTGAAACGCATGGTTAGGGCCATGCTGTCCCCCTGATACAGAGGTGCACTGCTGACCAGGTACTCCGAAGCCATGGCCGTATTGACATATCCGTCCACGGTTCTGGCCAAAAGATCAGCCGCAACCAGAATATCCAGAATCGGCTCAAGCCGTTCTGCCACCAGTCCCATTTCCGCCGCGAGCGCTTCCGCCCCCTTGGCCTGCCCCTCAAGTCGGTCGAACACCTTCAACTCCACGGCGCTCATCACAGCCTTGGTGGAGAGTGACGATATCATCATTCTATTGACAGGTTCAAAATCAGAACAAGGTTTCAAGACAAGCATAGAGACTCCTATCTGTTTAGTTGCTATACTGATTCGAGAAAATTTTTTATTTCAAATAATTGTCCATCCACAGATTCATCTGCCTGCTCATCGTGCGGACGATTTCGTAGGATGCTTCATCCAACTGGGCCACATACTTCAAAAACACCCTGTCGTGGTCCCGGTGAAAAGCTATATGGTTCTCACTGGCGGCATGCCCCAGTTCCGTTGTCCTGATAACAACACGGGACCCGTTCTCCGGGTCTGATTCCTTGACCAAAAACCCCTTTTTCACCAGCTTGGCAACCAACTGTGAGACCGCCCCCTTGGTGATGCCGAATTCCTCGGCCAACTCCGTGACTCCGGCCCCGTCCCGCATATCCACAGCAGTGATCATATGAATCTCCGCCGGGAACAGCTCCACACCTATGCCGAAATCAAAAGCCTTTCGTTCCACAAGCGCATATTTTGCCATGGCCCGGCCAAGATCCCTGAGCACAGGCGTCATCTCTTCAAATGTCTTCATACAAAGTGTTTAGCAGCTAAACACCTCGTAGTCAACAGACTGTTTTTTGCTTGAAAGGAACTGGTAGCGCATCAGAGAAAGCACCCAATCACAAACAACTCCCCCAAAGATCAAAACAACCCAATACGGGCATTTGGGTATTCCACAAGCCCTTGAACACCTGACGGCATTTTTTATAATAACATACTGTTATAAAGGGACATATTTGATTAAAAGCGTATTAACGCTCCCGGTCGCAGAATGTGACTGGCGCGCGGGATATCAGTAGTATCGCTGGGAGATCGAAAGGAGAGCGGCCAGGGCCGTTGTCCCGGTTCAGGTAGATAATTCATCGGATCACGACATGAAAAAGGGGAGGATTATCACCCTCCCCCAGAATATCTTTTTGATCTTTGACGGCTTTTAATAGGCCATTTCAAGCATCATCCTGGCACCAGTGTTGCCCGCATCCTCAGACGACATGGTATGAGTTGCATCAAGCTCGCAACTCATGACGCCGTCTGCGCTTGTGAACTTCAGCCCGGCTCCGAAGACCTGCCCACCGTCAGCATCCAGGTTGGAGTTCACGAAAGGAGCCAGAGTGCCCACCTGGTTGCCGTCATCGCCATTCAAGGCGAAGTTGTAGGCGAGAAGTCCTTTGATGGTGTATTCGGAGTAGTCATCTCTGCAAAACTGACGTTCACCTTCGATCACGCCGGACAATCCGGTTTCGCCGGACAGGACCCGCAAACCACCACCGAGATTGAGCGCATTGCTGTCATCGTTGATTTCATCGACAAAGTCATGAATGTAATCGGCCTTGACGAAAGGCTGCAAGGTCATCCCCTGTGCATTGAAGCTGTAGGCGACTTCAACACCGGGTTTGATCTGGCTGGTGTCAGCCGTGGACTCGCCGACACGGGTTCCATCGCTTTCGGTAAAGGCATCAAGTGTTTTTTCCGACAACAGGTAACCAAGTCTCGCAGTCAACTCCAGAGGAATGGAGTCGGACGGCTGCATCCTGTACTCGCCTTCCAGTGCCGTATACCACATGTCACTGTCGGTGTTTCCCGTGACAGTGGAGTTCCGCTTGCGGTCAACGTCACCAAAACTATACCCTGCAATAAACGAAATCAGTGCGCCATCGACTGGTTCGTACATGACATAGGGTGAGAAGTTCCAGCTCTGTTCTTCGTACTTGCCGGAGTTGTAGCTGGTCGTAATATCTGTATCAGTGTAGCCGACAGAAAGACCGGCAATGACTTTTTCATGAAAACGGTAGTCTGCACCGAGGCTGTAGCCCCACACATTACCATTGTACCGTCTGTCATCCCCGCCCTTGTTGAAATCGTTATCGGCAGACGTAAAAGACGCATGCCCCCAAATGGTGAAAGGGTCACTTGTAAGGATACCACGTCGCTGTTCTATGCCGGAGACGCCGCCATCAGCCGCCGCAGCCACACTTTGTGACGTATTGAAGGTGGCGAACTGCCCCAGTTCCTTGATGGACATTTCTCTGGCTTCATGCTGCTCGCCCCTTTGATAAAGAGAACCTTTATTGAATGATGACGCCAAATTCCTACCTCGCGCTTCCTGCGGCGGAGCACCAAAAGAGGCCGTTGCGGTCCGGGACATGATGTTGCCCGTTATGACGGAAGTTTGTCCTCTGGAGGCAGAGGCAACGGTGTTGGAAAAAGCATTCTTCGTTTCACCACTTGTACCATCGGGCCCATCTGTTACGCTGTAATAATTGACGTTACATGAGCTAGCAGCATGAGTAGTAGTCCATATTCTGTAATCACCATCCGATACGACTGTGTACTCAAAAACATCTCCACCAACAATATTCATCCACTCAGCTACTTTAAAATAGAGGTCATCCACGATACTAATATGTGTCGTCCCAGATGCAGAAACAACTTTACATCGTATTTTTTCACCAGCGACAAAACTAAATAATCTATCAGAGCCTATACCATCACTTTGCGTAATATTAAATAAAAGCGTCTCCCTTTCTGCAGCATATGCTGAGAATGGAATGCTGCATACAAATACTCCCAGACACAACAGGGAAAGCATATGAAATCGTACTTTATTGAACACCAGAACCTCCACTTGGCAGAACAAGTCAAATGTTTGCCAATGCTGTACTATCGAAAAAGAACACTCCCCTCAGTCCAACCTCTTCCACGTACGGTCGGCAATTCGCAATGCAGACGCAGGCGACCAAGATTGTCGGTGCGCATGATCTCGCTTTCGCGTCGAGCACGCGCCGCCGGACTTCTGGACAGAGGCCGTCCAGGGACGACTTGCGTTGTCTGCCAACGAGCAGCACTACCCATATATCCCAGGAGAATTCCTGTCTGTCCGGGTTTTCCCGGACAGACGTACGATAATGAGATAAATTAGCAGAGCGCTAAGAAAAAAAGGGATGGGTACGGAATGCTTATTTCAATGTAAGTGATTGATTTTAATCTAAACAATGCAGTATTCGCGGAGGGCATATTTCCTGAGAACTTTCATGCCATTCAGACCAAGTTTTATTTGTATCCTTGAATAGTAAGTTTCCACTGTTCGGACACTCACGTCGAATCTCGCTGCGATCTCCGCATTGGTTTCGCCCTTTGCCAGAAGGATCAGAACTTCCCTCTCGCGTTCGCTGAACTGCGGAGGCTCGACCGAGGTCTCGATCTGGTTCCCTTCCGCCTCAAGGCTCGCCGCCACGCGGGGACTGAGGTAGATTTCACCGCCGAGGACGGTCTGAATCGCTTCCAATAGGACTGTCGAGCTTTCACATTTGGTGACGAACCCGTGCGCCCCGCGACCAAGGGCGCGTTTCACGACACTGGCGTTGCCATGCATGGAGTAGATAAGCACCGATATATCTCTTGAGAGCAGGTCCTGAATACAGTCCAGGCCACTTTCCTGGCCCAGAGAAATATCCACCAAAGCGACGTTCGGGCTGGTGGAATCGAGTACGGTCAAGAGTTCATCCCGACAGGACACTTCAGCGCAGACCGTGTGCTGGCCCTTTGCGAGCAACAGACCGAGTCCTTCGCGTACGGCCGGATGGTCATCCACAATGAGTATGTTGGCGGAAACGCTCATATATCGTCCTCTTCGCCTTTTGGACGTGCAGCAGAATGACAAGCAACGGAGCAGACGACCATGGTCCCGCCGCCCTCGGCTTCGTCCATGTCCACAATCTGCAAGTCGCCACCGATCATCATCGCCCGATGCGCCATGATGTTCATGCCCAATCCCCCTTTGGACTGATCGGCCGCAGATCGGCCGACACCATCATCACGAACCGCGAGCGTTGCCATGCCGTTTGAAGAGCAATCGAACGAAACCGTAATCCGCTGGGGGTTGGCGTGTTTTACGGCATTGGAGATAGCTTCCTGGGCGATACGATAGAGCTGCGTCACTTGCATGTTTCGACAGACTTCGCAGGCCCTCTCATCCTGAAATTTCATGGGAATGCCGCTCGACCGGGAATAACGACGGATCATGTCCTCCAGAGACGGCCCTGCGCTTGCATCACCATGCTCCAGCGGCCAAATGCCACAAGACAGGTCGTATGCCTGATTCACCAATCCATCCAAAACAGCAGAAAGCTGGCGCAGCTCCTCCTTTCTGCCTTCCGGATTCTGATCCTCTTGCGAGAGCGATGCGCACCGCAGACAGGCCCCGGTCAACTGCTGACACAGGCCATCATGGATATCTATGCTGATGCGGCGGCGTTCTTCTTCGCTGAGATTCACGATCTCCCGCTCCAACCTGCTGCGTTCAGCAATCTCTTCTTCAAGATTGACGTTTCTGATCTCAAGTGCCTCGGAGAGGTGTTCGACGGAGGTAAAAGAATTGGAAAAACGCTGGGCCAATGCCATGGCTTGAGACAGAACGAGGGCAAAAAGCCCCAACGGAAGGAGACTCTCCACGTGGGTACTGAAAATGAGATAATAAATATCATGTGTTGAAGTTACCCCAAGAACAATAATTCCACAGAGGAGAACCAGCGACCCGCTATACCCTCGACGAAAGCAAACAAACAACAGAATGATAAAGCAAGCAGTAATAAAAACAGCCGTTAAAGCAAACAATTGAAGCGCCGTTTGAAAAACGAGACCGGGTAGAAAAAAGACCGTAAGAATGAAAAGAAGACCTCTTACATCAACGATATAGAGAAGAATTCGACCAAATTCATTCGGAAACAATGACCTGTAAAATCTATACAGTATTGAGGTTGAAATAGCGTAGCAGACAAGGGCAATCTTGCTGAGTACCACGAATTGAACATCTTGAAGGTATGACCTGATCAACCAATCTGATGCATCATTTGAGGCAACCAACACAGTCAAAACCATGCAATATAACCCAAAGTACAGCGTCGAGAGATCTTTCTTTCTCAAAATATAGAGGATAAAATGGTACAATGCCATGATCAGCATGCAGCCCGAAAACAACAACCCCCAACTTCGTGCATCGTTATGGGCTTGTTCCAGAACTCCCTGCTCAGCCAATACGATTGGATTCTGCACCCCACCCCCGGGAAAGAAGTGGTTGGATATCTGCATCACCAGATCAATAGGCGCTCCATCGATTGTAATTGGCGACAGGACGATTGAACGATCCGGAGTCTCAGCCTCAACGCTCCGCCCTACGACTCCGCTCGTGGCGACAAGCGTTCCGTTGGCCCATATGCGGTAGGCGGCCCGAATTGAAAGAAAACGCACCGTCAACTGGCGAACGCCGGGAGCGGGCAGGATGCGCAGCCGGAATGTTGCTTGCCCTGTGCCGGGCAGGGAGTGGCCGTTTAATTCATACCCTTTCCAATAACCGGGAAAGACCAGATAGCCGCTGCTTGTCTGAACATTGCCCGCCGCGAAGTCATCGGGAGTCAGCAGTTGATCCCAATAGAACTCCCACTGTCCATCAAGAGCGATCGGGCCATGCCGGACCGGATCCCAGCCGGAAAGATCAATTACGCCACGCTCGGCAGTCGGCATGGTCTTTTCACCTTCACGACACCCCCCGATACCACAGATCACTATCGCGATTGTGACGAGCAAAAGTAATCGAAGAGGTTTGGCAAACAAAAAAGGCCTTACGGCAAACAGGTAATCTTTCAAATTAAAAGAATCCTTAAGATTTATTGACAGTCTGAGCATAGGTAAAACAGCCCTGACAGATAAGTCAATAAAACCCACTTCGCCCACACCGACAGATGAGCCTACGCCACTATCAGATGTGAGAAGAAGATGCCGGCTTGCCCTCTTTCCCCCACGACCACGCGGTATCCGGTTTGCCAAAAGACCTGTTCACGTCCAGCACATTGAAGGAAGCACCATAAAAGAGCTCATGGAACTCCGTCGCTTCCCTGATGATATTAAATGAGCACACTTCCGGGTGTATCTCGTTGGCAATATGCATCAGACCCAGAATCCACTTGGGACCGCCAAAGTCACTGCTTGGAATCGGAGCCGTATGGATGCGCCTGTCGCGAACAGCATCAATACGAAGATTTTTCTCCACGCATTCATTGTAAAAATCCATTGGGGAGTTGGAAATAAACGCTGAAATGAACATTATTTCCGGATTCAACTTCTCAAGGATTTCCGGTTCGATACTCATGCCCGGTCGGCCATGTATCTCGATCTCCCGATTGACGCTTGCGCCATTGCAGATTTCCACCAAATGGTTTTCGAATCGCTCTCCCTTGATACAAAACAGCGGCTTTCCCATGGCATAATACACTCTGGGCCGAGTATCCTGGGCACGGCAGAGAGATTGAACCAGCGCTGTCTTTTCCTCCAGGTAGGTCGCCAGAATCTCGGCGGAAGTTTCACGGTGCACCAACGAACCGAAGAAACGTATCATTTGTATATACTTATCCACCCGCTGTATGTCGTGATGCAGATCCTGCATCTTGCCGTTGCACAGCAGATATTCCCAGACATGCACCACCTCGGCCTTGCTGGCAACGCCCATGGTGATCAGGATGGACTCGACGATTTCAAGAGCGCGCGTAAATGGATATCCCCCTTGAAAATCCTTTTCCCTGAAGTCCACGGCATTGACTTCCCCGCAAATCCCGATGGGTTGCCTGCACGCGGGACATGCGTGATGTTCCGGTTCTTTCATGACGCCGTTTTGCAACCGCGCTCCCATGGGGCCGTAAAAATCCCTGGAAAGGGTCGTTTCACCGCAATGCCGGCACACTGTGTTCAACTCTTTTGTCCCCGGAGAATTAAACACATACACATGATTCAACAGGGTACGCATCCTTTGGCTGAGTGCTTCCGTTTCCCTGATCAACGGCTCCAGTTCGGGGTCTGCCCCTTCCAACGGAATGAACCGCATCACCTGCAAGGGAATTTCAGGGGATATGTCGCGGATGATGGAGCACAGTTCCAACAATTCCTCGGCATTGTCCTTCTTATGGATGCAGGCAAGTTCGACGTGGATACCGCCCTTGTGCAGCATCTTGATATTTCTCAGGACAGGAGAAAACCCCTTGAGTCCGGCACAGTCATGGTAATTCTGATCGGAAAGTCCTTTAATCCCGATATTGATGAAATCCAGGACCGGCTGCGTCCTTTCAATGGATTCCCGGGAAAAATACCCGTTCGAGGAGCACCCGACATACAGCCCCTTTGCTTTGGCCAACGTTGCCACGGCAAGGAATGTTTCAAATGCGGCGAGCGGGTCGTTCATCAGAAAGGCAATACCCTTGCACCCGCACTGGATTGCTTTCTCAACGATCTGCTCGGGCGAATACCGCTGAAGCGCCTTGCTTTGCGGATTCATTTCCCGAACGATCACCGCAGATATGCATCCGGGGCAATTGAAATTGCAGCCGACGGTGCTGACCTGAAGGAAACGCGCCCCGGGGTGAAAGTGGAGCATGGGCATGGTCTCAATCCGGATCGGGCAGACCATGATGTATCTGTTCGGATACAATTCGGAAACAAGGCCGTCCCTGTTCCCGTAGCGACCGCAACGGCCAATGCCGCCCTCGACAATCGTGCATGCGTTTTCGCAGACATGGCAACGCTGCACAGGAGTATTGCCGCCCATCAGCCTTTCCCCCCGGACTTACGGATTTCAACCCATGTTCCATAGCTGTCGTCGATGATGTCGTATTCTTTTACGGATGCCTGCCCCAGGGTGTCCGTCAGGAAACTGCCCTTCTTCCACCGGGTCCGCTCCTCAAGGACGTCAGGGGCCCAGACCGGGCGCATCCCCTTGACCTCTTCAAGGGTTTGGAGGCGGCTGAAGCCGCACCCGATCATCGCCTTTCCGCCAGGAGCGAGCACGCGTTGAATCTCTTCAAAGGCGGACACATGGTTTTCCCAAAACGGGATTGACCCTCGGCTGAGAATCAGGTCGGCACTCCCGTCGGGCAAGGGCATTTTTTCGACAGGGGCGGAGACGAACCGTATGCGGCCATCGGGAACGCCATGCATGACGCAATTCTCCCTGGCCAGCTCTATTGCTTCCGGTTCGGCGTCCAACGCGATTATTTCAAGGTCCGTAATCTTCGACAGTTCAATGGAAAGAGCAGCACTTCCTGTTCCAATATCAAGACACACCCCTTCAACAATGTCATATTTGCTAACAACCTCCCTGGCCAAAAGCGGGTACATCACGGCAAAACGATGATCCTTTGTATACTTATAAAAATCTTTTTCATCTTCCGGTATGGACATAGGGAATTCTCCTTTTTGTTTTAACAGGATTTGGGCTGACCAGAATCAGTATGGAGAGAAGGGGATGGGCCATGCGGAATCTGACCGGCCGCCCTGGGCAATGCGTCGCAAAGCCTTGAATATATCCCTCCAGGAATGCACATCCTGAAATTTTCTGCATACGGCATGACCAGCACATTTGCGCCGTAAAGTTCATACAGGCTTTCCTGCGTTATGACCTCGTTCGGAAGGCCGTCGGTATACACAACGCCATTCTTGAGCATGATCACATGATCGGAGACCCAAAATGCGTGGTCAGGAAAATGCGTGGATTTAATGAACGTATATCCTTCGCTGCACAACTCATGCAGTTGCTCCAACAGCTTGAGCTGATTGCCGTAATCAAGCCCATTGAGAGGCTCATCCAGAATGAAGATCCGGGCACCTTGGGCCAGTGCCCTGGCAATCAGGGTCAGCTGTCTCTCCCCGCCGCTGATCTGCGTATACGATTTGTCTTTCAGGTGCAGAATCCCGGTCTTTTCCATGGCGCTGACAGCCACGTTCTCGTCTTCCTCGGAAAATAGACTGAAAAAACTCTTGTGAGGCATACGCCCCATCATGACCACGTCCTTGACCGGATAGGCGAAAGAGGCCGTGTGCACCTGGGGAACGTAGGCGACCTGTTTGGCGAGGCTCTTTCTGCCGATGCAGCCGATATCCACACCATTCAGAAAAATCTGCCCTGTTTTCGGCATGAGAATACCGAGGAGAACCTTGAGCAGCGTTGTCTTGCCGCACCCGTTGGGCCCAAGAACGGAAACCAATTCACCCTTGGCGATGCTGAAGGAAACATCGTCCAGAATGGGGGTATCCGCATAGGAAAAACCGATATTATTCGCGCGGAGCAATGGCATCTATTTCCACCCCTGTTTTGCATTTTTCATGATTATCGAAAAAAACGGAATCCCGACAAGTGACGTGATGATGCCCAACGGTATTTCCACATCCAGCAGGAGGCGGGAGATATCATCCACGAGTACGAGATATATGGCCCCGACAAGGGCTGTCGTCGGAAGCAGGATGCAGTTGTTGGGACCGACAAGCATTCTGCCGATATGCGGTATCACAAGCCCGACCCAGCCGATCAATCCCCCCATCGCAACGGTGAGCGCACTGATCACTGTCGCGAAAACGATGAGGCACAAACGGATCACCTTCACATTGATTCCAAGGGTCTTTGCTTCCTCATCCCCCATGCTGAGCGCGTTGAGGTACCGGGACATGCCGAGAATGCACCCTATCCCGATGAGAATCGGAAGGGCTGTGCCGGCAACGGTTTCCGTATCGACCAGGGAAAGACCGCCCATGAGCCAATACACGATCGCCGGCAGTTGGTCCGTGGGGTCCGCCGTGTATTTGACGATCGACAGCAATGAGGTGAACAGGGATCCGCTTATGATCCCACCGAGAATGAGCATCATCAGCTTGTCGCCGTTATACATTTTGGCCAGGGACATCGCCAGGCCCACAGCCAGGATTCCTCCGGTAAAACTCAGCAGTTGGACTTCAAACCAGGAGTTGCCTATCAGCAATCCGAGCGCGGCGCCGAACGAGGCTCCGGGCAGGACCCCAAGAATTCCGGGCGCGACCAGCGGGTTGACGAACATGGACTGAAAAGCCGCCCCGGAAATGGAAAGTGCGGCCCCGATCAGGGCGGCGGCGATCAGTCGCGGGGCGCGGATATCGAACAGGACATTCCTCACCAGATCGTACCCGTCATCATGGGTACCCCCGGTCGGGAACACCCCCTGTTGGACAACGAACCATAGCTCTCTCAAGGAAATGGGATATTTTCCCAACGTCAAGGACACCGCCAGACACAAGAGCAGGAGAAATCCCAAGGCCAGGAGCAGAAAGGACCGATTTCCCCAGCCCTCGAAGAGATACTTTCTTGTCCGGGCAAAAGGACGGAGCTGTTTCATCTTGCACTGCTCATGAGCTGCTCGGCGTCTTCGGACGAAATGTCCTTTTGCAAAAACAAATGGAAGAATTCACGGCATTCATGCTGCATGTCCCAATCAAAAAGATCCGGATACATAATATTGGCGACCCACTTCAGCCCCAATATGCGCATGAAGGACGGAGGACGGTCGAACCAGTTGAACGGCTTATTCGGAATGAGGTAGACGCGATGATTCTTGACTGCCGGGATGCTTTTCCACCCTGCGGACGAATAAATCTGCGCATAGAAAGAGGCCTGTTCGACAAAGATGACCTCCGGCTGATACGCGATAACCGTTTCCATGTTCACCCTCTCTTTCCCATACCGTGTCACCACGCCTTCGCCGTGCACATTGATCCCACCGGCCAGGGGAATGAGTTCCGCATGGATCGACGTGCTGCCTTCGGTGCGAAGGCCGTCGTTTCCCTCCGCGTAATAAACCTTCACCCTTTTCTGAGGAGAAATTAAGGCCGTTTTTTCAGCCACCTGAGAAAAGACTGCCCGTGTATAATCGGCGAGCGCCCTACCCCTTGCCTCCCTGCCGAGGATCCCCCCCAAGGCTTCGAATGCATCCGGGTATTGATACAACTGATCGATGACAATGTTGGCAATCGGAATATTGAATTTCCCAAGAAACGCTTCAAATTTATGGCTCAACGGACTGGAATTCCTCCCGACAACAATATCCGGGTTCAATGCGACAAGCTTCTCCAGATTAGGGGTTTTCCCCTGGCCGAAATAACCGCCGATAACAGGAAGATCCAGCGTATGCGCGTCAATATACTTGTCACAGCCTTTCAATGGGAAATTCAACCCGGCAAGAAGCGTCGGATCAATGGCATATACCAGCATGGTTTCCGGCGGTGACGCGGCATACACTGTTTTTACCGCATCAGGGACCGAGACGACACGTCCGGTCATGTCCGTAATATCTCTGGCGAATGCAACCCCTGAAAAAACGAAGACAGAAACACAGACCATCACTGCCAATAGCATTTGCTTTTTCAATGTATAACTGGACACGGCCTTCTCTTTGTTAAACGTGAGTTCTATTTTTCGATCAATATCTCCAAATTTATGTAAGTATTTTTCGTAAATCATGATCCACGCCCTGCCAATCCCGTCACGGGTTTAATTGTTATCGTGACAGGTGGCGGAACCTCGCAAACAGTTGTCGGGCACCGCGACCATGGGCCACAGAAGCGAGGCCGCCTCCTGAAAACAAAAAAGGCAGCGACCGACAAACCAATAATGGCAAGCCTTCTTCTGATAAAAAGGGCTTGCTATTCACAATATGGCATTAATGGCCACTGGTATTTGAAGAAGCTGGAGCTGGAGGGGATCGAACCCACGACCTCTTGAATGCCATTAGAGAGGCCCTGTGGAACTAGAACAGCATTGACCAACTATGGAGATGGAGCTTTCGCCCAGTAATACCGTTTTGTGCTCTGCGGGGGCACAAGGTGCATCAACTACCTGATTCCACAAATCATACCTGCCGTTGCAGCGTGTTGGGACACACTGTGGACACAATATGAGCAAACAAAAATGCTCAGGCGTAACCTGGCCGACTCACATTCCAAAGCTTTGAAAGTCCTTTCCCGAAGCTGATCCGATACAGGATGAGTTTGCAACCAGCTAAAACAATACCCCCCCGGAAAATCCGGAGGGGATGTTGTCTGTGAACCACTCATGGAGGCTGTTAAACCGTCTCTATGCAAAATTTCAATTGTTCCATCTCTTGCTTATAATTCTATTCCCTAACCACTTTTTCATAACGCCTGCTGTCGTATAAAAGCACTCCCGAATCCATGATCTCTGCCCCGCAAATCCTTTGGGGCAACTCGCCGGGACTATATATTACATCTTGACCAGAAGCGTTTGTATCCAGGCTTCAACATCATCTCGTTCAGGGTCACCGTCAATCTTCAGGGAATCGCCCAACATGACCGCTCCAAGCGCTTCGGACTTTTCTTCTATGGCGTCCACGGCACCGCAAAAATGAGTATAGGAAGAATCACCGCAACCGAACACGCCGACCTTCTTGCCGTCCAATCCGGCTTTTTCCAGATCGTCGAACAGGGGAATGAAGTCGTCCTGGAGTTCGATATCGTCATCGCCCCAGGTGGAGCAACCCAGAAGGATAACGTCATATCCGTTCGCCATACCCTCGACCGGCACATTCGCCGCATTCATTATCTCGACGTTATGCCCTTCTTTCTCAAGGACTTTGGCGATATCATCGCTGACGCTTTCCGTGTTGCCCGTGGTGGAACCAAATACGATCAATGCCTTGCTCATTTGCTACCTCGCAAGTTTATACGTTGCCATTTGATGGTGCGGAAACCGCACGATCCAAGACGCAAACCGCCCTCTGACGAAGGAGGCCTGCTATCTACAGCGTGGCATAATGATCGCTGACATTTGCATACTCTGTCTGATCTTGTATTTATACGTCATTTTGATTCCCATGCTTACTGGTGGCCCTCCAATCCAGAGGCGGTCAATCAGGGAGGTCCACCAGAAACCTAAGCTGCATCACTGGTGTTCCGCCACAGTCGGCTTACGCTCATTGGGAACCAGCACGACCAGGGTTGCGGTCTGCTTGAGTTGCAAATACGCATCCTTTTTGTCCGGGACCGCGTCGGTCTTGATATAGTACCGTATAAACCACCTTCCCGGCTGATCCAGGGAAACCCTGATCGTGTCGCCGGAGACTTCGGCACCGGGATGGTAAAGGTCCTCGGCCTCGGTGGAATACCCACCGTACGTGGCATCCCAATGCCCTGCTCCGAAATACCGCTTGCCGCCCTTGAAGACCTTCAAGACAAGCGTGTCACCGGGTTTCAACGTGGTAGGATCCTGCACAGGGACCAGTTCCAGAGGCAAGCCCACATGGGCCTGATATTTGCCGTCAGGCTCCCCGCAACGGACGTACGACTTCGCATATTGCTTGCTGTAAAGGGATTTGACGATTTCGGAAGCCTGATCCCTGACCTCGCTCATGGGTTTGATGGAGTTCCGGTCACGGCCTTTCTTGTCCACCCACTTGGTGTAGAAGCCGGGATTGGTTTCGGCAGTCAACACATAGGTGCCGTTTGTCCCGTACTCCACCATGTGAGATTGCAGGCAGGTTTCATCACGAGGCGCAATTTCAGTCACCTTGCCGGTGGGATCATACACCCTGATGAAAGCGAGTTTGTTGAAACGCACCCCATCGTCCACCGGGAAATGATGCCCGTATGCAAAGAAAAGCGGGGTCTTTTTGCCTTCGCTCACCCGAAAGCGACCCGATTGGATGTACAACGAATGAGCCGAAGCAATTTCTCCACCGAGAAACAACGTCAGCGCAAGCACGAGGCATACAGCAACAACTTTTTCCATATAACGCATGTTTTTCCTCTCTATTTTTTGTCGGAACAATCGGCCCCCCGGCCGCAGGAATCAGAGGTGCAACCGGAACAACCGCAGCCCTCTTTTGCCTGAAACTGTTTACGGATTTTTGTAAAAACATAATATCCTGCGAAAATGATAATAACGACGGCAAGAACGGTACCCATAAAAACCTCCGACTCAGTCTTTCAAGGCTGCAACCAGCCTGGAAAGGTTCCCGTCGAACCACTCGACAAGTGCTGTAAGCGCATCTTCCTCCTCCCCACGGACAAACCGCTTGAGGACCACCGGAGTCGCTCCACCGTCCCTCAAAGCCTCCAGCCCTCTGACCCCGGGCTCCCAGGAGCAGATCACGGCCCTGACCCCGGCCTTTTTGATTTGAACGGCCAATTGCCGCGCATCGCCGTCGGTCCACTGCTCCTCGGGCTTGAGCATATGGAAAGCGACATTCAAACCGTATTCGTCAGCCAGACAGGTATATCCACTGGTCAGGGCCGCCAGTTCCACAAAATCAAGCTCCATGAAAAGACCTTCGTATCTGCTCCGCAGTTTGAACAATTCGGTTTGCAACACCTTGAGATTTCCCCTGACCACGTCTGCATCCGAGGGCACCAATCGGCAGAGATCGTCGGCGGCAATGGCCGCCATGCGGGTGAGGTTTGCCGGGCTTCTCCAGACATACGGAGAGAATTCTCCTTCCACTTCCACCATCGGCACACCGGCGCCATAGCCGTCCAAGGACTGGGTGACATCAATGTTGACCACATGGATATTGCCGCGACGCGCCCATTGATAGAGCGGGTCGGCAGTCCAGGCCGATCCTACGGACAGGACCGCATCCGCCTTGGCAGCAATTTCAAAAAACGCCGTGCGGTGCTTTTTCAGATACGCTTTCTGTCCCTGCATGGAATAGCCGTCGGGGATGACATCCTTCACGGTCATGGACGTCCCCCTGGTCAGGACCTCCCCCATGGCCTGAATCACATCAAGGGAAGTCAGAACAACCACTTCCTTTTGGGCCATTGCAGGGGAAACGGCTGTAACAAGGAAAAACAGGACAGTGGCAAAGCCCAGTCGCTTCATCATGCGGCAGCCTCCCGGAAAGAACCTGAAAACGTGCGCAACCCAGCTGTTATGACAAAAATGCCCGAGGCGACCAGAATAATGGCCCCTCCCGACGGCACTGGAATCTCGAACTGCATGGGCACGATGATGCCGAGAAGGCAGCTCACGGTGGCAAAGATCACGCTGTAAAAAAAGAATCCCCTGACGGACCGGCTCACATTGCGTGCAGATGCCGCCGGAATGATGAGCAGGGCCTCCACCAGCACGGCACCCACGATCTTGAGGCAGGCCACGGTAACGACCGTGATCATGAGCACGAACACGTAGTCGTAAAATTTGGCGTTGATCCCGCGTACCTGGGCAAGACTCGGATTCAAGCTCGCCAACAGCATGTGATTGTACGTGGGGATACCCACAACGGTGCAGAGCACCCCGATAAGGAGCAGCACGTTCATGTCCGTATCATTCACCGTAAGAATCGAACCGAACAGAATGTTGTCCAGCACATGCATGTTCACCTTGGCCGTCACATATAGAAGCACGCACGCCCCCACGGCCAGGGAGATGGAAAGGAAGACTCCGATTACGGTGTCCTGCTTCATGCGCGTGCGATTTCGGGTATAATTCATGGTCAGGGCAAACAGGATGCAAAAACCGAAAAGAGAGGCATACGGAGCCGTCACAGGCTCGCCGAGCATGACGCCCAAAGCCACGCCGGTAAGGGCAGCCTGCCCAACGGCCTGTGAAAAAAAGGCCAGCCGCTTGGAGATCACCATGGTGCCTATACCGCCGAGGAGCGGACCGGCCACCACAGCGCACAGCAAGGCATTGACCACGAATGCATACTGAAAGGAATTCGGGAGGTTGCCTGCCCTGCCCAGCTCCATGACATGAAGGCGAACATAATCATAAATAAATCCCATAGAGTTATGCCGCCTTGACCGAAGTGGAAAAGATATCAAGGAGGCGCTCCGGGGTCAGCTCGACTCCAGGGTCTCCGGAAAAAAGCACCTCACGATTGATGCAGGTGACACTCTGGGCCATGTATTTCACCATGGCGAGGTCATGATGAACGACGACAACGGTCGTTCCAGAGGCCGACAACTCCTTGAGAAGATGATGCATAATTGATGATCCTGATCTGTCCAGCCCGGTTACAGGTTCATCAAGCACAAGAAGCTTCGGCTCCGGCATCAAGGCCTGAGCCAACAGCACGCGTTGACGCTCGCCGCCCGACAAGGCGCCGAAGGGCCTGTCCATCTTATCCGCCATCCCCACCACATCCAGCACCCGGCGAATGTCCGACCTGACTTGACTCTTGATACCGAAAAAGACAGGGCACCTCCCTTGACGGACCATGCCCATGAAATCAAGAACGGTCATGGGCAGCGTGTCGTCAAAATCCAGGGATTGCGGCACGTATCCCACAGCCCCTTTTCTGTCCCAGCAAATACGAATGGTGCCTGAGTGTGGCATCTGCCCAAGCATGCACCGGACAAGTGAAGTCTTGCCCCCCCCATTGGGTCCGATGATGCCGTGGATGGAACCCTGATTCACGGTAAAATTCACCCCGTGCAAAATGGAATTCCCGCCAAGCTCCAGGCCGACATTCTCAAAATGAATTCGCGGACCGCGATCCGCATTCATCACTCCCGTCATATCACCTTCCCTGTTCTCCGGGACGGACATCCACCAGGGCACTGGTCAAGGCGTCGAGATTGGCGCGCAGTCCCTTTTCAAATCCATCCGTACTGTATTCTCCGTTGGTCAAGTGAGAGAGATGACGGATGCGGATGCCGGTCTCCTCATGAATGGTGTCCACGTATTTATCGGGAAAAGCCATCTCCGTGAAAATGACTTCCACCCCAAGATTTTTAATTTCATCAATAACATTGGCGAGTTGACTTGCTGTCGGCCTGAGGCCATGCCCGGGTTCGATGACTGCCGTGACCTGCAGGCCAAAATCCTGGAACAGGTAGTCATAGCCGCCGTGGATAGTGGCGCACCGAAAATCCATCAAAGGCAAATCGGCGATACGTTCCATGTACTCGGCCTTCATGCCGCGAAGCTTCCCGGCGTATGCGCGGGCATTTTTACGATAAATTTCGGCATGTTTCGGAAACAACACTCCAAGCTCCTTGGCAATGGTATAAATTTGACGGACCGAAGCCGTGACCGAAACAAAGGTATGCGGGTTGACGACCTTCTTGCCGTCCAGACGACCGGATACGGGAATAAGCGAAACATCCTTGTTGGCGAAAACAAACGGCAGCTTGTCCTGCATACCTGCGGCTTCCACGATCTCGAAGGCGAACTCGTCGTGCCCGATGCCATTGACCACCAGTGCGTCCAGGGTCATGCACTTCTTTATATCTTCAGGTTGCGGACGGTAGCTATGCGGATTGAACCCTTCTCCGATAAGAGGAACAACTTCTGCGGTATCGCCCACAATGGACGACACGAAACTATAGTAAGGGTGAAGCGTTATGCCGATACGCGGCTTGCCTGCCGCATGCCCTGCTCCTGCAAGGAGACAGGCGAACAAAAGACCCAACAAGAATCGGTTGATCATTAAAGGCGCTCTTCATTTTTGGTATGTTTCATTTCATCCTCTCCCTTGCGGGCCACCACTTCTCGCCACCCCTTGTTGATGAGTGCCTGGTCCGAGATCATGGTGGGAATTTTCTCTACCGGAGAGGCGTGGAGCCAGATTTCGTACGGGGCGTGAGCGGCCTCATCCTCATGATCATGCTCATGAAGCATAACCAGCAAGAAAGAACAGGACTCTCCCGAATCCTGCGGATGCCCCACGTACAAGGCCACATGCTCATCCTGCGTGGCAATGACGCTCCGGGTCCAGCCAAACGCACCATTTTTTATCCAGGCTGCGTCATGGACAAAGGGCGGGACATGCCAGCTTGCCAATGCATCCACCGTGGGCCAACCCCCGTCATCTTCATGATACATTTGAATTTCGGGAGCCGCCGTGTAGAGGCCATTGAAAATGGCCAATTCCTCTGCCCGAAGCTCCTTGAACGCATCAACCTGCCAAGCCGGGACCACCCTGGCAGAGGCAGTGGTATTCCGCAGGACAATGGCAACACTGCACATGATCACGGTCACAAGCGCCGCCGCAAACACCATCCATGTCTCCTGTCCTGTCCCGGATGGACAAACCACAACCTCGCAGCGCGTTGTCCGTTTTCTTATGCCCATTTTCATACGACTTCCCTGTTCTGATACGTGAACCCAACAACTTCCGGACACAATCCCTGACGGCTGCACATGCCCCCGAGACAAAGAGGACTTGCGACATGACCGGGGCATGAAGGAAGGCCGCTTGCCAGGCGAAGCCCACACCCTCCACCCAATTCATACTCAAATACATCGAATCCACTCGTAAACAGATCGGTGCGGCGGACACAGAGGGAAATGCCCGCCGCACCCCTTAAGGCGCTCGCCACTATTGATGAACGAGCATGGGGAGGCTGTTGTCTACTTCATGTCCTCGGCCTTGACCCAAATGACGGCGTCCTGGCCGAGTTCCTTGCCCTTGTGTTCCTTTTCAGGACCGATACCGAGAGCGGCAAAACCCCACCAGCCTGCCTTGGGAATGCCGAAGGTGATGTAGCCGTTGACATCGGTGAAGATGGTCTGGGTAACAAAGGCGTCATGAGGGTACTCCACGGAAGACTTCTCAGGCATGGAATTGGTGCTCAGGTCGGGCATGTGGCTCATGTATTCCACTTCCACCTCGGCACCGGCAACAGGCTTGCCTTCGGACAAAACCTGGGCCTTGAAGACGTTGCCGGTCCAAAGGCCATAGGGCTTGATCAGGGGAACTATTTCGCACGGCAGGCCCACGGGGTCGGCCCAGTTGCCCGGAATGCCGCCCACATTGATGATCAGCTTGGTAATCTGCTGCATATACAGGCCTTCTTCTTTCTCGAAATAATAGCCGGGCTTCATGACGAAAACGTAGTCCCCCATGGAACGGACTTCCTTCTTGGGGATGACGGCCGAATAGGCCTTATTGGAAGACCCGGGATTTTTCCAGGTGATCTCCTTGACGTATTGCATCAAGTCCACCTTCTTGGCCTCGGCGTCACCACGCTGTTTCAGGACATAGAACTCCTCGATACCACCCATATCCATGGTATGCCCGGCCTCGGCAGGATGGGTGAACACCATGCGCATATCCAGGTCCTTCCCCTCCTCAAGGGCGATCTCGGGGGTATACACGACCATGAAATGGGCGAACGCGGAACTGACGACCGTCAGAAGACAAATGGCGGCCAAAAGGGGAATAAATCGTTTTTTCATCAAGAACTCCTCAAGTATTGAGATTGAATTTTATTCTCAAATTCTACGCGTGAAAGGACGCAGGGCGGACACATCGTCGCCCTGCGCAATTTCCCTATTCAATGATATCAGCGCCGTTCAATTCCACCGTATGCCCTTCTCCGGCATCAAAAATGACAACATAGGCACCGGCAGGCTTGTCAAAAGTGCACTCGCTGTCATCGTTCATATTGGCCTCCAAAATGGATTTTCCGTCGCCATCCCGGACGTGCATTTTCACACCGGCAGCAGAAGAGCCGTCTGAGAATCCACCCTCACAGGTGATGGTGTTGTCTCCGTTGTCAAAGCAGCTCATGAGCGGGCTGTGGGCAAAAGCCTGTCCGGCAAAGGCCGCCATGGCGGCCAAGGTCAATACGATCATTCGTTTCTTCATTAGTTACTCCTCCTTGAGAGCAATTGTATTTACCTGGGTTATGTTGGAGGCGACAACCGCCTCCTTTTCCTCTGGGGTCGGGATCATGGCCATGATCAACGTGGTGGCGACGCACAAGGCGTAAAATCCCCACATGGCCTGCACACCTGTGAGTCCGAGAACCGTGCCTCCGGTGAAGACCAGGCTGGCCACGAAAAGACCGAGCAGAGTTTGATAACCGATGGAAAACAGCATCCATTTCGTGGAATTGGATTGGCTCCGAACCATGATGGATGCCGGAACGCACGGTGGGTACAGTGCCATGAAGAGCATCAAAGCCAGGGCGTGAAGCGGAGTGAAACCGCCCTCTCCCGCCTTCATGCTCTCCTGGACCGACTGATCGGAACCGTCGATGCCGTAGATGGAGCCGAGGGTCGCTGCAGAATTCTCCTTGGCTGCAAAAGCCGACAAGAGTGCGATATTGATGCGCCAGTTGAATCCGGCCCACTGGGTGACAGGCTCAAGCGCCCGGCCCATGGTACCGAGGAAGCTGGTTTCAAACCGCTCCGCACGGGCTTCCCGCCGGATCTGTTTGCGAACCCGGATCACTTTCTTGAGCGACTTGTTCAACGCCTTGCCGTCCTTGCCCACACGCCGGGCAACGGCATAGTAAGCCGGGTTTTCCTCTTGGAACTCCGCATCAATCAAGGCCGCCCGATCCTGATCCGTGACGGCACGCTTCGCATCCCTGATGGCTTCGCCAAACAGGATGATGGGCAGCACGTCTTCAGAGCCGATCTCGTCCTTGAATCCGGTCCTGCCCACATCCGCCATGAACGCGGCAACAGCCGCATCCTGCATGTCCTCATAATGAGCCTTGCGGCTGTCGGTCAGTCCCGGATAATTGATGAGCACGAAGACCACCACGGCCACGGCAGCGACCACGGTGACGATTTTTTTCATGAACAGCCAGACACGCTCGATCGCCCGGCGAAGCACACCGGATATGGTCGGAACGTGATAAGGAGGCATTTCCATGATGAACGGCGCACTGGGCCGCTTCTTCAGCACGGTTATGGAAAGAATCTTGGCCACGGGCAGGGCCATGAAGAGCGTCACCGTGGCGATGAAAAACATGGTCGACCCGGCCACATCCGAGAAATAGGCCCCGATGAGAATGAGGTACAGCGGAACCTTGGCAAGGCAATTCATCATAGGGACGATCATGATGGTGGCCAGACGCGCCCGCTCATCCGGGATCGCCTTGGTGGCCATGACGCCGGGGATGGCGCAACCGCCGACATACACACCGCCCAGGATCATGGGCAATGTGGACTGTCCGTGCAGCCCGAAACGGCGGAAGAGACGATCAAGGATAAAGGCCATGCGCGGCATGTATCCGCTGTCCTCCAACACGGCGATGAGGCTGAACAACAGAAAGAAAATGGGCAGATAATTGAGAATGGCCGTAATGGATTTGACCACCCACAAGCCGAGTGAACGCAGTATGGGGTCATTCAGGAATCCGGCCTGGGGCAAAACGTCGCCGGCAAAGCTCTCCAACGCCCCCCACAGCGGCCAGATCTGAAGGGCAAGCCAGTTGCCGAAAACGATCGAAATCTCATAGAGCACGAACAGGATGGCTATGAGGATGAGCGGGCCGAGCAACCGGTTGCACACGTACCGGTCGGCGCGGTCAGAAAGGTTGCGTCTTTTTTCCTCCGGAAACGTCACGGTTTCGCGTATGATCTTTGCACAACTGCCATGGCGGGTGAAGGCAATATGCCGCTCGCATGCATGGCCCTCTTCCTTGTGAAAACGTTGTCGACAGGATTCGACACGATCAAAAACCTTCTGCGCATCAAGATGCGTCCCCGTGAGAAGCTCCGTTACCCCAGCATCGCCTTCAAGCAGTTTGATGGCAAACCAGCGAACCGGGTACTGTACGCTGAGGACCGGATCTTCGACCAGCACCGCTTCCAATTCAGAGATATGGTCTTCAAGCTGACCATAATCGATCTTGTAAACCGGGCCGTGCGCCTTGCCGACCAAGGACTTCACCGCTGCTTTCAGGGCCTCTTTACCTTCACCCTTCTTGGCCTTGGTAGGGACAACAGGGGTGCCGAGTATTTCCTGAAGCTTGGCCACATCAACCCTCTGCCCGCGGCGTTCAACCACATCCATCATATTCAAATTGAGAACAGTGGGAACCTCCATCTCAAGGAGCTGAAGCGTAAGATACAGATTGCGCTTGAGGTTGGCGCCATCGGCAACGTCGATAACCACGCTGGGGAGATCGCCAAGCAGAAAATCTCGCGCCACTCGCTCTTCCAAAGAATATGACGTGAGGCTGTACGTTCCCGGGAGGTCCACCAGCTCCACATGCGTGTCATCAAGATCAAAGAAACCGGTCTTCTTCTCCACGGTGACGCCGGGATAGTTGGCCACATGCTGACGCGCCCCGGTGAGCATGTTGAAGACAGTTGACTTACCGCAATTTGGCTGGCCAGCCAGGGCAACGAGCAGATTCCGAGGGGACATTACGCTTCCACCTCGATGTGCTTGGCCTCGTTATGCCGAATGGAGACATGATAGCCGTCCAGATGCAGTTCCACCGGATCGATCAACGGCGCATTGCGCACGATTTCGATCAAGGCTCCCGGACAAAATCCGAGATCCATGAGCCGCTGGCCGAGAGCTCCGTCAGCAGTCATATCCTTCATGGTGCAGCAGACACCCGGCTGAAGTTCATCAAGAGTCATAATTCCCCCTTCAAGACTAATTGGTACTAATTCGACAGATCATGCCACGAGGACTTTTTCGGCAATGCCGCGCTCGACCATGATGCGACCTTCGCCCACGGAAACAATCAACGGCCCCCCCCCGTTATTGAGTACATCGATCTCAACGCCGGGAATGATGCCGAGAGATTCGAGTCGGGTCCGGGCCTTCCACCCGGCATCCACAGCAACGACAAACGCGTTTTCACCCGCCCCGACTGTCCTGAGCGTTTTTCGAAAAGACATGGCACCCCCCTCAATTTCTCAACAAGAATGGTTGCAATTGATAATGAATTTCGATATCAGAAATAGGCCTTGGAACACATAGGGTCAACAAAAAACGACCTTTGACACAGAGTCTCACCAACCCCATCCACAAGGCCGGAACTGGCAATTAGTTGAGATTGAGAGTCAATCACAAAAAACGGTATTCACAAGCAAAAGAAAGCGAACATGCAGGAAGCACTCAAAGCGTTCAAAATGTATTTGGCGGGCAACAACCTCAAGCTGACACAGCAAAGACTGCTCATCTTCAAGGTGTTCATGAGCGACGAAAAAAAGATGAGCCCAGAGGAGTTGCTCATGGAAGTCCAAAACATCGACACCAGCATCAGCCGCTCTACCGTGTATCGAACCGTCAAACACCTTCACAACGCCGGAATTGCCCGATGCATTCACCTGTCGGACGGGGCAACGCACTATGAACCCATGGGGGACCAATATTGCCAGATGATCTGCGAGCGGTGCGGCCGTGCAATACCCATCAAAAACCCTTACCTGGAATGCCTCCAGCAGGAGACGGCCCGCCAGCAGGGGTTCACCCTTTTCCGGTATCAGACCTTTCTCTACGGCCTCTGCTGCCAATGCAGCGGCAACACATGCGCGGGCGTATCAAGATCAAACAGTTCTAACCAATAAGGAGCAGCCATGACATTTCGGACGACAATCAACAGCAAGTCAAAACCAAAGGATTTTCTGCAACGCGGGTTCAAATCCATGTTTTCCGACTATGATGCACCAAAGACAGCGACCACGCCTGTCGACACCGAGAAAGACAAAAACGACAAGCAACCCACGCGATAAGGCAGCCAAAAAAGAACGTCCCGGCAGATCTTGTCTGCCGGGACGTTCTTTGATCGGATCACTTGCTTTCACATCATTTTTCATCAAAACGGCAGTCCGAGCAGACACCAAAAAGAAACATGCGGTGGCGTGTCAATTCAAACCCATGCTCCTCCGCCACCCGTTCCTGCCGTTCTTCAATGACCGCATCGCATATTTCCAGTGTTTTCCCACAGTGTGCACATATGAAATGGTCATGATGCGCATGGTTGTACGAATGCTCATAAAGGGAAACCCCATCACCCGGATCAAATGCATCAGCCAGGCCTGAATCCACCAGAAGCTTCAACGTCCGATAGATTGTCGCCTGCCCGATATCCACCGCCTTTCCCTTGACCAGGGAACACAATTCCTCAGCGGAAAAATGCCCTTCGGCTTCCAAAAACGTTTCGACAATGACTTTACGCTGGGGGGTCACGCTGAGATTGCTCTTTTGGAGATACTCGACAAACATCTGCTCTGCTGATTTGGACATAAAGGTAATGAAACTCATTTTCAAAATCAAAGCAAGCCTAAAATCCGACAGCCGACAGGAACCTGGCAGAAACGACACCAGTCGCTATGTGCTTGCGCGTTCCCTGGGTGAGTTCCAGATTCTCGACCACATCCAATGGCGCACTGTCATGGGCATTCTTCAGGATCAATTCAAAGTCAGCTCGAAGCCGTTCAAACGCCATTTTAATATCGAGAAATTCTGAATCCGGAGCGCGCCAGGGCAGGGTCAGGGACTCCGAGAACCTCTTCATTGAATGAGATGGGGTCATCAGCCGATACCAATCAAGTCCCGCGCCTGCCCGCTCGTCCTGGTCGGGATAGCAAAAGGAACGCCATGCGGAAGGCGGCCTGGCGATGGCGCTTTCCAAGACAACCTGCGGAACAACGAGATCGATCTCGAATTGTTCCAACTCGATTGAATAGTTAAGAACCGGCCTGTGATTGCCCCGCTTTTTCTGAATGGTCCATTCAATTTTCATGGCAACTCCTTGTCCATTTGTCAGCAGATTTCCATGATGTCGCCGAAGGGAGGCACCTTGCCCCCCTCGCCGACCTGTGCCCACAGAACCGGATACTCCGGTTCATGCTCCGGGAAATGCACACATTCCATGTCCGTCAGATATACCAGACACGCAGGATCAATGCCCTGCTCGTCCACCCACCGGAAAACAGGACGATAGTCTGTCCCGCCCCCCCCTTCAGGGTTGAGTGACAACGGAAGGTCTGCTCGCCCGAAGGAATCCGACCCTGAAACCCGGCTGTCGCAATAGACAACGTGGATGGTTGTATCAAAGGCGTCAAGAACCCCGGACACCTCCGCCGCAAACTGCTCCATCTCTTGCGCCGTCACACTGCCGGAGGTGTCCAGGGCCAAGACGACCTCCGGCAGCTTTTGGTGTGACAGGGACGGCAGAATAATGTCCATATGCAAAAAACGTTTGTTGGGAGGTGCCCAGCTGTAATCATCCCGTGCCCGGTCGCTGATATAACGCGAGAGCAGTTCCCGCCAATCCAGTTTGGGATTCAACACATCGTTGACAAGCCGCTCCAATCCACCCGGCAGTTCGCCTATATCCCGTGCCTGCTGTGCGGCCTGTGCCAAGGCCAGTTCCCATTGTTCATCCGAGCTTGCATCATCCGTGGCACCGCCCAGCCCCGCCTCCTCACTGTCGCGAACCTCTCCGCTCCCGCCGGGGTCACCGGTCTGGTCACCCCCCTCGTCACCCGGATCATCGCCGGCCGAACCTTCTTCCACCAGGCCGTCCCCACCGACTTCGCCGTCATCGGACTCGGACGTATCGCCGGGATCTTCGCCTTCGCCAGCCTGTGCATCCATCTCATCCGCATCGATTTCGCCATCCGCTTCGCCCTGCTCCTTGGAGATGGAAGGCCTCTCCTCCCCGCCATGATCACCGCAGAGCGCAACGTAAATCTCGTCAGCACTCTTGCCGTGATACGCGGGATTATCGAGGTACTTGGGAGGCAAATCCAGCCCGGCATCCAGCAATATCCAATTAATGGCATAGTCACAGGCCATATTCCACGTGGCAGGATCTCGCCCCATGCGTCTGACATGATGCTGACAGGCTGGATGCATGATCGTGTGGGCCATCAGCCCCTGCACCTGCCGATCCTTGAGATTGGCGACATAACGGGGATTGTAGGCCAACGTCCTGCCGTCGGTCCACGCCGTGGCGCACCGGTGATCCTCCTGCGGCTCCATTCGTAAACACAGAGAGCCGAAAAAAGGATGTTCCAGCAACAGGCCGGTTCTCGCCTTGAGTATTTTCTTGCGAACGCTATTCATGGTCACCTAAAGAAGCACATCGGAGTTGGCCGTCGCCCAGCACGAAAAGGCCGGAGACTCGACCACGGGCCTGTGAGTTTTCACGGCATCACGGACCAGCAACACTCCAAACTCCGAGGGCAGCCTGGATGCATAGGTGATGATTGAATCCGCCGTCTTGTCTCCGGCTCTTTTCGCTAGGGCCTCGCACAACGCGTACAAGGTCGCGGGTTCCTCGGGGATTACAGCTGTGGTAGGGTGGTTGATGACAGCATCTGGATCGGGCAATTGCCTGAACATCCGGGAGAACCCTGCGAATTCCGCCGCAGCGCCAGGACCGATCGTTCCCTTTAACAGACTCAGTTCCACATCCGGGTCCGGGGTCGAGGCAATAATCCTGGCGGCGAACTCCCATGATCTTGGTGAAGGGAAGGCCTTCTCATTCTTCTTAGGTTCAAAATCGTGCAACAGGTTGGGCCGAAAACGGATGAAAGCCAGTATTTCTTCCGGGAATTCCATCCCTTCGGCCCACTCCAGCCATGTGTTCACGTCAACCGAAAAATCAAGATGCACGAAACGGTTGGCCAGGGCCGAAGGCATGCGATGCGTAACGGCGCGATCGGTCTCGCGATTACCGGCGGCGATCACGGTCCACCCGTCCGGCAACATGTATTCTCCCACCTTTCGGTCCAACACCAGCTGGTAGCAGGCAGCCTGCACCAGGGGAGGAGCTGCGTTCAATTCGTCGAGAAACAGCACGCCCTCTCCGCCCGTGGGCAAAAAAGACGGCGGGTTCCAATGGGCAACGTCACCTTTCACCGACGGCAGACCTCGCAGATCCACCGGGTCCAGAAGCACCGCCCGGATATCTATCAACTCCAGCCCCAGATCCCCGGCCACCTGGGCCACGACCTGACTCTTGCCGACACCGGGAGCACCCCAGAGAAAAACCGGCTGCCGCAAGGGAATGAGCGTCCTCAAGGATTTATCTATCTGCCTGGAATTCATGTCGTCTCCCTACTTGTCGGTATATTCTACAAGGTTGAATTTTATCTTTTCCACGTCTTCCATGAATTCTTCTCCGCACTCCATGGCGGACTCGTTTTCCTCGTGGTACCACCAGTTGACCACGATCTTTTTTCCTTTGCAGGCCTGTTCATCCAACAGATCGAAAAAATCCATGAACGTCTTTGACGAGGATGAATTGAAATAGAGAATTCGCATATCAATCTCGACCACATCCTCGCTGCCGTGGTTGAAATAACGCTCAAGCCACTCGAACATGGGACCGTAAAAAGCCCTGCAATTCTCGGGGTAGGATTCTCCCCTGATCTCGAAAGGCATTGCCATGGGATCGAAATGTATCTCTGGCGACGAAGTGGTCGCCCTCACGGTATATTTGGTCATTGTCATCTCCTACTGAGTCACCACTTTCATGGAAAAGAACGAGGTGTTGACATCCACGGGAACGATGTCGAAATCCAGTGGGCGGGAGGCCTTGCGCGCCATCTCGACAAAACCGAGCCCTGCGCCCTTGTCCGTCGCGCTATCGGGCCTCTTCCGGCACTCCCTGTAGTATGCCTTGAGTTCATCCTTGTTCATGGAACGCAGGATCTCGATGTGTTCGGCAAGCTCCATGCAATCGGCAGAGCCCACCTTGTTCCCGCACGCCACGAAGAAATGACCGGCCTCTTCACGCCCCACGACGATCTGACCATGGGCCATCTCTCCCTGATGCGAACCGTTGTCCATATGGCGCTCGGCCGAATAGCGGACGATGTTCTGCATCAACTCCACCAGAATCGCGAACACGCGCTGAACCGCCCCCATGGCAGCATCCTCGGCGCGCATTTTGGCACGCATGAGTTCAGCCATCCCTTCCACCATGGATTGGGATACAGGGCCATTAAAATACAAAATGACCCCATCCTTCTGCATTTCCTCATAATATTTAAACAAACTGGTTCCCATTTTTCTCTCTTCCTTTGAGTTCAAAACCAAGAACAGTCACGTCATCCCGACGAGATTCATCTCCCTGATATTCTTTCAATACATGCATGATTTCCGCCCCCTGCGCGGCAATAGGAGCGTGACGGCGCTCCTCCATGAAGGCCATGAATCGGCTTTTGCCAAAGGGAAATCCCCCTTCACCTCCAACCTGATCCACAAGGCCATCGGAGGTGAGATAAAATCGCGTACGGTCCGTCACCGGAACAACAACGTCCCTGAAGACAAATTCCCGTGAAGAACGGACGTACCCGAGCCCGCACCGATCACCCTTGATGCAGCGGGGACCAGTCGAGTCCAGAACGTAAAGAGGAGAATTGGCCCCGGCAAAAACAACCTCTCCTTCAACGGGGTTCACGTAGCACAAGGCGCAATCCATTCCATCGTCGGACTTGGCGTCCCGGTCATTCTGCCCCAAGGCATCTTTGATGAGACAATTCATCCGGGAGAGAATGACCGCCGGACTCACGACCCCGTCAGAGGATGCCTTTTCCAGAAGCGCGGTTACGATAAGCGTCATGAACGCGCCGGGAACGCCATGTCCGGTGCAGTCGATAACGCCCAGGAAAAACCCGTTCAGGCTCGTCCTGAGCCAATAGGCATCCCCGCCCACAGTATCCCTTTGAGCCCATATGAGAAAATGGTCCGGAATATAATCATACAAATCCACCATGTTGGGGAGAAACGATGTCTGGATCAGGCTGGCGTATTCCAGGCTTTGCCCGACCTGGTGTTGCGCGGCAGCCAGATCAGACATGGCCTTCTGCAGCTTCAGTTCGCGCACGGCAATGGAATGGCCCATCCAGTGCATGTTGCGCTTCAACGTCAGAAAATCATGTCCATCGCAATCAGCGGAAGGAAGATCCAACTGGGTGTAGCTGCCCTGCTTGAGAAGTCGGCATTGCTCATTGAGCTCCCGAATATTTCGCAGGGCAACGACATGACTCATCCATTTCGCGAAGGGAACCAATAGGATTATGGATGCCACACTCAAAACGATGAGATAATTGCTCGTCGCGCCGGCCCCATGAGAATGCAGAACTACAAACGACGAAAGGGGAAACACGACCACCCCCATGAGAAGCATGACCGTCATCTTCCGTTCAACGCTCCAGTTACGAAGGGACTGAAAGAACGTGTTCATCAAAATCACCGCCCCTTTCCCGGAAGCCTGGCTTCCTCAGCATAGGCCGAGCGGGAAATCGGGAAGCAATGAGGCTCACGGCGATACACCTCAACGCGGTCACGCCCTTTTTTCTTGGCCGCATACAGGGCTATGTCCGCAAACTTGAGCAGCCCATCAAGATCATCGTCACCCGATTCCAGAGAGGTCAGCCCCACACTCACGGTCAATGGAATCCGGACCACACCGCAGTCAATGCGCTCACTCCGGATATTGCCCGTGATACGGTTGGCCACGACGCACGCCTCTTCACGGGAAGCATCCGGCAACAATACGACGAACTCTTCGCCGCCGTATCTGGCGACAATGTCCACATCACGCACCGACGCCTGAAGAACCCGGCTCAACGCAACCAGTGCCTGGTCCCCGATGCAGTGACCGTGGGAATCATTCACTGCCTTGAAATAATCCACATCCATGATGAGCAGGGAAAGACTTCTCCGATTGCGGGCGCTCCGTGCGACTTCGAGCTTCGCCAACTCCATGAAATACCCCCGATTCCACAGCCCGGTCAGGCTGTCGGTCCTGGCCAGCTTGCACATCTCTTCCAGCATCATCTTACGCTCGGTCACATCCGTCAGAATGCCGACAATGCCGTCTTCCGCACCCTCGACGCCCTCCCTGCAAAAAGATGTCGCGCTGATCTCCAGCCAGAGCGTTGCGTTGTCAGGGCCGCAGGCCCGCATCTCCTGACGCTTCACACCGTCCGCGGCCAACGCGCTCTCATACTGCTTGTAATCGTCCAAAGAGCAGAACAACTGCTTGATATTGCTTCTCTGCGCGAGGAATTCTTCCTGATCACGAAAACCGAACATCGCGGCCATGGCGGGATTCGCTTCAAGCAAGGCACCGTCAGGCTCGCACCGATAAATTCCCTCGGAGACATTCTCGAAAATGCCACGGTATCTTTCTTCGCTGACGATCAAGTCACGATTCAACCGGTTCAGGGAATGCTGCATGCGATCCCCCATGGTCACGAGCCTCCGGCTCTGGCGCAGGAGCTTGCCATACTCCTTGACCAAAACCTGAAACGCAGGATCTTCGCTCATTCCACTGGTGTCACTCTTCTCGAGCGACTCCATGGCCCGGCCCAAAACCTGCTCTTCTTTCTGAAACACTTCTTTGTTCATTGGATTGTCGTACACTTTGACTTCATTCATGCCGGTTGATTCAGAGACATTATGACACCATGCTTCACGACCATTATAAGAACGGCAAAAAAGCACTGGTTCCTGAGCTAGCATTACAGAGAAAACTCGCTGTCCCGTCTCCTTGGAACTCCACGCCTGCTACCATCTGTTTTTCAATATATGCGGCTGTCATGGCCGCCTTGACCACATGGTCAAGATGATCGATTTTTATTGAAATTGAAAATCGTTTTCAAGTAAATATTGAGAGTGATGGAATTTGTCAACCCCTAAATCCCGCTGATGCCCGAAAGGGATTGGACCGGATAACGCCTCCATGCAACCCCTAAGCCCCATGGTTTTGGCGGTGTCAAACACCATGACGGTTACAAGAGGCACTCCTCGCCTGGAATTGCTCCAAACATCATGTCAGAAGGTACAGTTCGGTCCCGTACCACTGCAAACTGCCGCAGTGAAACGGACAAGGACTCGAAAATGCCGACATTACCCCCGTCCTGTTCCCACACGAAATCAGTTCCATACATATCCGGCCTACAACCGTCACTTCGGGCATATTGAACACCGTACACTTCAATGAAATGCCATTTCAAAGACCCGTCGCCGACTGAAATTGACTTTCATTATCTTTAATCGTATGATAAAACCCCGTTACACCTCAACCTGGCGGAGTGAACGCAGTGAACACAGATACCCCTGCCGACAGGCCTTCACACAAAAACAACATGCTGAAATATTCACGGAAGGAAGGCATCACCGGCCCCAGGACCTTTCAATCCTGCAAGCTCAGACCGGGACTGACGTTGACCATTGCCAAACCGTCACAGGACGCTCCGCTCAAAACCAGCTTCGACATGGATGACGCGCCCATACAGTTCGGTTTTACTCTGTCCGGCAAGAACAGATGCCTTTACTCCAGCGGCGGCCTGCGCAACCAGACCAACGAGATGCAAACAGGCTCCAACGGCATCTTGTACCTGCCCAAGACGTGCGGCACCCTTGAACAACCCAGTGACAATCCGGCCTGCATCCTGGGCATCACCGTCTCCCCAGAACTCCTGTGCAGTTATTTTGCCGACAACCTGGCGCAACTCCCCAAGCAGCTCCGAATGGGCTTAGAAGGCTGCAAGGAAACCCCCACTGCCTGGTTCGGCTCGGGCTCCCCGATCAAACAGTGCCTGCTGACCCAGATCCTGGACTGCCCGTATACGGGAGGGATGCGCAAACTGTTCCTGGAAAGCCGGGCCATGGAACTGATGGCCATGCAGATTCACGAATATATACTGTCGGAGAGTCAGAGACACCCCAAGCAGGCGCGTCTGTGCCCGGCGGACGTGGAACGCATTCGCCATGCCCGCGACATCCTGGTCCGCGATCTGGAAAACCCGCCCAGCCTGCCGGAACTCGCCGCACAGATTGGTGTCAACGAAAAGAAACTCAAAACCGGCTTCCGCCAAGTCTACTCCACCTCGGTCTTCGGCTACTTCCGAGACCACAGGATGCATAAGGCATACAAAATGCTGCAACAGGGAAACCACAACGTGACCGAAGTCGCCTATGCCGTGGGCTACCAGAGCCTGAGCCACTTCAGCCACGCCTTCAAAAAGCTTTTCGGCATCCTGCCCAAGGACTTTCTGACCAGCCAACGACGCTTGCTGGCGTCCTGAGCAATAAGTCCGGCTACCGACAACTTTCGCCCTGCCCGGGTTAGTCACCCCGCATTCGGCCATGTATTGATCATGATTATCAAATTCATATCAATATGCTGTTTTTTCAGGGGAGTGCCATGCATAGTTTAAAATTCTTTGGCTTCGTATTCACGGTTTCGCTGCTTCTTTCATGCCCAGCCTTTGCGTCAGACGAACAAACCGATGAACCCGTGACGCTGGATGCAGTCACGGTCACTGCAACCAAACGGGAGGGATCGATCAAGGACTTTCCCGGCAACCTCACTGTCCTGGATGACGTCTTCATTGAAGCTCGCGGGGTGAACACGCTTGGAGACCTTGTGCGCTTTGCGCCCAATATCTACGTCAAGGACACAAGTTCAGGCGGTTCCATCGTTTGCCGGGGTATCTCCACCATCGACACCTCCCTTTTCAGCCCCATGGGCCTGTATGTGAACGATGTGGCCTACCCCATGGGCTACATGGTCAACCAGGGACTCCTGGATGTGGAAAGAGTGGAAGTTTTGCGGGGTCCCCAAGCCACCCTTTACGGACGCAACAGCGAATCCGGGGTGATCAACATCGTGCTCAAGGAACCGGACAACGAGCAGCGCAACAAAACGCTTTTCGAACTGGGCAACTACGCCACAGCCCGTTTGGGAGCCAGTACCAGCGGCCCCATCGTGGACGACACCCTCTTCTACAACCTCTCCCTTCAAGGGTACACCACTGATGGATATGTCAAGAATATCGACACGAAAGACACGGACGTAGCCGGGGAAAAGACAGTGAACGGAGCTGGCACCCTGCGTTGGACCCCTACGGACGACTGGGACATTTCCCTGAATCTGGACGGGGCCAAACGCGACCTGGGGATCAGTGCCCTGCGCTACGAAGAAGGCCCCAACACAACCGGACGAAACGAAGTCCACAGCAACGAGAAGGACAAGGCGTACGAAACCGAACTCGGACAGTCCACTCGGGTCAAATACAGTTGGTCAGGCACGGAGCTGACCTCCATCTCCAGCCACCGCTCATTTGACCGCGAACATCATCTGGATTCCGACAGGACCGCTGCAGCTCTAAGTTATTCTGAACTGGATGTGGAAATGGACAGCTGGAGCCAGGAGTTCCGCCTGGCCTCAAAAGACAACTCCACCCTGAGCTGGCTGCTTGGCCTCTACGGGCGTTACGAAACCATCGACGCGGGCATCGACTTCAACCATATCAATCCCCTTTTGGCCTCCAAGCGTTCGGGAGACAGCAAAGACCTGGGCTATGCGGGCTTCGGGCAGGCCACCTATGAAATCGTCGACGGCCTGCGGATCACAGGCGGACTGAGGCTGGACATTTCACGAAACAGCGGCAAGCAGACATACACGCCCAACACCGGCCCGGTTTCCTATGAAGACGATGTTAACGGGACCGAACTGCTGCCCATGGCCTCCCTGGCCTACGACTTCTCGCCCCATGTCACGGCGTATACCGCCTACTCCAAGGGATTCCTGGCTGGCGGCTTCAACTTCTACTCGGCCATCGACAAGGACAGCTTCACCTACGAGGCGGAACACTCCACCAACTACGAGGTCGGCATCAAGACCAACTGGATCGAAAACACCCTGAACCTCAATGCCACGGTTTTCTATACGGACATCACCGACAAGCAGGTGCGCGAAGAAATAGCCGGAGCAGGCATGGGTGTCTGGAAATTCACCAACGCGGCAGGAGCCCACACCCAGGGCGTGGAACTGGAAGCACAGTACAGGCCCGTCCCAGAAATCGAACTGACGGCAGGATTGGGCTACGCCGAATCCAAGGTGGATGACTGGACAACCACGGTCGGTGGAACCCCGGTAGACTACAGCGGCAACAAGCTGCCCTGGGCACCGGAATATACCTACAACCTCGGGGTGGCATACACCCACCCCAACGGTTTCTTTGCCATGGCCGACCTCCTGGGCACCGGCGAACAGTACTTTGATGCAGCCAACGAGCTCAAGGAAGACGGATACCAGACCGTGAACCTGCGGGCTGGCTACAGAATCAATGATGCCGAAATCTCCCTGTGGTGCAACAACCTGTTCGACGAGGAATACGCAGTCAAAAAAGTCAACAGCGGAGCCGGTCTTGCCATGGTGGAAGACGGAACTCCCAGGACATTCGGATTCACATTCAACTGGAGATTCTAAGACAATGACGACATCGCAACAAACTCCCATCCAAAGCCCCAACCCCGGCATTGTGTTCGAACTGATGATCGGCCCCATCCGCATGGCGGTTCTGGATACTGCATTGAAACTGGGAATGGCCGACATCCTGGCCCAAAAACAGGATCTGCAATCCATTGCCAGAGCACTGGAAGTAAAAACAGACACAGCCAATCTGGCGCATTTTCTCGATGCCATGGCCTCCATGGGCTTTGCCGACAAAAGGGATGAACGCTACTTCAACACACCTTTTGCAGAATCCTGCCTGCGAAAAGAGAGTCCGTCATATTTGGGAGATCTCGTAAGCAACCTTTCACATATGCAACACCGCAACCTGGACCGCATTCCCGAGCTGATCCGCCAGGGGCCGCCGGAAGTAAGCAAACAGGATCAACTGCATGAAGAGGAGAGATGGAAGCAGTCGGTACGACACCTGGCAAGCTACCATAAAGCGGGCATGGCAGACCTCGTAGCCGAGCTGGTGGCTGCGCTCCCGGAATTCCCGTCCATGAAGCGCATGCTGGATCTCGGCTGCGGCCCGGGCATCATGTGCATGACGACCGTTTCCCGCCACCCTTCCCTTGAAGGGGTCCTATGCGACTTCCCCTCTGTCATGGAAGTGGCCCGCGAAGAAATTGCCGCCGCCGGCATGGAGTCGCGCATCAGCACCATAGAAGGTGACTACAACAAGGTGGACTTCGGCAAAGGGTACGATCTGGTATGGGCCAGCCACACCTTGTACTATGCCAAAGACCTTGACGCCATGTTCGCGAGAATCCATGAGGCGCTCAATCCGGGCGGTGTTCTCATCACGTTCCACGAGGGTCTCACCCATGAACGGACTCAACCGACGGAGCTCATATTGTCCCGTCTTTCATTGGCTTTGGAAGGTCAGGACGTCTCTTTCGAGCAAGGCCAAATAGCGTCCCATCTGCCCAAGGCGGGCTTCGCATCCGTGGACACCCGAACCATAACACTGCCCATGGGCCCCATGGAACTCGTTGTGGCCCGCAAACAAGGATAGATCCATGCGAATCGCGTTCACGGCCTTCCTGCTCCTGTCCCTTGCCTGTCCGCCCCCGGCCGATGCGGCATCCACCTTGAGAATCTCAGGCCCGCCCATTGCCGAAAGCGTTCCCCTGCTGGTCATGGCACAAGACGACCGGGAATGGGAGCAGGACTTTGACGCGCAGTTCATACCCTGGCATTCGCCGGACATGCTCCGGGCCATGGTGGCAGGCGGCCAGGTGGATGCAGCCATCGTCACCACTGCAGCGGCCAGTGCCCTGCGCAACAAGGGCGTCAACTGCCGGGTGGCCCTGCTACACGAATCCCCGGTCTGGATCGTCTCGACCAAACCCGGTCCCGACACACTGGAATCTCTGGAAGGCACCCTGCTTTTCCCCTTCGGGCCGGGAGAGATGCCCGAACTCTTCTACCGGGCCACCATGGCGGGCAAGCCGTGCAGAATCACCACCAGACACACGGGCGGCTCCCTGGAGGCGGTCAATCTTCTGCTGGCCGGCAGGGGCGACCACGCCATGCTCAGCGAACCCACGGCTTCCGTCGCAGTGCTGCGCTCCAAATCCCTGCACACGGAAGGGGCACCGCTGTTGGTGAAGCGCGTGGATATGCGCAAGGCCTGGGGGCGCGCTTTTCCAAAGCATCATCTGGCCGCAAGCTGTGTCGCCTTTTTCGGGCCTGAGGCAGACAACCACCTAAAAATACAGGCCTTCAACAGGACCTATGCACAAGCCTGCCAATGGATGCAGGAGAATCCGGACCAGGCCCTTACGCTGGTCAGGAAAAAGTTCCCGGCCCTGGCCTCTCAGATGAGGCAGGGGACAATGGACGATTTCACGGTCCGCATCCTGAGCGGAACACAGGCGCAGACAGACGCCCTCTTCTTCCTGAACAAAATATACGGGATATCCCCTGGTGCCGTCGGAGGCTCCATGCCCGGAAAAGACCTGTTCGAGGTAGGTCAATGAAAGACGCCTACACTCGCAAGTGGCCGCCCTATGCCTTCCATTTGCTGGGCCTGATGATGCTGATCATGGGATGGGAGATGCTGGCGCGCACCTTTTCCGGGCTGGTCGTGGCCGGGCCGGGAGAAACCCTGACCGCGCTCTTCCGGCTGGTCGGGAATGAAACCTTCCTGACCCTGCACATGGTCCCCACCCTGAAACGTATCGGCCTGGCGCTGGTCTTCGGCATCGGAAGCGGCACGGTGCTGGGCATCCTGGCAGGGTTCGTGGAACCCGTCCGGCTCATGCTCGCTCCGGCACGCTGGATTCTCATGAGCATCCCGGGCGTGATCATCGTGGTGGTCTTCATGCTCTGGTTCGGCATGGGCACCACCATGGTCGTATGCATCACGGCCACCATGATGGCCCCCATCATCTATGTGAATGTGACCGACGGCATGATGAACGTGGATCGCAACCTGCTGGAAATGGCCAAGGTCTATCGTCTGCCCTTGCACATGCGACTGATGCGCATCTACGCCATGGCCCTGGCCGGGCCGCTCCTTTCCGGGGTGGTTATCGCCACGGGCAACGGTATCCGGCTCGTGGTATTAGCGGAAATGCTCGGCGCCAACGAAGGCATCGGTCATGCGCTGGCCATATCCCGGGCCAACCTCCAAACCGACGAACTCTACGCCCTGACCCTGCTGGCCATGCTGGTCATCGGCGGAGTGGAAGTGCTCCTGCTGTCCCCGGCCCGCAAGGCCGTGCAAAGGAGGCGGGCATGAACCCCATTATCGAACTGAAAGATATCCACAAACGATTCGCCATGCGCCCGGTCATCACCGGGTTCAACCTTACCGTGCAACAGGGAGAAATCCTGGGCATGCTCGGTCCAAGCGGTATCGGAAAATCCACCGTCCTGCGCATGATCGCCGGGCTGACCGCCCCGGACTCGGGACATATCCGGGTCAATTCCAACCATATAGGATACGTATTCCAGGAAGCGCGTCTGCTGCCCTGGGACACCGCGCTGAACAATGTCGTGCTGCCCCTGCGCGCACAGGGAATCAACAGGCACAAGGCCCTTGAACATGCCCGCTATTATCTCCGGTGCATGGAACTTTCCGAATCCGAAAACGCCTACCCCCACCAGCTTTCCGGCGGCATGCGGCAACGGGTGGCCCTGGCCCGAGCCTTTGCCATAGGCCCGGACATCCTGCTTCTGGACGAACCGTTCACCGGTCTGGACGCAACTCTCAAGGAAACCATGCGAAATCTACTGGATTCCGCCCTTGATGCGTGCCCGGCAACTATCATACACGTGACCCACGACCCCTCGGAACTGCTCAACAGGACCAACCGCACGATCCACCTGGAGCAGAAGCTCGAAGGATACACAGGTGCCTGCCTGACCGAAACTGATCAGCAAAGACAATTGTCCTAACCCAAGCCACTATTTTCGGGCAGCGTTTCAAATACTTCCGGGGTGACCGCCGCATCGAAAAACAAGCTCATGCACCGATTTCACAACAACTCCTGAACCAAGGATTTTCTGACAACACGTATTGACAGCGCATGAGGTTGAATGTCATTTTCATTTACTGCATTTCAATGGACGCCGATCTTCTGTGCGATGCCACATTTTCTGGCAGTTCATGCGCAGGCGGCAACACCGTATACACCAGCGTCCAACACATGAATCCGAGGGGCGCCACAAACAAATGGAGACTCCATGCAAAAAATCAACACCGAAGGCATTTCAGACGCAGTAGCGGACACCCTGTTCATCACTTTGTACATGCGTTGCCTGGAAACCAGGAGACCGGACAGAATCATCAAGGACCAGGCAGCATGCAATATCGTGGAGTCCGTGGATTACGACTTTTCGAAATATGACGATGCGATTCGGAGTCAGGTCGGAATCTGCATCCGGGTTCAGTACTTTGACGAAATTGCAAGGAGATTCCTCGACAACAACGCCTCTCCGGTCGTGATAAACCTCGGGTGCGGACTCGACACCCGGTCCACCCGGATAGGCCTGAACAAGGGCACTTTCTACAATATCGATCTTCCGGAAGTCATGGAATTGCGCGACAAGCTGTTGCCGCCGGATGAACACAACATTTCCATCCACAAGTCGATGTTTGACCCTTCCTGGACTCAAGAAATCCGGGAAAAACACCCGCAAGCGAATATCCTTATCATGGCTGAGGGCGTATTCATGTTTTTCCCGGAAGATGAAATCCGCCCGGTTCTCGAACAGGTCGCCCGCTCCCTGTCCCCTGGAGAACTTGTCTTTGACGCCTGCACGGCCTTCGGCTGCAGGATGTCTTCCCGGCACGACACGCTAAAACACACCAACGCAAGCTTTCAATGGGCCCTGAACGACGACACACTCCCTGAAAGATGGGCTTCCAACCTGCATTTGCAGAATGTTGCCTACTACATGGACAAGGAAAAAAAACGGTGGGACAACCTCTCCAGGTTCATGTCCATGTTCCCCATTCTCTCCAAGGCGTTCAAGATGCTGCACTTCCAAATGACTCCGGCACAGGCTTAACCGCAATAAGAAGGCAACGGCCAAGAAAAGCCCCCGGAGCAATTGCTCCGGGGGCTTTTCTTGGCAAGAAGTTCAGCCGCGCATATCAGCTACTCCAGAGCCTCCTTGCGTGCCAACTCAATATCATCGATCACAGAGATAGGGGCCTTAACGCGTCCAACGAATTCCCGATTCCCAGACAGCGCATCCAAATGCACCCTTGCCGTTTTCCAATCACGGTTTTCCCAGGCGCACATGGCAAGGAAATAACGGCTTTCCAGGGCGTTGGCATTCTTTTTCAAAATATCCAGAAACACCTGCTCCGCCTCCTTGAACCGACGGGCCCGATATAGGATCTCCCCCTTTTCCTCGGCCAACGAAACAGAGGGCGCGAACCGGGAGAGTTGTCTTACCGCTTCATCGGTTCGTCCCGAGGAAGCGGTAAGTTGAGCGATCCTAATTGCATGTTCCTCATCAGAAGCTCCGGGGTAGGCGCGTTTCAGGGCGTCCGATGCCATGAGCGGAGCGTTCACATAAACATACAGCGAGGCCAGCCGTTCAAGCTCCTTGCTGGATGGAGAACCGAGCCGATAACAAATCTCAAGGGCGCTGGCGGCCTTTGCGTATTCCTCCCTGTCCAGATGCAATTTGGAAAGAAGTTGCCAGTAAGGAGCATCATCCGGATTCGACGCCAGATAGGTATGGAGCATGCTTTCGGCACGCTTGAACTGCTTGGCCTCGAGATGGGCGTGGACCGCCAGGCGTACCCATTCCTTTTTCGGATTCTTGTCCACTGCAAGCAACCGGGCCATGACCTTCGCGGCAGCGGCATATTCTCCCCCGCTGTAATAAGCCGACCCTGCGTGAAACAGCAAAACCGACTCGGGCGGAGATTTGAGAGCATAGGTTTTCTCAAACAACCGGCCTGCGTCCGCGTACCGTCCCAGCTCATAGCAGGCCACGGCGCTGTTACGGGCCAACTCAACATTGTCGGGATAGGCATCCAGTCCTTTGAGGAACACCTTGAACGCCTGTTCCCTGTCTCCTTTTCTGTATTGTGCGCCGCCGAGCATGAGATACGCCTGGGGAGGAATCGCCTCCTCAGCCTGCTCCATATATTCCCGCAGAACGGAAACAGCATCGGCAAAATGAGCGTCGTCGATGCTCATTTGCGCCTTATGCAGGACCTGCCGGGCCTGAGGGGAAAGCCGTTCCGCTGCATATGCCGATCCTGAAACAAGAACTATTGCCAGGATTAAGAGAAGTATTCTTGCCATGATCATTGCGTCAGCTCAAAGACAAAGGGCAGAAGAACCCAGGTATCCACGGCCTCTCCCTTGTATTTTCCCGGCTGGAACCGCCAGCGCTTGGCCGCATTCAGGGCGGCATCATCAAAGACGCCAGCCGGTGTTGAGGAGTGAATGGTAATATCTTGCGGCGTGCCTTTAGCCGTGACAAGCATACGGACCACGACCTCCCCTTCCACCCTGTTCCGCTTGGCCACATACGGATAGTCGGGGGGGACACTGCGCAACACCTGCGGGATGTCATCCACCTCGTCCATGGTAAAGCCTATGCCGCCGAAATCTCCCGAGGGAAGGGAAATGTCACCGGCCAACCCAGGATGCGTATCTGCTGAAAATCGGGGGGTGCTCATTGTCATGACAGGCTTGACGGGTTTGCTTTTCACCTTGTTCGAAAACTGCTTGGGGAGTTCCTTGGGTGGCTTCATCTCATCCAATTTCCTGCGCTGCAACTCCGGCAAGGGTTTGTCGCGTTGCGGCTGGGCAAGACGGATGGCTCCCTCCACAATCTCCATGCCCTTGGGAACAGGGGCGTCATTGAGCAGCAGGATTCCGACATACACCAGCCCAACCATACAAGCCGCAACCATGCATGAGGCCACGAACTCCCCGCCCCCCCTGGCTCGTGCAACGATCATTGCTTCCTCGCCGCTATGCTGATGTTCTTGACCCCTGCCAGGCGGCATTGGTCCAACACCTGGACGGCATTTCCGGTGGTGCTTTCCTGATCGGCAACAATGACGACCGAACCATCCGGTGTTTCCGCGAGAAAACGTTCCATGTAGGCGCGCACGGACCGGATATCAAGCGACCTGCCTTCAACGAATATCCGCCCGTCGCTGGTCAATCCGAGAAGGACATTGGCCTTCTCCTTGGTTTCAGCGGACTGGGCCGAAGGACGCTGGACCTCGACACCTGATTCACGGACAAAGCTCGTCGTGACAATGAAAAAGATGAGCAGGATGAAGACCATGTCGATAAGCGGCGTCATGTTGATTTCGCTTTTGCGCGATCTGACCCCACGGGCATAACGGATGCTTTTCATTTCCCGTCCCTTACCTTGCCATTCCTTCGGTCTGATGCTGCAAGCGGATGCAGAACAATTCCATACGACCCCTGAGCTTTCGGGCACGCTGGAACAGGAAACCGCCGAGCAACAGGCCGGGAACAGCCACCACCAAACCGCTTTGCGTGGTCACGAGGGCCTCGGAAATACCGGAAGCCAAAGCACGAGCATTGCCTGTGCCGAACTGGGAAATCACGTCAAACGTCGTGATCATGCCGGTTACCGTGCCGAGCAGACCAAGCAGCGGGGCCACGGCTGCAAGAATCAGGATGGTCCCGATATAGCGCATGGCCTTGAACTCCTGACGCATGCGCATTGCGTCCAGCATATCACGGTTGAGATCCTGGTCCTCGCACCGTTGTTCCATGTATTGGGAAAGAATGTCCCATTGCCACTGGGCAAGACCGGCCTTGCAGACACTGCTTTCCCCCCGGAACAGATCCAGGCTGCGCTCCGGGGTCGCCTCTCTGCGCCGTTCGCGCATGAACCTGAAGCTTTTGACAATGGCCAAAGTCCACATGATCAGGGAAAGGACAAACAGGGGGAGCATGATATCCCCGCCTGCCTGGAAATAATCCGCCATTCGTTCCGCAAGGCTATGCAGCTGCATCGAGTTCCTCCCGTGTTTTGATTTTACCCAGCTTCATCAGCGCCACGGCAAAACCGGTGCCCTTCTCCTCCATGTCGCCGATGATCTTGTCCACCCGCCGCTCAAGTATGTGGTGCAGAATCATGATGGGTACGGCCACCGCAAGGCCGAGCTGGGTGGTGACAAGAGCTTCGGAAATGCCGCCCGACATCATGCGAGGATCACCGGTGCCGTAAACTGTGATGATCTGAAAGGTGTTGATCATGCCGGTAACCGTACCGAGCAGGCCGAGAAGCGGGGCCACGGCCGCAAGCACGTTCAGCGTAGGCAAAAACCGTTCAAGCATGGGCAATTCCTTGAGAAGCCCTTCCTGAAAAGCGTTTTCGATGATCTCACGCGTATTGCCGAGATATTTGAGTGTGTGACCGATGATGCGGCAGGTGGGATACATGGATTGTTCCCGGCAGAATTGTCGGCATTCCTTCCACTTCCCATTGTCGACCATGCCCAGAATCGTGGCCATATTGCGGTCCGAGTTGCCGCGTATCTTGCTCAAGGAGTAGAAACGCTCGACCACCAGAACCAGCGCGGCAATGCCCACCAGAATAATGGGCCACACCAGAAGCCCCCCGGCGCTCAGCCACTCGTATATTCCCTTTTGATCCTGAGCCAACCGGGTGAACGCGGCACCATTGGAGATGTCCACCGGAAAGACCGTACCCTTCCCCTCAAAATACTCGCGCATCAAACCCGAGAGCTTCCATCCAGGAGCGCCCTGCACGGCGACCAGGGTGCTGGCGTCGTTTCCGGGACGCAGGAATCCGAGGGATCCATCCGGCAGGCGGTACGCCATGGTGAAGGAACCTATACGCAGGAGATCGCCGGTCTTGTCTTTTCCATCGGTGCCGATGAAACTCCCGGTACGCCTTGCGACGGTGCCGGAAACCTGCAATTCTTCAAGCAACAACGTGAGCAGGTTCTGAATGCCCTCGAGACCGGGAAACTTTTCAGGCTGAAGCACTTCGGCCAGTACGGTTTCCCGCTGGGGAAACTCCGGGGTGGTCAGGCTTTCATGAAAATAATCACGCGCCTGCTTGGCTGCCGTACGAATGGTACCGTCAATGGTCTTGAGTTCATGAGCCTGTTCAGCAAGTTCTTCCTGCAGGACTTTTTCCTGTTGGAGAAGAGCATCATATTGAGCTTTCAGGGTGCTGAACTCCTTCTGCCTGACATCAATGGAATCCTGCAGGGCATTCTTCTCAGCCGAGATTTCACGCCGCTCTTGGGCGATAATGGACTCGGTTTGACGGACGTTTTCCTGCACCGTCCCGGCAACGGTTGTGACCTGTTGCGCCACCTGCTGCCACTGTTGGGCATAAGCCGGCATCGACAGCGCCAGAACAAAGAAATACGTGACAATCAGAGTTCTCATTGGGCGGCTCCTATGGGCAGGTCAAGAAGTTCAACAGCACGCTTTCGCTCCGCCATGTCCCTGGCCCGGCGCAAGGTGCGTGCATACTCCTGGGACAGGGGTCTCCAGGAACTTGAGGCCTTGTCCCAAACCCCCGCGGCAGACCCGTCAGCCGCCAGGTAGAAAAGAGCTGTCCGGCCAAGCCTGAAAACGGAAACCCGGGTTGGATTGCCGTCTATCGGCAACTCCCTGGTGGTTGTAGCAATGTTTCGACCATACTCCGTTTCCACAAGAAGGGCTTCGAACACCCTGCGCAACTTTTCGCTCAGGCTGAGCCGGTAGTCGTCAAGCGAGGTATGGAGAAAGGCGATTCTCGCCTGTCGCTCCTCCGGCAGGAACTGCAGATCGCGGGCCACGAACCCGTCAAGCGTGTCCACAACCGTTTCAAGAAAAGGCTCAAGCTCCATGCGAATCCTTTTGGCCTCCTCCTTGCGCCGCTCCAACTCTGCAATCACCACCTTTTGCCTTTCGATATATTTAGCGTATTTCTTGTTCTGAAAGCCGAGCCAGTCATCCATGGCCTTCATGTCTCGTATTTCATCCGACATCTCCAATTTCTTATCCGTCCAGTCGACATATTTGGACTGAGCTTCAGCCTCGGACGCCACGGCCCTGGTCAGATCCGCATGGACCTCTTCCGGGGTTGCAGCCCCTTTTGCCGAAATTGGTGACAGCAGCAATAAAGCCACTGCAATCGTGCTTCTAATCAACATCTGTACTCCTGGATGAAGCCCGATACCGGGCAATTCAACAAATGAGTTTGATTCTTGTTCATAGGGCTACGCATGACACTCTCTCTGCGAAGACAAACATCAAACGATGATGAAAATCATTTTCAATATCAGAACGATTTCTTACACACAACAAAATCCAATGTAAAGCCCCTCTCAACTTCTTTTGGAAAAAATATTTTTCCCCGCTATTATCGTAAATTACCATCAATGAAACATCGCCTGCAGAGGAATCGGAATGCCTCCCCCTCCAATGAAACCCATCATAGATATCCTCTGGCAGCAAAGGGGCCTGGTTTTCCCCGCATCGAACACCTGCCTGAGGGAGTGCGTACAAAAGCTTAAGGGCATCAAGACGCCATGGACGAATTGCATATACATTCCACCCTCCCTAAAGCCCGGAAACAGACACATCACGTGAATTATTTAGAATCCGCGCATGATCCCGCTTCGGCCCCCAGAGGGACAACTGCCAAGCCCTCACCCTCTCTCAATCCATCCTCTCCTTTCCGAAGGGCTTGGTCTTGAACAGCAACACCGGCGTGATGAAAAAATCGGCGGCAAGGGCGGAGAACAGTCCTGCGCCGACCAGAAACCCCATGCTGACGAAGATCTTTACAACCGAAGCCATGTACGCCGAGAAGCTCAAGGTCAGTACGACCGTTGTCATGAGCAGGGCCCCGCCAACAGCAAAGAAGGTCCGCCGGTTGCTCTCGACATACTTGCCGCAACGTTCGAATTCCAACTGACTGTGGTTGATAAAATGGATCGTGTCGTCGACCGCCAACCCCAACAGCATTGGGATGATTGTGACGGTGACAAGGTCGAGAGGAATATCCGCAAACCCCATGATCGCTCCGACCACAAGGGCAGGGGCAACGTTGGGAATCATGGAGATGATCCCGATGCGGATACTGCCAAAGACGATCATCATGAGGATGGTGACAATGACGAGCGCAATGAAAAAGGATCTTATCTGCCCGTAGGAAACGTATTCCTGCATGACCGTGTATTGTGATATTGCCCCGGTCAGCACCACATGCGCGTCCGGGAAAAGCCGCCCCGCCTCCTGCTGTATCCATTTGAGCTCCCGGGCCGCTTCACCGGAATTGTAATGCCCCATCTCCACTTGCAGCTTGAGCCGTTGATAGTCGTAGTCAATCCAACGCTCGACCTCGGCTCCGCCTGCATTTTCATAAAGAAGAAGCAACTGCGCCACCATCTCCCGGCTCTCGGGCAACCGGTACCACTCGGGATCACCCTCGTGCATGACCTGATTGAGATCCTTGAGTATCTGCAACAGGGACGTTGTCTTCTTGGTCAACTCCAACTTGTCAACATCCCTCACCAACATTTCGAATTTCTTTAAATTCTCCGGATCTTTTGCCGCACCGGGCGCATCAAACTCCAGGGCCAGATTATATGAATAAAGCGAGCCGACCTGCGATTGTCCGACCTCGTAGATTCGGTCCACATACGGAATCTTGCGGCCAAAACTCCTGAGGACATCAAACGAAACCTCGATCCGACTCACACCCACGAGGCAAGCACCAATACCGACCGCCAGCATGAAAAGATATAATCCCTGCCGCTTGAGGGAGATGTCTGCCAACCATGCCATGAATCGTTGCATACGGGTTTCACGAACAGTAATTTCGCCGGAGGGGCACTCACGGTCCTTGCCGAAACTGAGCAATGCGGGAAGCAGCGTCAGAACCACCAGGCAGGCCAGGAATACCAATGAGGCGGAAGTGAGACCTACCCAGCGAATGGGACGCAACGGTATCAACAGGAAGGAAAGCAGCGCCGCAACGGTCGTCAGAGCACTGAATATGAGCGGCCACCCGACCTCTTCAACGGCAATGACCAGAGACTCCTTTCTTCGACCGGTTTTCCTGAATTCGTCATTGAAGTGGTTAAAAAGGTGAATGGAATACCCGATGGACACGGCAAGGGTTATGAAAATAGGCATGAATATGACGGTCGGGTCGGTTTGAATGCCGAGGTACCCCTGCAGGCCAAACACCATGGTCATGACACAAAAGACCGTGGCAAGAGGAAAAACGACCCCACGCAGACTGCGAAGGAAAAAGAAGAGAATCAGAGTGGTGAAGACAAGTGAGATGCCCAGCAGGCGAGGTGTTTCCTTGTTGAAAAAATCAAGTTTCTCCGCAGAGATCACCGGCAGGCCGGTAGCTTGCGGATGCAGCGAAGTGTATTGGGGCTGGCTGACAATCTCATTGAAGAGGTGACCAATGGCCATTATGGACTCTTCGCCATTGATCTGTTTGACGGACTCGGGCACATTCTTCAGGCGCAGGATAAGCCAGGTTTCGGTGCTGTCCCCGGAGACCAGCCTGCCCTTCAATGATTTTCTTGAAAGAGCCTTGCGCCGTATGGCCTCCAGCTGCCCCTTGTCTTCGGGAATGTTCTCCGGCACAAGATCTGCAATCCTGATGCCGCCCGACACCCCTTCAGTGAACTCCATGTCGGTCAAGGACAGCACGTCGTCCGCATACGGAACCCTGTCCAGGAGTTCGTCGCCAAGCTGCCGCAGAAGACGAAGATTTTCCGATTCGAAGACATCGTCCACCGTGATCAGGGCCGCACAGAAATCCTCGTTGCCGAATAGATGTTCCATCCGATCCTTGGCCGCGAGCAACGCGTCGTCTTCCATGAACCATTTATCCTGATCCACATCGGTCTTGAGACGCGGAAGCCCTGCCGCCGCCGCAAAAGCCAATGCAAAGAACGCAATGAATACGACCCAGCGATAGCGTATTATAGCCACGCCATATGAATGAAAAACAGCATTGATCCTGCTTATGTTAAGCATACTTTGCTCCTTAGAAGCTGTATTTTGCCTTGACCCAAACCTGGGAATTGTCGTGATACTGGCCATAACTGCCACTCTGGCGTCCATTGAACATGTCCGTTCCGAGGAGAAAATGAACCCCGTCTGCCATCTCATAGTCCGCCTTGGTACGGACGAACGAATCCTGATCGTTGACATTGAAATAGACCATGCAAGAGAGGGTCAGGGTCTGCCGCAAGAGTTTTTTTGAAATGTTCAACGTGGCGGTGAAGTCATGCTGATTCGCTGACAAGACAGACTCGTAATCGAGTATTTCCTCTTCGAACAACTGGAAGATCACGCTCCAGTCGTCGCCCGGAGTCCAATCTACTCCGGCCAGCCATTTAACGGAATTCTTGCGCTTGGGCTGGATGTCGAGCAGCTTGGTATCAAAATACCGGCCCAGATACCCCGCGATCTCGCACCGAAAGACGAAATCCGACCAGGGACGGGAAAAATCCAATCCCAGCACCGTCATCCTGTGGTGCTTCGGTGAAAACGTGATCGAAGGCGTCCCGCCAGACATGGTCACAACTCGATGGTTCGCGGCAAAATCATCCCACGTGTAAAAGGCCGAGGCCGAAACATCGAAACCTGAACGGTACGTTGAGACCTTCAGGGCCACCTCGCTGTTTTCAAACGCCAAATCAGGCTCGTCTGCGGCATGGGTGACCACGCTGGTGCCTGCGGGCCATGTTATTTTCGTGGCCCAGGGATTGTCCCCCTTGGGCAATTCAGCAGCTTCAAAAACGGGAATCCAGATCAACTCCATATCCATGTCCGAACTCAGCAACCGAAATTTGGCAGCGTCCACAGGCATGCGGATTTCATCCAGATCACGAGTGATGGACTCGGTATAGTCCGGCGGGCAAATCACGTCCGTTATCTGCACTCCGTCCGCCTTGCCCCAAATGATCGTCTGCCTTCCCAGCCGCAGGTCCCACCCGGATTCCGCATGCTCCAGCCAGAACTCGTGCAGATCCACACCGCTTTTGGACCCTATCTTCCAGTTCTTCTCCGCATCCGCAGAAATACTTGCATACACGTACTCAAAATCCGCATCCAGATTGAGACGCATCCGCGCGCGGGACGTAATTGATTCGTGAGGGGCATACACTCCCCTGGATTGAATCGTTTCGATCCATCCTGACAAATCAAGCCGATCCGTCCAGCTCTCAGCGATCTCGGCACATGCGTCGGAAACCATTATGACAACCAGGACGGCAACCAAGCTCACGAGTTTCATGGTTACTAAAGTCGTCCCCGTTGGATGCTGGAGACACGAAAAAGGTCGTCTCCAAGGCCGGTGTCATAGGTCACCCCGGCAGTCTCCATGGTGGTCTTGTGTTCCCTGCTGACATTGTCCATTTCCGAAAGCAACACGGTCCAGAAACCGTTCTGCTTCTGGATATTCAATGCCCTGAAAATCTTCAGTAACCCGTCCTTGTCAAAATACTGGGCCTGGACGAGCACCAGGGCTTCCTTGTCCACCCAAAGAATTCTTTTGGTGTACATATCTTCCGGATCCACAGGGATGGATTCGATCTTCCAGCAATCGTGACCCATGACGGACTCCTCGCCCAGCAGACGATGCGTATCCTCGTCCACATTGCGTTTGCCCATGTCGTCGTAAGTGAAGTCCGTACCCATGAAGTATTCGTTTCGGGAAGCTCCGCTGATGCGCCGCGTCTTTTTCATGGCCGGCATATACAGCCACTTGTCTTCTTCCCTGTCGACGTCGTCATACTCCCACGACAAAAAGGCCGTCTTTCTGACATCCGCAGGTTCACAAAACACCATGACCGACTTCTTGTCCCTGCCAAAGTCCTTGGAATAGCTTTTCACTTCCCTCACCCGCTTGCTGCCGCTCTTGTTTATCAAGGTCATGGTTATGACCGATGTCCGGTCCTCGCCATCCGGCCGGTCGTCCACCATTGTCATGATCTCATGGCCGGACAATTCCCCGGCCATGACCGGGGCAACACCCAGCGCACAAAAAAGAACCATAGCGGCTACAGTCAATTTCCACATGTTGACGATCACTCCTTGTTTTCGGGAAGGGGCCAGAAGGTTTCCGGGATAAGGCCAGGGCCCCGAAGAACCCTGGCCCGATGATTATTTCACGATAAAAGTCAGACTTGCGGCTTGGTACACCTGATCGGCTTTTCCGTAGAGATCCTTCAAGGGGCCGTCCTTCGTGACGTCGTCCTTGAGATTGGTGTTGATCATCCACTGGCCGGAGCCCTGCACGCGGAACTGGGCGAGGCCTTCCATAATGTAGGACTGCAAGGTAAAATGGTCGCTCTGGCCGAAGCTCGGGCTACTGGCCGAGATGTAGTTGATGCTCTTGGCGGTGGAGCTAACAGGTTCGCCATTGAACAACACCTTGAGTTGAATCAAGTCACCCACATGCACGTTGCTCAGATCGGTCAGCGGAATGATCTCCAACCCATGACCGAGCGGAGCGGGCTGAGTCCATTCCTTCACCGTCATATAGGACTTTGCAAAAGCCTGAAATTTAACAGACATGAGCACTTTGTCGATATCCTTGACCTCATCGCGAGGTTTGAGCGCCAGACGTTGACGGCCTTTCTTGTCAAGGTATTGTGTATAAAATGTCGGCTTGGACACTGCGCTGAACTGATAGACTCCGGGTTTGCTGTCCGCCTTCAAAGCGATCTTCTGGACAGCGAGATCCCCGGGATACACATCGAAATCGCTTGTGTTCTGCGACGGTTTGCTTTCTTCGAAAGAAGGCTTTTGCAATGCGGTTCTGTGCAGATCCGGGCCTATCACCTCAAAGCTGTCGAGAAGAATTCTCCCGTTGGGCGAGTTCGGGATATCGTCCATGGGCAGCGCATGCCCCCAACCGATGGAAACCATCGCATGGGGAGGAACATGGGCATCGGAATAAAAATTGTTGATCCAGACCGAATGGGCCTGAGCGCCCGACACAGTGCCGAACACCACAAAGCACAATGTAAAAAGAAAACGTTTCATGTTAACTCCATTTGGTTATGGGATTAAATGGCATCACCGTCACCTTGAAGACGATAATCAAAATCATTACAAGGGCAAAAAAAACGTTAAAAGTTGTACAAGACACCTAGGCCGAAGGTTCTGGGTTCAGAAACACCGGCAATACTTGCCATACTATTTGAACGGAAAGCTGTGACGTATTTCTCGTTGGTGATGTTGTCGACATAGGCGTAGACATCAAAGTCCGAGAAACGGTACCCGACCTTGCCGTCAACAACGGCGTAGGGATCTGCCTTGGTAAACGACGCACTCGCATTGTCCTGGAACGAACGCGAACCAAAATACCGTCCGTCCGCACGGGTATAGAACCCGGAAGGATCGTGATAGGCAGCACTCAAACGGACGGAATGTGACGGCGTCTGTTCGATATCCTCACCGTCGAATTTTTTCGTACCGGTGTCGTAGTCGTCGTATTTGGCCTTGATAATGCTGAAGGAGCCGCTCAATTCCAGCGTATCCGTTGGCATATACGTTGCCTCGAACTCGAACCCTTGGGAGTGGGCCTTCTTGGCATTATCCGTCACGTACATGGTGCCTACGGTCTTGTAGACGTGGATGTCTTCGATATCCATGTAGAACAGGGCCGCCGACATCCTGAATTTATCATAGCCGGCTTTCACGCCCCATTCGTAGCTTACGGATTTCTCCGGCTCGAAAGTGTTGTCCTCATCTGACCCTCCCATGGCAAAGTCGTTAAAACCGCCCGGCATGTATCCGTGGGTATACGAAAGGTATGAGGTCCAATTGTCATTGATGCTGTATGAAAGCGCAGCCTTGGGCAATAATACGTTCCAAGTCTTGTCCGTGTTCATGGAATAGAAGAGCGCAGGAGGGGCGCCGACCGGATTCATGTACATTTTCAGGTCGATATCCTTGTGGATACTCTGGAATCGACTCCCCAGAGTCAATTCAAAGCTTTCCCCCAACGGCACCATGACCTGGCCAAAAGCCGCCTTTGTCCGACTGTGCTGTCTGGAATGGGCATCCATATCCATGGCAGGAGCACCTGCCACCTGCTGGCCGTAAGGCCCCTTTTTGAACTCTTCCATGTCCGCATAGATGCCGCACATCCAGCGGAAGCCCGTGGTTGCAACGCTGGAGAAACGGAACTCTTGCCCCCAGGAATCCGTCTCGCCGTTGTCATACATGATCAACCCGGCATAAGCAGGATCATCGCCGTGGTCGCTATCATAGACTCCTTCAATCTCCTGGCTCCTATGCGTTGAAATGGAATCCAGCTTGAAACTGTTGAATGCATATTCGACCCTCAGACTCTGGGCGTCATTATCCGTCTTTGTCCATGTATCGACGTCGTAACTGATATGCTTGGCATCATCGGCATCAAAGGAGTCGAGACTCGAACCGACAGGCATGGCATACTCATCACCCCAATAGGTCTTTTCACGATTATGCTGCACGGCAAACCGCACTCGCAAATCATCATTGGGCGTATAAAGGATATAGCCGTTGAGCCGTTTGTCCCGCTCCCGGTTGGCATCTTCCTCCATGCCCGGATAGTCGTTCTTTATCCAACCCTGATCCCTGTCATACTGTGCACTGAAACCCAAGAATAGCATGTCCTCGACAAGGGGGCCGTTCGCACTGGCGAACCCTTTCATATAATTCATGCTGCCATACTCCGCCCCAGCCTTTCCAAGCCACTCATTGGTCGGGTCCTTGGTGACGACATTGATAACCGCACCCATGGCGTCCTTGCCGTACAGGGTGGACTGGGCTCCGCGCAGAACCTCCACCCGCTCCACGTTGACCAAGGACGTGTCAAAACCATAGCGGCCGCTATAGCCGACGCCATCAACGAACAAAGTCACGGGGTTGTTCTGGGTAAACATTGAGGCATTCAAGCCACGGAAGTTGACGGCAATGCCATGGTCCTTGGAAAAGGACATGCCCGGCACGGTATCAATGATGTCCGCAACGCTTTTTATCCCCTTTTCCTGAATTTCCACCTCATCGATGACGGTAATGCTCTGCGGCACATCCATCGGGTCCTCTTCCATCTTGTTCGCCGTAACCTTGACCGCTTCGAGTTTGACCACGCCGGTTTCCGATTCCTTTTCCTCGGACGCCAGGGCACCTGCGGGAAGGACAGCCAAGGCAAAGACGGACAAAAGGACCGCCGTTACCCCATACAATAAAAAAACCTGTAGGCCTCCGGTTTTCGAAAGCCTGGAACTGTTGTCCACTAGCCGTACCTCCTCAATCCATTTTATAGTTTGAGTCGACTTCATTCGCCAAACAGCGGCCGCCGTCCACCCGATGCGGGAAAAAACGACAACCCCATTCGGGAAAAACGCCGGAGAAACCGCGGTTACTTCAACGCGGTTGCAAAATGCCAATCCTTGACGGACTGCTGGGCCTCCCACATATTCCTGTAGCGCCCACCATTTTCGAGCAACTCGGCATGGGCACCCTGTTGGACAATTTTCCCTTCCTCAAGCACCAAAATCGCATCGGCACCGACGATGGTCGAAAGGCGGTGGGCTATGACGATGACGGTCTTGTCTCGAACGAGCGTGTCTATGGCCTGCTGCACCACCAACTCGCTTTCCGTGTCCAGGGCGGCCGTGGGCTCGTCCAGAATGACTATGGGAGCATCTTTGAGAATGGCCCGGGCAATACTGATACGCTGTCTCTCGCCACCGGAAAGGCAGCCGCCGATGTCCCCCACGCGGGTTCTGTACCCGTCGGGCAGGCGAGTGATGAAGTCATGGCAGTGGGCGGCACGGGCAGCGGCTTCCACTTCCGCATCATCGGCGTCGGGACGCCCCATGAGGATGTTTGCACGGATAGTATCGTCAAAGAGATAGACGTCCTGAAAAACCACCGAGATGTGCCGCATCAGATCATTCTGCTCCATGGACCGCACATCCACGCCTCCGATCAGGACCCTCCCTGCATGCGGGTCGGCATAACGCGTAATCAACCGGGTAATGGTGGTTTTCCCCGAACCGGACAATCCGACCAGCGCAGTAAGGGAACGTTCCGGCAAGCTGAAACTTGCGTGGTCAAGCACATCTTCCTCAACCTGGGCATAGCGAAAACTCACGTCCTCAAAACTGACGTCAAATCGCTCAGGCGTTTCCGGCTGGGCGGGTACGGGCAAAGGCTTGACGGCAAGCAGCTTCTCAACCTGCTCGAAACCGGCCTCCATATAGTCGAATACCGGGCTTATGCCAAAAAGCAACGCCAGGGGTTCGCTGAAACGGACGACGACAACCAACAAAGCGACCAGAACGGCAATGTTCAGGGTGCCGGCAAGAATGAACCAAACCCCGAATGAAAGTGCCACGATCAGGCCAATTTGCACCAGCGAGGAGAACAGGATTCCCGGCCAAACCAACAACAACTGCTCTTTTTTCTGGACCTCCAGCAAGTCATACAAGGCAACCTGGACCTTCTCGGCCTTCCGCCCCACCTGATTCGTGGCCCGCAGCACGGGAAGGCCCTGGGCATACTCGACCAATTCGGCAGAGGTGCGAGCATGAGCCGCCCCGATGCAGCGATAGGCCCTGCTGGAGGCATGCCTGCGCCAATAGTACAGGGGGAGCGCCAGCGGAAACACCAAGGCCATGGACAGCGCCAGCCTCCAGTCCACGACCGCAGTGGCCAACATTGCCACCACGGGGGTGACGATAATGCTGATAAAGGCCGAAGAAAGCATGCCCATGGGAGTGACCACCTCATCGACGTTCCCTGTGAGAACGGCGGAGAGTTCACCGGCACGTTTCCTGTAGAGGCATTCCAACGGCATCCGGCGAAGCTGTTCCCCGAGTTTTATCCGCAACTGGTGCGTCACCTCGGCGATGCAACTGGAGTAGTCAAACCGTCGGGCCGACCAAACGAAAACCATATCAAGAATGGCGCAAACAGAGAGAATGGACGCCCAGGTGCACACGCCAGCCCACTGCACCGGCGAGCTCAAAAGGTTGTCCAACAATGGATAGAAGCAGGCAAACCCCAATCCCTGCACCACGGCGGACAGTAGAGTAAACACCATGCACAAACGCAGTTGCCGGACCTGATCGCCACTGGCCTGCTGCATCCTCTTCCACGTATCGGCCAGAGGAGGCGCGGACCATTCTGTATTGATATTAGACGTCATCCTCATTTTCCCCCTTAAGATTTTACAGTGCCACGTTGTCCCAAAGTCCAGCCGCGCGCTTGCTCGTGGCTGCTCCAAAGCCGAGCGTAAACGCCTTCCGCCGCCACCAGCTCCGCATGCCGATCGACTTCCACCACACGCCCGAGATCCATTACGACGATCTGGTCCGCGTCACGAATCGTGGAAAGCCGATGCGCGATAATGATTACCGTGCGTTCCTTCATGAGATTGGCGAGTGCCCCGATGAGCGCCGCCTCATTTTCCGGATCGGCAAATGCCGTGGCCTCGTCCAGGACCACCACCGGGCAGTCCTGCAGTATTGCGCGGGCAATGGTTATGCGCTGGCACTGCCCGCCGGAGAGACGGGCACCCCGCTCTCCCGCCACAGTCTCATAGCCTTTCGGCAAGTCCTGGATGAAATCATGTGCCTGGGCGGCACGGGCTGCCTGCTCCACCTCCTCCATGGATGCATCGGGACGCCCCATACGAATGTTGGCCGCTATGGTGTCATGAAAGAGAAAGGGATCCTGAAACACGAAGGAAACATTTTGCATGAGCGTTTCCGAGGTCATGTTCCGCACGTCTACACCGCCGATGCTGACCGAACCCCGGCTCACGTCCCAAAAGCGTGGAATCAACCGGGCAACCGTGCTCTTTCCTGCACCGGAAGGCCCCACAAGAGCCGTTACGGTTCCGACCGGAACCTTGAAACTGACACCGTGCAGGGCATCATCACTCCTTCCCTCATAGGCAAAGCTCACATTATCGAAGACAACGGTGGCATCTTCCGGCACGCGGGGCGTTCCGAGCACGGACAGTGCAGGAACTTCCAGCAGATCCTGTATGCGATGCGCGCTGGCATTGGCCTTGCGGATGAAGAAATTAAGCCACATGAGTGGAGCCAGGGATTCCGCCATGCCCGTACCAAGCAGCAAAACCACCGCCCAGGAAGAAAAACTCAGGGTTCCGTCATGATAAAATATCAATCCGGCCACAGTCAGGGCCAACAATGTAGGCATGGGCGCAAGCACCGTTATGGCAACCTTGGCACTGGTGCCGGAAGCCTGCAGCCACTTGACCATGATGGATTTGAACCCGTCGAGAGCGGCCTGATAGCGACCAAAAGAGGTTCCCCCGTCGTCAAAGGTCCGCACCACGGGCATGGCCTGGACAAATTCCACGACCGCACTGTTTATTTTTTCTCTTTCCGCATCATATCGGAGCTGCATCTCCTTGTTGTTACGCATCCCCACCCGCATGAACAGCGCACCAGCAACCAGCACGGCCAACGCCACCAATGCCAGCCTCCAATCCACCACCAGCAGCAAAGCCAGAGTCGCCAAAGGTGTGGCAACGCTCCGTCCGATCAGCGGCGTGCTGTCAGCCACGAAGGCGTGAAGATTCTTGACGTCATCCTGCATCACTTTGGAAATGGAACCGGCGCCATGGGTCAAAAGATAGCCCAGCGGGATATGAGCCAAATGCTCAGTGAGATCGGTACGCAGCTTGATTTCCAACTTGAAAGCCGCCAGATGGGAAACGGTAAACGAATACACGCGAAGCAGTATGCCGGCCACGGTCAACCCGACGGATACGAACACCCAGTTCCAGACCTGGGAATCATCCGCAAACAGAGCCGTAACCACCAAAGCCAGTGCGGCCACTCCTCCAAGACCCGCAACAGAACCCAAAGCCGACATGGCGATTGCCAAACGAATACCCGGATTAACCGGGCGCATCAGCCCCCAAATGCCGCGTTTCATTTTTTCTCCGCCACTGAATGATGGCGAGGGCTCTTGAGCGCGGTATGAACAACTTGACTTCGAATGCATCGACACCTCACTTGGATGAGGCGGGGAAACCCCGGCAAAGGGAATCCCCACCCCGAAAGAGTTTAAAACATAAGTCCGACAGGCGTCCCGCAGAGCATGCACGAAACCCGGCCTGCTCTTCTAAAGACAAGCGGACAATGCAGTGCCGTGCCGCGAATCTCTACCCCGATCAGTAGAAACTCACGCGCGAACAGGAAAAACGGTTATGATGGACAATGAAAAGAGAGGGTGAAGCGGCATCCGGCATTGACTTTGCCAAGGGACGTTATCGCCGCCTGCAGCAAAAAAGCACGGACAACACCGCCCGGCATCGCCCCCTATCCTCGACTGCTAAAAGCACTCTTACCGGATAAGAAACGAGGAAGGCAGACGACCGTGAAAACGCTTGAACGCCTTGCTGAAGTGACTGGGATTGGAATAACCCACGAATGTTGCGGCCTGAAGGACCGAACAGCGTCCTGACTTGATGAGATTCAAGGCTCTTTCCATTCGGAGCTTGCGCACATATGCCCCGATGGACAACCCGGTTTGTTCACGAAAATCCGTCTTCAGGTAGCATTCGTTGACGCCGACCCTGCGCGAGAGCGATGAAATTGTCGGCGGGGCACCCCATTCCTCATCAAGAATGCTCCTGGCCTGTTCCACGGCCTTCTGTCTTTGCGGCAAATTCTCTGAGGAATGCCTTTTCAAGGACTCCTCCAGCATCAACAACTGACACAATAAATCAAGGGCCAGAGATTCGAACTGCAACCTGCCGCAAACAGTATCCCGCCTCGTCATGCACAGATTGTTGGCGGCAAGCCTGGCCGGATGGTTGTGCGGGAGGGCGCGGGCCTTTGGCATCGCTCCGCACAAGGCAGGGGCATTTCCATGCAAACGCATTTTCATGTGCCTTTCGAGAGAACGGCTCAACTCGCAAGAAGTTCCGCCGAGCCAAGCATCCAACATGCCCTGAGACAATACAATCGATACGCCGCTGATGAATCTTTCAGCAGGCTGCATGCAGCGCACCTCCCCCTCTTCCCCGTTGCAAAACCAGATGTCGCCAGTTTGCACCGTCTCCGAATGCCTGCCATCTGGTGAAGCGATCTTGAAGTGGCCCGAAAGAAGCAGACAAAAACTGAAAGAGGTGCTGAATTTCCGATAGAGACTGTCCAAAGAACTGCCGAGCCTGTAACCGCACAGCCCCACACCGGGACCGCTGTTAAGATGCTGAAGTTCCGTAAACCCCTCACCGAACCCCTGTGCAACCTCCCATCGGTAGCTTTGGTCAGCACCATCTTTTAATGCTGGTATTTCCACAAAAGAACGCTGCTTGCCATAGTATTCCCGGTACTGCTCGACAATGGGCGAATACCCCTTGGTCCACACGCCGCAATGTGATTCCATGTACATAAAAACAATAACCCCTCTTTTATCCAACCCCACTCATGCCGAAAGGAACCAAACCTGCCAAAAGCATCTCCGAGTACTTGTCCTGAAAGCCATATCGTCAGAAGAATAAGCATATTGTTTATGAATTTGATTTTCATTATCAAGCAATGTATTCTCTGTCAATGCAGTAATGCCACATACTTTTCCTGAGTGTTTCATCGGCATTCATATCATTGACGAAATATGCGGCGGCGTATCAGGCGGATATGCACCTCGTCTTGACTTTGATTTTCATTTTCAATATTGCTGTCCGAAATAATCCCGGCCAATCAGACCCTCCCGACCGACTAACAAGGATGGAGTAAGAACCAATGCGCATGAAAGTAACCTCACTGACGCACGAGGAAACGGGCATAGCCGCAGAGAATGATCGGGCGTTTCTCTCAGCCGACCTGAGTGCGCCGGTCACGGCGATCGAACTGCGGCCCGACATGGCGGTGTGCTTCTGGGAATGCTACACGCGGGAAAAACAGGCCTTCCGCGTGGCCTTTGACTGCCCTGTGCTGCGTCTGAGTTTCACCCTTGAAGGCGAAGGCCTGTCCCAGGCCGATGATCAGGAAGATTTTGCACGGCACAGGGGGATAATCGAGATCCGGTATTTTCCCGGAACTTCGGGCACGATGACCCTGGGCGCAGGCCAGCAGCATACTTGGCTGGACATCATCCTCAAGCCCTCCTTCCTGGCCCTGGCCGTGCCGGATGAATTGGGCCAGTTGCCAGGAGCCATGCGCCGCATCATGAAACAAGGGACCTCTACAGTTCCCTGCGACAGCCGGAAAATGACGCCGGACCAGTTCGTGGCGGCCACGCAACTGGCCCACTGCCCATACACCCACGCAGCGCGAACCATATACCTCAAAAGCAAGGCCCTGGAGTTGCTCTCCCATGTCCTGGCCGAGCAAAGCCCTGCGTCCTGCCGGACACGGCTCTCAACCTACGAGGTGGAATGCCTGCAAAAAGCCCGAAGCCTGCTCATCGCCGATCTGGAGTCCCCCCCGAGCCTCGAAAAACTTGCACGGTCCGTGGGACTCAACCAGACAAAGCTCAAAAAGGGCTTCAAGGCCCTGTTCGGGCAGACCGTGTACGGGTATTTTCGTACCTATCGAGTGGAGCTGGCCCGGCAACTGCTGCTGGAAGGAACGGCAACCATCAGCGAAGTGGCTTCCACCGTGGGGTATACCAACATCAGCCACTTCAGTGCAGCCTTCAAGGAGCGGCATGGGGTAACCCCGTCCCGATATCGCAAGGACAACCTTTTTATCACCAACCCGGCACGCCCGACACATACACCAGTTCCGAGCGGTATTTGAACCGCCAGGGGTGGTTTGCCTACCGCACTTGAGCTAATTCATCACGATCCCGGCGCTCACTTGCCGGGATTATTTCGACGACGTTGTTGATAACGAATTTCAACCTCAAGGAACTGCCCATGAAACTCATCACCATTGCAGGCGCGCCCAGCGCAGGGAAAACCGCAATCACCCTGCACCTGATCCGCCAACTTTCGAAGGACGGCCACAGGTCGGCTGCGGTCAAGTTCGACACCCTGGGAACCACCGACGACCAAACCTACCGTGACCGGCTCGGCATCCCGGCCATCAAAGGGTTGTCCGACTATCTCTGCCCGGACCATTTCTTCGTCTCCAACCTTGAAGAAGCATGGTCTTGGGGCCATGCGCAGGAAGCGGACTACCTGTTCCTGGAAACAGCCGGGCTGTGTTACCGCTGCGCCCCGCACATCAAAAACTACCCCGCCATCACGGTCATCGACAATCTGGGCGGCATGGAGGCCCCGCGAAAGATGGGTCCGGCTCTGACCCTGGCCGACGTGGTGGTGGTCACCAAAAGCGATCTGGTCTCCCAGGCCGAAAAGGAGGTCTTCGCCCACCGCATCTCCCAGGTGAACCCCGATGCGGACGTCATCCATATCAACGGACTGACCGGAACCGGCACGTTGCAGCTCAAGCGCATCAGCGGAGCCTGGCCCGAAAGCGAAGCCCTTGAAGAGCACAAACTCCGCTACTCCATGCCCGCCTCCATCTGTTCCTACTGCACAGGCGAGACACGCATCGGAAAACGCTTCCAATCCGGCAATGTGGAAAAACTCCTACTTGAAAGAGACGCAGCATGATTATCGAAAAAATGACCATCCTTTCCGGAACCGACAAACAGGGCAAGGCCGAACCGCTGAAGCAGGTGGACCTGTTCCCCGGCGACTCCCTGGCCCTGGTCGGCCCCACGGGGTCGGGCAAGAGCGAATTGCTTTCGGACATCGAGCAGGCCGCCTGCGGGGACACCCGCTCGGGGCGCACCATCCTGATCAACGGGAATCCGCTCACCGGGACTTCAACGGGTCTGGTAGCCACCCTTTCCCAGAAGACCAACTTCGTCATGGACGCCAGCGTGGAGCAATTCATCATGCTGCACGCGGAAAGCCGGGGCAGGGAGGGCGAGCCTCTCCTCACATCCATCCTGGATATGGCCAACGGCCTGTGCGGCGAACCCATCACCCGGGACATGTCCCTGCAAGTATTGAGCGGCGGCCAGGCCCGTGCACTGATGATCGCCGACATAGCCCTGCTCTCGAACACGCCCATCGTGCTCATCGACGAGGTGGAAAACGCCGGGATTCACAAATTCAAGGCACTGGAGGTTCTGGCCGGTCATCGCAAGATCGTCATTTCAGCCACCCACGACCCGGTGCTGATTCTCATGAACGACACCCGCCTTGTCATGAAGACCGGCGGCATGACCGCCCTGCTGTCAGCCAATGACGGAGAGCGGGAATACGCCGAACAGCTCAAAAAAATGGACGGTGCGCTGATGCAGGCCCGCGAATGCCTGCGCAGGGGACAGACCCTGGGCCTTCAGGAGGCGATGTGATGCAGCCCAATTCCGTATACCTGGCCATAGCGCCCAACATCCTTCGCAAGACAGTACAGGATCTGTCCCGCATGGACTTCGACCTCGACCTGATACCGCCCCAGACCCACCAGGAGATGCTCGACTTCTCCGTGGCCTACGGCAATAACGGTTCCGTGCCCGGTCTGTCCATGTGCGCCTATCCCCAATTCCTGCACAACGTACTCCAACACCAGTCCACCGGGACACTGGCCGCACTGCCCGACTCCCTGCCGCCCATGCGGAGGGAATTGACCGCCCTGGGCATGGCCGAACCGTCGCGCCATTTTCGGGTCGTCTGCTTCGTGCCCTTTGTCATTGCCGCATCCACCGGCCTGAATCCGCCCGTTGAAGACTGGGAGGATCTGTGCCGCCCCGAAATCGCGGAACATGTGGCGGTCCCACCGCACGACACCCCCATGCCCGACCTGTTCGACACCATGATGCGAACCCTCTACGGACAACGCGCCGAAGCGGTCATTGCCGCCAAGAACACCGACTATACGCCCCTGGACATCAACAAACGGATCGACTCGGGAGAATTCCTGGCCGGCCTGAACATCCCGGCCTTCAGCCGGACCTATCGGGAAGGCAATGGCCGCATGGTCTGGCCGCGTTCCGGGGCCTGGGCCGTTCCCCTGATGGTCACGATACGCCGGGACGCGTCCCCGGACGCCACGCGTTTCCTGCACTATCTGCTTTCCAACGAATACCAAACCTACCTGGCGGATTCCGGATGCCTCGTGCCCGTAGTGGAAGGGATCCCCTGGTTTACCGAAATGGCCGACAACAATGGTCGTCTGCAATGGCCCGGATGGGACGCCCTGGCGGCTTTGGGTCGGCCAAACGCCGAGTGACTGATAAAAAAACAAGGGAGAAACACATGAAACGGCGATTGTATCCCGTCCTGCTGACAGCGTTCCTGATCACACTGTTTGCCGGATGGGCGGAAGCGAAAGAAATCACCCTGGACAAGGTCATCGTGTCCGCACGCGGAGAGGAAAGCACCCAATCACAGACTCCGGGCGGCACCGGCGTGGTGGAAAAGGAAGAGATAGTGCTCGTGCCCACGGCCAGCCTGGCCGATTCCCTGTCGCGCATCTCCGGCCTGACCAAGACAGGAGAGTCCCCCTGGGGACAGGACGTCTCCATCCGGGGCATGACCGGCGCCTCGGTGGTGGTACTCATCGACGGCATGCGCCTGAACACGGCCACCGAGATCAACGCGCGTCTGGGCTTCATCAACCCCCTGGACGTGGAACGTATCGAAGTGCTCAAGGGGCCGGTCAGCTCCCTATACGGTTCAGGCTCCACGGGCGGCGTAATCAACGTCATCACCAAGAAAGGCTCCTTTTCCGCCGAGCCAGAACTCGGCGGGGAATTCATCGGCAGTTGGCGCACCAACCCCCAGGGGCCGGACGGCTATCTGCGGGCCAATCTCAGCAAGGAAGACCTGTGGCTGCAGCTCTCGGGCGGATTGAGGGACCACGGAGACCTGTGGGGCGGGGACGACACCCGTATCTCCAACAGCCAGTATGAGGACACCTACTTCCGCCTGGCCGGTGAAAAGGCATGGGGAGAACGGTTGACCACCCGGTTCCAGGCCATGAACCTGGAAGGCAACGAAATCGGTATCCCGGGCGGCTCAAGCACCATGCCCGCGAACGCGGACATCACCTACCCCCGGACCAAGAACACCCTGATCAGCCTGGACACCAACTACGCCCCGGACTCCGACACCTTCAAAGCGGTGGAGCTCAACATTTACTACATGAAGAACGACCGCCGGGTGCGCATCGACAATCCCAACGCCCTGGTATCGGCCATCAAGCCCTCGGCCGAACATGAGACCGTGGGCGGAAAACTCCAGACGAAATTCGACCTTGGGGAACATTCCATCGTTGCCGGTGCCGACGCATACAACTGGCACATGATCTCGAAGCGTGTGCGTTACATGGTGGCAGGCACCACAGTTACGGACAATCCCACGCCCAACACCACCCAGCTGTCCATGGGCATCTTTGCCGAGGACGACTGGAAGCTGACGGATCAGTTCACCCTGAACATGGGCGCCCGCCTGGATCACAACGACATCGACAACCAGAAAAACAGCTACGTTGACGCCGGGTCCAGCAAAGAACTCGGCTGGAACTTGCATACCGGGCTGACCTGGCGGCCGGCCGAACACTGGTCGCACACCCTGATCGCGGCCAGCAGCTACCGGGCAGCGGACATCATCGAACGGTTCAAGTATATCAACCTAGGCGGCGGCGTGACCTCCGTCGGCAACCCCGACCTGGACCCCGAGACCTCCTACTACGCCGAATACGGATTGCACTACACCACCCCGACCTTCAGCGCATCCGGGGCCGCATACATCAACTACATCACCGACTATATCGACGAAAAGCTGCTCAACCCCACCACCTACCAGATGGAGAATATCGGCGAGGCGCGCATCTATGGCCTGGAGCTGGACGCGGACTGGAAATTCCTTCCCCAATGGACCGTTTACGGCAATCTTGCCCTGGCAAACGGACAGGATATGCAAGACGACGAAGCCTTGCGCAACGTGGCCCCGGCAAGCGGTATGACCGGCCTGCGCTACGATCAGGGCAACGGCTTCTGGGCAAGGCTTGAGTCCCCGTGGGCTCTGCGCCAAAGCGAAGTCCCGTCCGGTGCCGACCGCACAAACGGCTGGATCACCTTCAACGCGGCCACGGGATACGGCTTCGAATGGGGCAAAACCCGCAACGAGATATCCCTGGCCGTGGACAACATCTTTGATACGAAGTACCAAAACTACCTGGCCAATTCGCGCGGCATCGACTTGCTGGAATCCGGACTGAGCGCCGCGCTTACCTACCAGGTGACATTCTAAGGAGGTTATCTTGGTCAAACGCATTACGGTCCTGTCCGTCCTGTGCCTTCTGGCGATATGGGGCGGCCTGCACCTGCTGACGCAATCCATGACGTCCGCCCCGGCAACGGGGCGGACCGTCCTTTCGGTATACACCACGGGCCAGGCCACCACACCCCAGATGCCGCTGTGGAAAGCCCTGGCCGAAGGCGACCTCGATTTCACGGCCGACATACACTACTGGAAAGATCTCAATGACCTGCGCGGCCTGCTCCTGTCCGGCAAGGGCGACATCTGGGTGGGGCACATCGACGGTTTTGCCCAGGCTGCCCTGCGCGGCGCCCCCATACGCCTGGTCAGCGTGACCGGATGGAAGAAATTCTACATCCTGTCCAGCCGCGGGGACGTCATCAGCTTCGACCAGCTCATGACTCTTGCCCCCGGCACGGAGATCGCCGTTACCCCGCCCCAGTCTCCAGGCGTGGCCGTACTCCGCGCCATGGAACCCCACGGCCTGCCTGCGTTCACATACGCCCCGTTCGAGTCCAAGCAACTGGCACTCAAAACGGTCCAGGGCACCGTGGGGCTGCTCGTTGCACCGGAACCGCTGGTGACCGTGCTGTTGCAAAAGAATCCCAAGCTGCACATCATTGCCTGTGTTGAGGAACAATACGGACGCATGACCGGCAAACCGGCCATGCTGCCCATGGCAGGCATCGCAGTGAACACCCGCACCCTGGAACGATATCCCGAACTGGCCGACCAGTTGGAGGCTGCCATGGCCAAACAAGAGACCTCTCTGCTGCACAATCCCGAGGCCGGTCTGGAAACCCTGCCCAAGGCCTTTGAAACATTCATCCCCCGCGACACGGTGCGGGCCTCGCTCGCTCGCGACATCATCCGCGTACGGTCGGCGCAGGAAGCCAGAGACATGATTCAGGACTACCTGGCCATGGTCTTTCCCGACGGCGGTTCAAACGGACGAGCCTTGCCCGACAGTTTCTTCGGAGCACCACGATGAAAGGACTTTCCCTCGTCGTATCCCTGGGGCTGGCCCTCGGCGGATGGCAACTCTGTTCCCTGGCCGTCGGCACCATGCTGGTCCCCTCCCCCATGGAAGTGGGCCGGGAACTGCTGCACATGGTCATGCAGGCCGAAACCTGGCTGACCCTGTCCATCACCGTGGCCCGAGGCGCGGCAGGCTTGCTCGGCGCCCTGGTCTGTGCCCTGGTCCTGGGCATCGCCACAGGTAGCAGCCCCAAGGCCATGCGGCTGCTCGCCCCCCTTGTGGCAGCCCTGCAATCCTGCCCGCCGGTACTCTGGATCACCTTGCTCATGGTCTGGGCCGGAACCGGTTCCCTGGTTCCCATGGCCGTGGTTTTCGCCACGGTATTCCCCCTGCTGTTCGCCAATGTGGCCCAAGGCTGCCTGGCTCTGGACCGACGCCTGTTCGATATGGCCAAGCTCTACCACGTGCCCCGCTGGCGCATCCTGTGCCGAATCATCCTGCCCGGGATCACGCCCTACCTGCTGGCGGGCCTGTCCTATGCCGCCGCCACCAGTTGGAAGGTCACGGCAGTGGCCGAATTCCTCGGCTCCTCCACCGGCATCGGGGCGAAACTGTTCTGGGCATACCGCATGTTGAAAATGCCTGAAATCTTTGCCTGGGCCAGCATCGTCGTCCTGTTGGGCGTGGTTCTGGAATTGATGGTCATTGCCCCGCTCAGACTCTCGGCCGAGTCATTCACCGGCAAAATCCGGGAGAAGGCATGATCCATTTAAACAAGGTATGCAAAAGACACGGAAACACGGACCTTGTCCTGAATTGCTCACTCACGGTCGAGTCGGGGCAGGCGGTCTGCCTGTGCGGCCCATCGGGCATCGGAAAAACAACGCTCCTGGAAATCATGGCCGGACTCACTCCGCCGGACTCCGGCACCGTCCGGCTGGATTCGAAACGGATAGGCTGCGCCTTTCAGGACGACATTCTCGTGCCCTGGCTCAACGCCCTGGACAACCTGCTCCTGGTGCTTCCCACGGACACCCGATCTCCCGAATCCGCAGCCCTGACCTGGCTGGAACGATTTGACCTCAATCCACACATCCGGCCCACGAAAATGAGCGGCGGCATGCGACGACGGCTGTCGCTGGCCCGCGCCTTTGCGGTCAATCCCCGCATCCTGCTCCTGGACGAACCCTTTGCCTTTCTGGACCCGGCCTGGCAGTCCACCGTGGCCGACTGCACCGAACGCCACCGGGCCGCAGGCAACACCGTGCTTCTTGTCAGCCATCAGATGGAACACATGGAAGCCATCGACTGCCGGACCATAACCATCTCCCACGGTCCCATCAGCGATTTACGGGAAGCCCACGCACCCCTTCCCGCCTGAATCAACCGCCCCTGAAACAGCACTACATCAGGTCCTCCCCGGCATTAGGCCGGTTATTCCCCTGCATGAGAACAGGACTGGTCCTTCGGGACCGGTCCTGTTTAGCCTTTATCTTTATTGGTGAAGTTGAAGTGAATCGACCCGCGACCTCTTGGGTGACACCCAAGATTTGACCTTGTACCGCTTGAGATCATCAATGCCATTCGGACACATTTTTTTCGGGACACCCGTGTCCAATATCACTTTTATCAAACTATCACATATCGTTACAGTGCAGACAAACAAAAAGGGAGAGGTGCCCATTCGCACCTCTCCTTTCAAATCGAATTCAGTCGCTACTTACAACTTTTTCAAAGCAGCCAGGATTTTTTCAGGCCGGGCCGGCAAATCGGTTATCCTCACGCCGCATGCCTGGGTGATCGCATTGATGACCGCAGCATGAGGCGTGGTCAACGGGAGTTCTCCCATGCCGGATGCGCCGAACGGCCCTTCAGGACGCGGAGTCTCGACGTATATCAACTCCATATCGTCCGGTATCTGCTTGATATAGGGGAACCCGGCACCGAGCAAGGTTGAGTGCTTCTCGATATCCTCATAGTCTTCGAACAGAGCCATACCGATGCCCTGGGCGATGCCGCCGTACATCTGGCCATCCACGACAAGCTTGTTGCCCACGGTGCCGATGTCTGCCACCAGGGTCATCTTTTCGACCTCAGTGAAACCGGTTTCCAGAGTTACGGCGACTTCCGCCATGAACAGGCCGTACATATAGAAGATGAAAGGCCTGCCTTGCCCGTTCTCGTCACACGGTTCAGCCGGAACCGTCCAGGACCCGCTGTATCGCAGGGCCTTGCCCTGCCGGGTCATCTCTTCATAGGTGAGGAACCCGCCATCCGATCCGGTCATGGCTGCGATCAACTTTTCGCACGCGTCGATTATGGCGCGCCCGATGATGACCTGTGAACGGCTGCCGCCGGACGGACCGCCATCCGGGCAGCGGCTGGTATCATTCAGCACAAGACGAATGTCCTCGGGAGCCATGTTCAAGGGACGCAAGGCTTCATGGGCCGTACCGGTCACGCCGCTGTCCGCGCCCTGTCCATGGTCCTGCCAAGTCGTATACAGGGTGACTGTCCCATCCCGATTCAATTCGATATCAGCCGAACCATGATCAGGGCCATCCAGTCCGGCGCACAGAACACCGATGGAGACGCCGACGCCACGCTTCACTGCATCGGTCGAATTCTCAGCCGCTCTCTTCTGCGCCTCCTTGTAGGCAGGCCGCAGTATGTCGATCATCTCAGGCAGGGAATACACCTCCGGCGCCTGCCCGGTAGGTGTGGTCGAGCCTTCACGGTATACGTTGACATACCGCAGCTCCAACGGATCCACCCCGAGTTTTTCAGCCAACTCGTCCATGAGCACTTCAGAGCCGAACTCGCCTTCGGGAGCGCCAAACCCACGGAATGCGGCACCCCATGCATGGTTTGTTGCGACACAGCGGCCAACGCCGCGGATGTTGGGGATATCGTAACCTGATCCAATGAACTGAGCCCCGCGCAGGGTGAGCAGGTCTCCGAATTCAGAATACGGTCCATGGTCCACGGTCCAGTCGCTTTCCATGGCCAGGAGTTTGCCCGAGCTGTCCGCAGCCAATTTGACACGGGTGAACCAGGGCGAACGTTTGCCGGTGTAGGTCTGTTGTTGTGTATAGTCATAGCACAAGGCCACGGACCGCCGGGTAGCCAATGCCGCCACACCAAGCAATGCCTCCATGGTCGGATTGAACTTGTAACCGAATGTTCCTCCGGCCGGATTCTGGACAAGAACCAGCTTCTCCGGCTCGATGCCGATGCCCGGCGCGATCATTGCGTGGTGAAGGTTGAGACCGATTGATTTGGAATGCACGACAAGGCGGTCTTCGTCATCGAAGTAAGCAAATCCGACGTCCGGTTCAATGGGCATGTGCGGCTGGCGTTGGGTATAGAAATCATTTTCGACCACAGCGTGGGCGTCTGCGAATATGGAATTCGGGTCCGCCCCCTTTTTGACGCTCTGTTCGAAATAGACATTGGGCGTGCCTGGATGAATCTCCAGGGCGTTGTCGGACATCGCTGCGGGCGCACTCATGTATTCCGGCAGGCGCTCAAGCTCTACGGTCACCCTGGCAGCAGCGGCCTTTGCATGCGCCGCAGTGTCGGCACAGACAATGGCCAGGGTATCGCCATACTGGAAGACCTTTTTATCGCACAGGATAGGACGGTCCCATCCATCGCCCTTGTTGGTAGGGAATGTGATCAGACCGGTGATGCGGTTCCTGCCCGGAACATCCGCGTGCGTCACGACCTTGACCACGCCTGGCATGGCTTCAGCTTCGGCTGTGTCCATGGACAGTATGTTTGCATGGGAGACTTCCGCCTGGACCAGCGCCAGATGCAGCGTGTCTTCAGGCATCTTCAAAATCCTGTCGGCACCGAAGTCAATCATTCCCGTGACCCTGGCAACGGCTGAAGGCTTGGGATACCGGGTGCCCCAGATGCGCTGGTCCTCGGGCAGTTCCCAGGACAGCTCCCGTATGTCCTTTTCCCCACGCATGACGGACGCGGCATCCATGACAGCGTCAGTGAGTTGCTTGTAGCCGGTGCAGCGACACGCATTCTTGTGCTTCTGGAACCAGTCGCGGATATCCTTGCGGGAAGGTGCGGGGTTTGCGTCCAGCAGCGCCTTTGCAGAAACGATGAAACCGGGCGTACAGAAGCCGCACTGGGCACCGCCGTGAAGTATCCAGGCAAGCTGCAGGGGATGCAGATTGTCAGGGGTACCCACGCCTTCGATTGTGGTAATGGCGGCGTGCTGTTGCAACCGCTTGAACTTGTACGAACATGACCGGACAAGCTTGCCGTTGACAATGACATTGCATGCGCCGCAGTGCCCGGTGTCACACCCGACCTTTGTGCCGGTCAGCAAGAGATTCTTGCGTAAAATTTCCGCAAGCATGGTCTCGTCATCTGCAATGACATCCCGGACAATCCCATTGACAATCAAGGTCTTACTCTTCATATCGCAACTCCTGTCAGGTTGATGAGGGTTCAGATATTATGGAGTATAGAGCGATTTTTCCGAAGAACAATGGGAATGAATGGGAGCTTAGTGGTAGTCTCTCCTACCACTCCTCAAGGGATAGCAGGTAGGTCTGCAAATTGACGTCCTTGTTGCTGATGGACAGCTTCTTGCGAATGTTTTTCCGGTGAAAATTGATTGCGTTGATGGAAATATCCAACTGCTCGGCAATTTCCTTTGTTTTGAGACCGGATTTGATCAGGATGGCTATCTGGAATTCCTGGGGCGTGAACGTGACATTCATCAAACGTGAATGCGACAGGAGAGACGAGCCACACCCTTCGAGATTTTCTTGTAGTTTCTCCAGCAAGAAGAGTTGGGCACTGTTCAATTCAGTCTGCTTCAACTGATCAATGTACGGCGTTGTCAGCCGCTTGAGATTGCTTGTAATGGTGGTCTGAATAATTCTTGGCAGTTCCTCCAATTGCTCGGCGGCAGCCTGCCCCCCCTCACCCTCAGGAGATGCCGCGCGGTGTTTCATCGGGGCATGAGATGGAGTTTTCGCGTCATCCAACTGAAACCGTTTCAAGGCGTGGGCAAAGAGCACGGCAACCTGACTGACGTTCTCCAGGTCCTGGTCATTGTAGTCATCCTCGGAATTTGCCAGACTGATCTGTCCGCACAACTCATCTCCTAAAACAACTGGCACTGAAAGAAATCGTTCGATTTTCACATGATCGGAAGGCAGCCCTTTGGACGCAGGGTGTTCACCCAGGGCGTTCGTATAAAAGGGAGTTCTGGTATTCAGAGCGTGGCCCCATAAAGTGGGGTATTCCCCCGTAGATCCGACCGGAAACACAATGCCGCTTTTGCTGGGCGGAATCCGGCAGGAATCACCGATCATACCCGTAAGTGTATGGCAGATATTGTTTTTAGTCATAGGATCGATAACTGAAGCATAGCCAAGAGTACTTTGAGTTACATTTTTGGCGTAATTAAGGACAATATTGGCGATGCCGGTAGTCGAATATCCAGACGTGATTAAACTATAGGAGAGATTAGAAACAACTTGATCAAAATTCGCGTTTTCGGCTGGCATGGTACGTTGCTCCCGAATGGTTTGCCATGAGGCTACAACACGCAGTTGGCCCTGTAAACTCATGTAAAGAAAAAGAACTCATGAAAATGACATTGACTCCTCCTGATTGTTTCCCGTGCAAACATCATCTAACCATCCAATTCAACAGTATATATTATAGATTCGAGGAAGGCGTTGGCAGGAGAGACGGTAGCGGTTTTCCGGACAGGCCGTTTGGATGGAGTCCAAGACGACAGGGACTTCGGACAATGGCCGGGAGAAGCCGCTTCCAGCCTGATCAGAGGCCAAGTCGAGCTGGATGCACTGCCGGGCGAGACGACGCTCGGATCTGTCCGGCAAGGACAAGATCCATCCGATCCGGACTCGACATGGAAGCAACAAGCCAAGGACAACCGTTCCACATCCGACGTGTCGGGCGTCCCCGTACCGGCCCGCGGACTGCGAATCGCCCCTTCCAACCAGGCCCGGTGCGCCGACAGCCCCTGCATCCCGGTGAACGAGGATTACCATACCTCGTGTGATTCTGGAATGGCATGGCCGAGCAGTACTGTCGCTGCGTTTGCCGAATACCATGGGACGGCAAAGCGTCCAACCGGGACATATCAGGGGACTTCCGACCTGTCCGGCCTGTTACCCGATGATTACCCGCACCAGGAAGAGCTTGCCTTCCTCTATGACCTGTATGCGCCACCCAATCTTCTTGGCCAACTGTATACTCAACTGCAGGCCCAGGCCATAGCCGTCCATGTCATCGGAGGCAGGCCCTTCCGATATTTCGGCCTGGTTCGAGATTTCGAACTGCTCCGAATCCGCCTTGATCGTGATTGTGCCTTCGTAGGTATGCTGGAAGGCGTTGCGGACCAAGTTGACCAGGACTATATGGGCCAGTGTCTTGGGGCACCGGATGGATACAGGGGCCAAACAGGTTGTCAGGGAGACGTCCTTTCCTTCCAGCAGATAGGCGTTGTCATCGATAATTTCACGAATGAAGCCAACTATTTCGAAGTCTTCCACGGGCAAGGGGGTGTTGGATTCACGGGCGAGCCAGAGCAGGGACGTGGTCAAGTTACGCATATTCCGAACGGCCTTGACCATACGCGCATGCGAGGTCTGGTAGCGGTTGTCTTCGGTTATTCCCAACCGCTCGAGCAGTTCCAGGTTGTTCTGGAGGATGGCGATGGGGGTACGCAGTTCATGGCTTGTATATTTCTGGAATCGCTTCTCCCGCTCCACCCCGGCAACCAGCCGCCGGGACGTGGTAAGGATCAGATTGGCCAGGTTGTTCAATTCGTCGTACTTGAAATGCAACGGTTCCTTATCCAAATTTTCCGGAGACAGGCCGATGGCCCATTCGTGCAACTCTTCCACAGGCCGGGTAATCCACTTGAACATGCGAAAAGCCAGGAACAGGACCGCGGCGATGGACAGCAGCCCGGCTACAATCGGAGTATATAAATAATAGAAGTCGAAACGCCGCACCGATTCCGCACTGAGTTCACTTTCGGTAGTGGTGAAGACCAGATAGACGGTTTTCCCGTCCGGCCGTTCGACTGCACATACTTCGTAGTGTATGTTGCCCTTGTGAATATAGGTAAATCGCTCATTCTTGATCTGCTCGGGCGTGGCGACCGAGCGAATATCGGCATGCAAATCTTCATATCGTCCATAGCCTTTGACAGGGCCCACTACCGGCAACGGTACCTCGGGGTCCTCGGCAAAGGCATGCAGATAGTTCTCAGCGACTTCCTCAAGCCGAAACTCCACGAAAAGCCCGAAGCCGCGGGTCAGATACTGGCTCAGGAAAAAGGTATACCCGACCACGAGCACCGCGCAGGTGATCACAAAATAGGATGTGATCGATCTTCTAAAGCTTCGTCGGCATTTCACTTGGTTCCCTCAGGACGAACCCCACGCCCGGGACGGTTTTGATCAGGGAGTAGGGAAAAGGCTTGTCCACCTTTTGCCGCAACTTGTGCATATGCACTTTAAGGCTGTTGCTCTCGGGCAGGTCCTCACCCCATACGGCCCGCTGCATCTCGTCCCGCAGGGCGATATTCGGGCTCATCTTGGCCATGTATTCCAGCAGGGCCCATTCCTTTGGCGAAAGAGACAGTTTTATCCCCGCCCGGGTGGCCTCATGTTGCTCCATATCCACTGCCAGGTCGCCGACCACATACCGCCTCGGCTGACTGCTCCTGCGTTTGGCCAGAGCCTGAACGCGAAGCAGCAGCTCCTTGAGGGCAAAGGGCTTGACCAGATAATCGTCAGACCCGGATTCGAATCCCTCGACCTTGTCATCCAGGGTATCGCGTGCGGTGATCATCAGCACCGGAACGTCCAGTCCGTCACGCCGAAGGCTGGCGCACAAGCTCAGGCCGTCAAGCTTGGGGAGCATGCGGTCGAGCATGATGACATCGTATTTGTATTCCCGGGCGAGCTGCAGGCCATGGACGCCATTTGCCGCATGGTCGCAGATGACACCTTCCAATTCCAGGTATTCGATGAGCGAGGCCGCAAGATCCAGATCGTCTTCCACCAGCAGTGCATATATATTCATGGCGTTTCTCTCGGTAACGCGATGGCGTATGGCTCCGGACGGACAATAGCCCGCCGGAGCCGGTTTGACAAACCTATTCGGACGGCATTTCGGTCGATGCCTGCGGCTTCTTGCCGCGGAACCGGCCGGCCAGGGACAGAACCCCCACGAAGAAGACCGGTGCAAAGACGATGCCGAGCACCGAAGCGCTCAACATGCCGCCGATAACGCCGGTGCCGATGGCTCTTTGGCTTGCCGCTCCTGCCCCGGTGGCAACAGCCAGGGGAATGACGCCCAGAATGAACGCCATGGACGTCATGAGGATCGGGCGGAAACGTAATCCTGCCGCCTGGATGGCGGCATCCATAAGTCCGACACCGTTGGCGTGAAGGTCCTTGGCGAACTCCACGATCAAAATGGCGTTCTTGGCAGCCAGACCTATGATCGTGATCAGGCCGACCTTGAAGTAGACGTCATTGCTCATGCCCAGCACAGTGACCATGAGCACGGAGCCCAGGGCGCCGATGGGCACGATGAGCATGACCGACAAAGGAATGGCCCAACTCTCATACAAGGCCACCAGCAGCAGGAAGACAACCAGCAGAGCCAGGGAGAAGAGCATCGGAGCCTGGGAACCGGATTGCTGCTCCTGATAGGACAGCTCGGTCCACTCGTAGCCGATGCCTTTGGGCAGGTCCTGCATGATGCGCTCCATCTCGGCCATGACCTCACCGGAGCTGTGTCCCGGTGCCGCATCGCCGGTGAGTTTGAAGCTCTCATAGCCGTTGTAGCGGACCATCTGCACCGGACCGATTTCCCACTTGGTATTGATCACCGAAGTCAGTGGCACCTGATCACCGGTGGAGTTGGGGACATACAGTTCGTTGAGGCTCTCCGGGCTGCGCCGGTATTTGGCGTCGGCCTGGACCACAACGCTCTGCATCCGGCTCCTGTTGGCGAAATCGTTGATCGTACTGGAACCGAAGGCGCTGGCCAGGACTGTTTTGATATCGCTGAAGTTGACGCCCAGTGTCTCGGCCTTTTCGCGGTCGATTTCCACTCGAAGCTGAGGTGCGTCGGGCAGGCCGTCCAATCGGGCATATGCCAGAATTGGCGAGGCATTGGCCTGTTGCAGGATCATACCCGCAGCCTGACCCAGCACAGCCCTGCCCACACCGGCCCTGTCCTCCAAACGGAGAGAAAAGCCGCCGGTGTTACCCAGACCGTCAATGGGGGCAGGGTTAACCGCAAAGGCGAATCCATCATCCAGGGTGGAGAAGGCCATGTTTGTCTTCAGGATAAGGTCCGTGGCCGACTCTCCGTCGCCGCGTTCGGACCAGTCCCTGAACATGGGAAAGGCTGCAGCTGCATTCTGTCCCTGACCGGAAAAGCTGAATCCGAGAACGGTAAAACCATATTCTATGGCGAGTGTATTTTGGAAGAACGTTTCCACTTTCTTGACCTGGGTGAGTGTCCGAGAATTGGTGGCGCCGGGAGGCAACTGCATGCTGCAGACCATGTACCCCTGATCCTCGCCAGGGACGAAGCCGGACGGCAGGCGCATATACGCGTAGCCAAGGGCTATCAGGATAATCAGATAGATGAGCATCATCCGTCCGGTGCGGTTTACCAAACGACCGGTCAGCCCCTGGTACGCATTGCCGAGTCTGTCGAAACGGCGGTTGAACCAGCCGAAAAAGCCCTCCTTGGTTTCATGGCTTCCCTTGGCCACGGGCTTGAGCAGCGTGGCGCACAAGGCCGGGGTCATGGTCAGTGCCAGGAACCCGGAAATGAGGATGGAAACGGCCACGGAGACGGCAAACTGGCGGTAGATAACGCCTACCGATCCGCTCATGAAGCCCAGGGGAAAGAACACGGCGGACAGCACCAAGGTAATGCCCACAACGGCCCCGGATATCTGTTTCATGGCCTTGCTGGTGGCTTCCTTGGGCGGCAACCCCTCCGTGGACATGATGCGTTCCACGTTTTCCACCACAACAATGGCGTCGTCCACCAGAATACCGATGGCCAGGACCATGCCGAACATGGTCATCATGTTGATGGAAAAGCCCAGCGCGTACATGATCCCGAAGGTTCCCAACAGGCAGACAGGCACGACAATGGAGGGAATCAGGGTATAACGGAAGTTCTGCAGGAACAGGAACATGACCAGGAAGACCAGGAACATGGCCTCGAACAGGGTATGAACCACCTTTTCGATGGCCACATCCACGAATTTGGACGTGTCCAGCGGCACGATCAGTTTGACACCGTCGGGCAGGGTCTGCTGGATTTCATCGAGTTTTGCCCGCACGCGTTCCACCGTGCCCAGGGCGTTCCCGCCCGGGGACAACTGAACGGCCGCCGCTGCGGTTTCCATGCCGTTGATACGGGCTTGGGTGTTGTAGGATTCCGGACCGACCTCGGTGCGGGCCACATCGGACAGGCGGACCACGGAGCCGTCCACATCGGCGTGCAGCACGATACGACCGAATTCCTCCGGAGACTGCAACATTCCCTGGACGAGCAGAGTGGCCTCCAATTCTTGACCCTCGTTGCCCGGCCTGGAGCCGAAACTTCCTGCCGGGACCTGGATGTTCTGGGCCTGGATGGCCTGGTTCACGTCATTGATGGACAGGCCATAGCTGAGCAACTTCTGGGGATTCACCCAGACGCGCATGGCGCTTTCTGCGGCAAAGAACTGGACCTTGCCCACTCCCTCAATACGGCGGACTTCGTTGTTCACGTTGCGGGCCATGAGGTCAGCCAAAACCTGGGGGTCTTGGCCGGTGTCCTCGTTGTAGACCATGGCATAGATCATCAAGAATCCCGCGCTGGTCTGCTCCACCTCGATACCCTGATCTAAAACGGCCTCGGGCAGGCTCGATTCCGCGTTGGAAAGACGGTTCTGAACATCGACCTGGGCAAAGTCCGGATCGGTCCCGGGCTTGAAGGTGACCGTGATCTCGGCCGTGCCGTTGGAGTAACTGATCGATTCATAGTACAGCATTCCCTTGGCACCGTTCAGCTCCTCTTCGATCTGACTGACGACCGTGTCGTTGAGGGTCGTTGCCGAGGCACCAGGGTAAACCAGCTTGATGGCAATTTGAGGAGGCGCAACAGCCGGGAATTTCTCCATGGACATGGACGGAATGGCCAGGAGGCCGGCCAGGGAGATGAATATGGCCACGACCCAGGCGAAGTTGGGCCTGTTGATAAAGAATTCGGACATGTAGTATACCTAAATTGAGTTTGGAGAGGGAACAGGCCGTCTACTGCTCGGCGACCTTGTCCGAAGCGGGCTGGCCCGGATCAAGAATCATGCCCGGCTTGACCTTGTTGGCGCCGTTGACGATCACACGTTCGCCCGACTTCAAGCCATCCACGATCTGCCACTGGTCGCCACGCATTTCGCCGGTCTTGACCGGGCGCACCTGGACCGTGTTCTGCTCATCCAGCACGAAGAGGGTGGACCCGCTGGCCTGGGACATGGCAACCGCGCGTTGGGGAACATAGATGGTGGTTCCTTCCTCGGGCAACGTGATCAGTATGCGGACAAACAATCCAGGCAGGAGCATGCCGTCCTTGTTGGGAAATTCGCAGCGCAGGGAAACCTGGCCCGTCTTTTCATCCACGGACACGTCCGAAAAGAGCAGGCGGCCCTTTTCAGTGTAGTCCACGTTGTCGATATGCACCGAGACCTCAGGCTCCCTGCCTGCGCCCTTGTTGGCATTCATGGCCGCCCGCACCTGAAGATATTGGGCCACAGGCTGGTTGATGTCGGCATAGATGGGGTCGAGTTGTTGGATCTTGGCCAGTGCGGTGGCCTCGTTCTTCCCAACCAGGGCGCCTTCCGTGACGTAGGCGGCCCCGATCTTCCCGGAAATGGGCGCTTCCACCGTGGCGTAGCTCAGGTCCAAAGTGGAGGTCCTGACCGAAGCCTCGGCCGCTTCCTTTTCCGCCTTGGCAACCTTGTAGTTGGCGGCAGCGGTGTCGTAGTCCTGCTGGCTGATGACCTTGGCCTTGAGCAGCGGGCCGTAGCGGTTCAGAGTGGCCTCGTAGTCGGCCATGCTGGCTTCCGCTTTGGCCAGATCGGCCTTGGCCTGAGCCTGAGTCGCCAGGAATTGGGACGGGTCGATGTGGAAAAGGACTTGTCCCTTCTCGACGAAACTGCCCTCCTCGAAATCGCGAGTGATCAGAATACCGGCCACACGCGCCCGAACCTCGGCACTCCTGACAGCGGATATGCGACCGGGCAACTCCATGATCTTGTTGTAAGGGGTGGCCTTCACGGTGATGATATCCACCTTGGGCATATGCGGCGGCGCAGCCTTGGCCTGGGCCTGTTCCTCACTGTTGCACCCGGAAAGGGCAACCAGTGCGGTCAAAGCCAAAAACAATGCCAGCCATGATATCTTGGTGCGCATTTTTCTTTATTCTCCCTGAATTATTCAATTATGTGCCGCAGCACAGATCAATCATTCTTCTTTTACAGCCTGAAGAATGCGCACATTAGCCGCATGTGGGTTAACAACGGGTTAACGCGTTGCGACACGCATATTCCAGGTAAAATGATATCCAAGAAAAGCGAGGCCACATTGTTGCCCCCCTGAACGACGATTTTTCGATGGCGCTCGAAGCGACACCCGATTTCATTTGTATATTCCACGAAAAAAGGCTTGGGAGAAAAACCTTCCAAGCCTATGAATCCATTGGTGGAACTGATGGAAATCGAACCCACTACACTTGAATGCCATTCAAGCTTATTGTTTGTAAATCACTTTTCCCTCGAACGCTTTCGGCAGATGTATATCAAACCGCTTCAACCCTTTTGGATTGAAATACATGATCCCATGTTGATCATCCGCTGTCGACAAATCCAGCACTGATATTCCATCAAGGATCTTTTTGGCGATAACGCCAGCAAGACGTCCATGCTCTTCACCGAACACAACGAGCGCACCGATAACGCCCTGGTCCCCAACGGCATAATCCTGGGTTGCGAAGACAGGGACCGGACTGTTCTTCGAAGTCCAAGAAACAACCTCATCATAGGGAATATGGGTTCCGTTTTCATTCTTAAGCGAATGATATATCGGCATCAAGATAATCTCGCTTTCGGATTCGAGCACACTGCGTTGCCAATCCGCCCAATCTGTGGCTTTTTTCCAACCAACAGTCTTCTCCTCGAATTCAATCCAGTCTCTCCCGCGAAAGGAGGATTTGATAATTGCATCCGCAGTAGGGCTCGTATCCATAAGGACGAGAAGGGAATCGGCTTCGGGTATGATATCAAACAGTATTCTGACCCAGTGCAACAGGGGGATCCGTTCTATCAAGCCGGTCACATTTTTCGGTAAAGAGACAAAATAATCACGAGGATTTCCGTTAATTCCAAAATACACTACCGGGACTCCGGTCGCGGCTATCTCCGGCCCGACCAAACGGAGGGCAGTGTCATCGCTCACCATGACCAGGTCAGGTTGTATCCGCCTGAACTCCTTCACTACCATTTCTGCCCTGCTTATAAATTTCTCCTGAGGAATTCTCTTGGTGTCCATGAAGAGTCTTTCGATGGACACGTCGCCGGGCAGGGCCTCCCGTATTCCCTTATCGCATTGCCGGGTCCAAGCTAAGCCTTCATCATAACTGTACACTATCAAAACTGTCCGCTGCTCGGCCAGGGAGGGCATTGCCAATGCCAAGACAAAGGTCAAGACGACAAACCAACTATTTCTCATTGTCCTTTTTGACATGCAGACCAGTCCTATGGATTCCCGGAAACACCCTTGGGATAACGCCTTTTTCTTCTTACATATGGTAACATGGCTAACACAAACAATATAGTAAATTAGAAATTGGAACTACTAAGAGCAGGCGCTTTTTCCGGATCGCCGAACGGCAAGCATGAAAAACGGATGCCACCTCCTACAACACTCTGATCCATTCGTGTGTTCTTTGTATATCCCACGAAAAAAGCTCAGAGGTACAACCATCCAAGCCATTTGATCCATTGGTGAAGTTTGAACAGATCCAACTTGCGGCCTCCTGAATGCCGTTCAAAGGGGCCCTTTTTTCATGCTAAGAATATTACTGTTTTTTTAGTCGAAGATCGTTTGCAGATGCCAAACCACGCCAGTGTGCTGTAAAGGCCATCACTGAAGATAAGACTTCACGTTATTTGGGCATAGCTTCCTGGCTGCATCTGTAAAGCCCTCCACCATCCGTTGCCGTACATTCCCCCGACCGATCACAGGATAGAAGGCAAACTGAAGCCGGATCAGCCCGGACATGGTGGGTTTGCACTGTATGCCAAAACAACAAAAGGCAAGACCTGACCCCATTTCTCTGACCCCATTTCTCTGTGTTTGGCGGGAATCAGATGTACTGCCAGACTTTGCCGATTGTTGTTTCCATAACAGCAACGGCGCAAAGATCGCTACAGGCTATCCCGACAAGCTCGGCCCGAAGCCTCTCTTCCCCCTGCCTTTTGTTGAAGGCGTCCATTACCGCAATGGATTCGCTGCGGGTGCGCGATTGCGGAGAGCTGCCGTCATGCGTCCGGGGATGGTAGCCTATGTAAATCTGTTTGACCTTTTCCTGTTCACTGTTCATATCCTGCCCTCGTTGGTTTATGGTTGTTCCGGGTTGTATCCTGGGCCGGTATCCGTAATCCGGCCTGGGGGTCAATGAATTTCATCCGCCTACACTTAATCCCTGGCGGTGCCTGCAAGCCTGTCCGCATCTCAAGCAGGCCCTTTTGCAATTAAAGTGGGGTCAGCCTCATTTCACTTAACAGCTAAAGTGCTATAAAAATGGCTTTTTTTATTAAATAGTCAAGTTTTTCTTGTTCGTGCCAAGCATTTACGCAGGACACGTTCTGCGCTACCGCACTCTAAGGCCGAAACACGCTGAAAATCCATTCAAACATGCCGCCCCCCAAATCCAAGCTGGGAGTAGCTGTTTTACGTTTCATCTCTGCATTTTTTTTTTTGTTCCAACGGAAGCGAGTCCACTTTTCGGACCACTGAGTGACATGCAGCTTAGTCAGGCTGCGCCTTCATGCCATCCACCCGATATCATATGCGTATCCTTTGTATATCCCACAAAAAAAGGCTTGGAAGGAAATCCTTTCAAGCCTTTAAATCCATTGGTGGAACTGGAAGAAGTCGAAACTCCGGCCCTTGAATGCCGTTCAAAGACACAACCCATGGCAACGCATCTTCAAGCCTCGCAAGGCGGAAGCCCCTTGAGTGGGCTCAAGGCAATCACGCCCTGGGTCTCTGGCGTCAGCGGCATCATCCTCCGGCAGTGACCAGAGTGGTGATGCCGGAGTCGGCCGAAGGATTGAACACCGAGAAGGAATTGAGAACGATTTTCTTTGGTCCGTAGAAGGCAAAGGGCCTGTTTTTTACATACGCCCAACGCTGGGTACCGTATTCAAAATGCCACCACTCGCCGTGGTAGTTCACGAATCCGGCCCGGGTCATGACGTCGAAAAGCAAACGGCGATTACTGAGAGCCACTTCTTCTTCGTCACTGAGTCCTTTCCCGCACTCAAGGCACTCCTCAAAGTAGCGGGTATTGGAAATCGGCCCGGGGTAGTCAAAGGGCGCTCCAAAGAAGAGTGGGACGCCGTCCGTGGTCGCGATGGTCAAATCCACCGCCCCGCCCGTTGCATGAGGCGACGGGCGGGTTTTTTCCAAACTGGGCGGCGCCACGAATTCTTCGGTCATTTCCTTGATGCTCTTCTCGTCCTTGTCCGGGTACGCCTTGGCCAGGGCCGAGCTGCAGGCACCGAACAGTGCGACCTGGGTTTCCTTACTCCGCCAGCTATCCAGAATGATCAACCGCAACCCTTCGGGAAGCAACGCATTGGCTTGCAGCAGCCTTTTTCGGATGGAGTCGCGGGCGTAGCATTCCGGCAGGGCCCGATCTATGCCCGCACCATAGTATGCCGGGCGGACCAGTATCTGATTTTCGGCAAGGGACAGGGGAACGAAATCCTCGTTGTTCTCGCGGATTTCAACGCCAAAGACGGTCTCCCATGATGGTGTACCCATTTTCGGGATAGATGGCGGATTGATTGGTTGTGTCATCGGTATTTCCATATGTATTTCAGTAGAACCTTGGGCTTTCGTGTGTAACGGGGAATCCTTGCATGTCGTGAAAGGTCAGGATCAATAGCCCAGCAATCGCGGCAGGAAGAGCGAGACCGTTGGGCAGAAGATCAACACGAGCTGACAGAGGATGGCGACCAGGACAAACGGCCAAATGTGCCTGAACATCTTTTCCAGGGGCACGGAGCCGATGGAGGAAACGATGTACACGCAGGCGCCCATGGGCGGAGTGATCAACGCGATGGTGATGTTGAGCGTCATCACAATGCCGAAATGGAGAGGATCGATTCCCGCGGCAACGGCAAGCGGCGCGAACACGGGTGTCAGCAGAACCAACGCGGCGATCTCTTCCATGAACATGCCCACCACGAAAATGATCAGGCTCATGAAGAGCAGCACCATTGACGGCGTCTTGGCATACTCCAGGACAATGGGAGCCAGCTTCTGCGGCACCTGTTCAGAGGACAGAATCCAGCCGACGATGGTGGCCGCACCGATAACGACAAAGATGACGCTGGTCAGCCGCACCGTACTGGCAATGGCTTTGGCGATGCTCTTCAAGGTCAGTTGGCGGGTCCAAAGGAACCCAACGATCAGGACATAAAGACTGGCCACTGCGCCCGATTCCGTCGGGGTCATGAATCCGAAAAGGATGCCGCCGATGATGATACCGGGCGCGACCAGCGAGGCCACGGCCCCACCCGTGGCCCTGATGAGTTCCGAAAAGGAAAACCTTGCATTGACGGTGGGCAGGTTGAGCCGGGAAGCGCTGATCCTGTGCATGCCCATGAAGGCGATACCGAGGAGCAACCCGGGGAGCACCCCAGCCATGAACAGCGCACCGACATTGGTTTTGGTCATGGCTCCGAACAGGATCATGAAGATGCTGGGCGGAATGATGGGACCGATAAGCGAACTTCCGGCGGTGAGCCCCGCGGCATACGATGCAGGATAGCCCCCTTTTTTCATGGCCGGTATCATGATGGAGCCGACAGCAGATGCGTCAGCGGCGGCAGAACCGTTGACTCCTGCGAAAATGATGCTGGCCACGACCGTGACATAGCCCAGGCCGCCCTTGAGGTGACCCACAAGGGCTTCTGCAAAACGAAGCAGGCGCGTGGTCAGCCCGGAACAGCCCATGAGTTCACCGACCAGGATAAAATATGGAATCGCCAAGAGTGAAAACGGCTCCATGCCTCCGTAGAATTGCTGAATCATAAGCCGGAACTGCGAATAATCCCCGATGTAGACAAAACCGCTGATGGCCGTCGCCAACATGGCGGCAAAAAGCGGCAGACCGCAAATCAATGCAATGAAAAAGACGGCTAGGAGCACAAAACTCATGATGCATCCTCCCCGACGGAATGAGCATCGCCGACCATTGGAATAAACTGTTGCAGGGTATACTGAATCAGCATGAGTCCCATGCCCACCGGGATGGACATCAGGGGGATGCTCTTCTTGATGCCCAGAGTCATGATGGTGAACAAGTGAAGCTTATAGGCATAGTTGTACCCGTAAAAGACCATGAACATAAGGATACCGGAAAAAACCAGCCCCCTGAGCACGGCAATGACCTGCCGCTGCGTCTTGGGCAGCCTGTCCACGACAATGCGGATGGCCATATGCTCCCCGCGTTTGAGGGCTGGAGCCGCGGCCAACATGATCATCCAGACGAGGGTGATCTTGGCGAGATCCGTGGTCCACATGGGAGGGCGAAAGAAACGACCGAACACACCAAGCATGACATCCAGCAGATTGATGATAAGGAGCGCCCCTGCCCCCATCAGACAGAGGCGCTCCAGGATGTCAGAAGCTTTTTTGCAAAAGCAAGCGACTGATTGCATTGTTATTCGGCTCCTGCTGCATTGGCCTTCTTGGCATCCTCAATGGCCAGATCAATCCAGGAGGAATCAATTTGATCCTTGAGCCAATTCACGTAGGACGGGCTGCCAAGGGCCTTGAATTGAGCGGATTCCTCGGCAGTGGGCGTGTAACTGATCATGCCCTTCTCCTCAAGGAACTTGACGCGGTTTTCCACCTGTGACTCGACAAATTCGCGAGTCTTGACGGTAGCTTGGTGCGCTGCGGTTTTCAGGGCAGTCTGCTGCTCGGCGCTGAGGGAGGAAAGCAATTCGTTGTTCATCAGCAGGAACTGATCGGAATACTGGACATTTGCCAGGGTGAGATGCTTCTGCACTTCATACAGGCTGCCCATGATGATATAGGTCGGCGGGTTCATCTGGCCGTCGGCAACACCGGTCTTGAGTGCCAGATAGACTTCAGTCCACGGAATGGGGGTGCCGGAAGCACCGAAAGCTTCATACATGGCAACCTGGCTGGCATCCATGGCCCGGTACTTGAGACCATTGAAATCGGCAGGTGAATGGATGGGCTTGTTGCAGGTGAATGCGAGAAAGCCGCCTTCTTCGATTACTTCCAGCAATTCGATACCCGTGCGCTCACGCAGGGTGGTGCGGGCCTTGTCCATGAAGCTGCTGCCGTCAAAAAAGAGGTGGGCGGCCTTGTAGCTGTCAAAGAGGAAAGGGATATTGGTGGCAAACATCTCAGGGAACACGGTCTGCAATCCGCCATACGAGGCAACGTTGATCATGGGACCGCTCATGACCTGCTCCATGCGCTGCTCTTCATTGCCGAGTTGGCTGTTCGGGAACAGGTTTATTTCGAGGTCTTTGCCGGTGGCTTTTTCAACCAAATCCTTGAACGTCACGGCGAAGTAGTGAACAGCATTGTCCTGCTCACTCGGCGGACCGTTGTAGCTCATTTTGATGGAAGTAGAAGCCAGGACGCTCGCAGGAATGGCGAGCGCCAACATCAGCACCAAGCACATAAATACGGTAAAACGCTTCATGGTGTCCCCTTTGAGAAGTTGAGATTTATTACTGTAAAGGCAGGCACCCCATGTGCATGCTTATTTATCAACAAAGTATCGGGCAACATATCCTGCCCGGTTCAAGCAGCAAGACAACCCATTCCGACGCCCCCCTGTCCGGAGACAGCATCCCATCGCCACACTACTCGTCCTCTTTGCCCTTGCCCCTTGCCTTGCTATGTATTTGCTTTTAAGAATACTTTTATTTTAATATCGCAATGCAATGTATAGTATTGCATTGCAATTTATCTGTGCAGATAGACTTTGTCAAGATTACTTTTCACAATAACCGACAACTCTACGCCATCAACCTTGGGGATAACGTTGAGTTATAACAAAACAGTGAATCGGAACGCCAACGCCTTGTACGCCGAAACACAGAGTCCCATTGTCAAAAAAGGAATTGGACTGAATCAAAAAGACAAGGTATCCCCTAGCCATGGTAAAGAAAGAGAAGACAAAACGAGATAACCCCCTGTTCGTTGCATCGCTGGAAAAAGGCGTAGTGCTGTTGGAAGCCTTTGATGAAGGCCACCGACGCCTTGGGCTGAATGATCTTGTGAAGTTGACGGGATTAAACAAAAGTGCTGTGCAACGTTTCCTGCATACCTGGGTGGCTCTTGGATACTTGTCCAAGAATGCCGAGACAAAACTGTACCGACTGACTCCCAAGGTCATGAGCCTCGGCTACAATTTTCTCAGAGGCGAACGTCTGGTGGAGGTCGCCACGCCCTTTCTGCTGGACGCCCGGGAACGAACCGGCAATTCCGTCTACCTGGGAACCCTCTACGACACTTCCATAATTTACCTGATTCGGCTGCCCCAACGCCTCCTCCTCTTGGAAGGAACACTCCCGGGTAGGCGCGTCCCGGCCTTCTGCGGCGGCAGAGCCTTTCTTTCCTGCCTCGACGACACTGAAATATTGTCTATCCTGGATCGTTCCAACCGTTCTGCCATAACGCCCTATACCATTACGGACATCGATGAAAACATGCGGGAGATCGCAACCGTGCGGGAAAAAGGATTTTGTATTTCCCAGCAGGAACAACTCATGGGCGAAATAGCTGTCTCCGCTCCCGTGCGCGACCTGCAGGGAGTGCCCCGGGCTGCAATCTATATTTCAGCAAGAATTACCGAATGGCCCCCGGATCGGGTGGAATCCGAACTCGCTCCCATTGCCCTTGAAACCGCCGGAATAATCAGCAGACAGTTGTAGCGAATCCCCTGCGGGGCGTGAGAAGGGACGATTATCCCAGCACAACGCAGCCCACCGATATCATTTGCATATCCCACGAAAAAAGGCTTGGAAGGAAAGCCTTCCAAGCCGTCATGATGGAGCTGAACCCACGACCGCTTGAATGCCATTTCAAGCACTCCCCAACCAAGCTAAACTATGGCAACTGACTATACGGCTATTCGACGACAACTCCTGGCCGAAAGGGATTGTGAGGCATAGGCACAGCAAATTGGGGATAGCGCACCCTCATTCCCAAACGGAATACTGCAATCGTAGAATCACCTCATCCTAACGCATTACACATTTTCCGATTCTTCTAAAAGAATCTCTTAACCACCTGTGACCACTGTCCTGCTCCATTCTCGGATGCCATATCATCAGATACTTGAATCCTGAAATTTCCTTGGGCGGTTCAATGATACGAATGGCAGTGTTAAGCCTTTCATGTTCAACCATTTTTTCAGGCACCGTTGCGATAAGATCCGTCCGCGCAACGCTCCTGATAGCCGTCATAAAATACGGCACATGGATTGAGCAGTGTCTCTCAGCCCCAATCTGCATAAGCCTGTGCTGCGGAATAGTCTGAATACCGTTAAAAACATTTACCCCGATGTGATTAGCCGCCATATAATCTCGCAGACTTATCCTCTTTTCATAGGTTGAATCCGCTGCGACGACGCATACGAAATGATCTTCATAGATAACCTCCGTATGGCACACTGGCGGGATATGCCCATCTGCAGCATTTAAAACCAGATCAACTCTGCCATGCAGCAAATCATCGTACCCTTGTTCATTCCAAGCCTGAAAATGAAATGTTGCCTTTTCAGCCGCAGGCAAAATCTTTTGGCAAAGATGTGGAGTGAGGACCGCCGCCGCATTATCCGTCAGAAGTATCCTGAAATGTGCGCTTTCCACCATGGGATCGAATTTGTCACCATCAATGAGGCGATCAATTTTAGGCAGCATCTCACTCAATTCATTATACAGTCTATACCCGACAGGTGTGAGTTCATACTCCTTCCCCATTCTTACCATGAGCTCATCGTTAAACAGATCGCGCAACCGCTGCAGAGCGCGGCTCATAGCAGGCTGGGAAAGAGACAGACGGTCCGCTGCGCGTGATATGTGCAATTCCTCAGCAAGGGCAGAAAAATAGACAAGAAGGTTCAGATCCACTCTTCTCAACTGTTCGATTTGCATAACACTCCTTCGGGGACCGCATGTTGGCCGACCATTTTCGCAAATTGCGGGGGTCAACCTTGGACATTCTCAGGGGCAACCCGCTAAAATACTCCATCATAACGGACAATTCCTTGGAGCCCAAGGCAGTTCGGCTCATACCGCCAAGCACTCAATGCGACCACTCATGCGTCACACACATACAAAGTATGCCATACTATGCATTTGATTTACACGTTTTCCAGTGTCACTATTCCTATAAACAGACACAAAAGAAAAGGAGCTGGAAATGGAAAAAACTGCCATCGTAACAGGATCATCACGCGGCATTGGCGCGGAAACAGCCAAACGACTGGCGCAAGCCGGTTTTGCTGTTGTCGTCAATTATGTGGGAAATCAGGAGGCTGCTGAAGAAGTAATCCTTTCGATAAAGACCCGAGGAGGACGCGCTGTTTGTGTCAAGGCGGATGTCAGCAAGCAGGATGAGGCCAGCCGCCTTTTTGACCAAGCAGAAAAGGAGTTCGGAGGCGTTGATGTCCTGGTCAACAATGCTGGCATCATGCAATTATCCCTTGTAGCAGAGACAGACGATGCAGCTGTCACACGGCATTTGGACATCAATGTAAAAGGGACGTTCAACACCTTGCGCGAAGCAGCTGAACGAATGCGGGATGGAGGACGAATCATCAATTTGTCATCAAGCGTCATTGGCCTGCGGCTCCCTTCCTACGGGATCTACGCGGCAACCAAAGCTGCCGTGGAATCGCTGACCATCACCATGGCTAACGAGATGCGCGGTCGCCAAATTACTGTCAATGCCGTTGCACCTGGGCCGACCGGAACAGATTTGTTCCTTGATGGAAAACCACAAGAGGTCATTGATAGACTCAGTAATGCGGCCCCACTGGAGCGCCTTGGAACACCTGAAGACATTGCGGACACAATCGTTTTTCTGGCGAGTCCGGAAGGCGGGTGGATTAATGGTCAGGTCATTCGCGCCAATGGAGGGATTGTCTAACCTGCACCCAACTCAGCAATTGCCATGAACAAAGTCAAAAATCAGCAAGGCACCTCATCTAATCACTCAGTCTCCACCAACACGGCATCTGACTGATTTTATTTGCATATCCTCAAAAGAAAGACTTGGAAGGAATACCTTCTAAGCCTTCATGATCTTGCGGAGATGAAAGACTGAAGACGTGCCTCCTTGCGGGCCATCCACTAAAGCCTGTTGCAGGAGTAGCAGATTCATCGACTGTTAATTTTTCGCTTTCGCCTGTTCATTCTCTTTAGCCCTTGATCAAGACCAAGGGTATGGCGTCCCCTGACTGCCGGTACAGTTTAACTGTCGATTCCTCATAGCCCCTCATCCCTTTGGGAGCTTCGTGAAACTGAATCCTGCGTTTTTTCATTGCCGTCACCGGCAAGGATTTCCGAGGGACGCCAAGACCATCAACGTCATGGGCCTGCACGACCTGGGCCGCGTGGCCCTGACTGGCCTCTCGGTCATGGACACAGTCACGGCCATTTCCGACTGCAACGACCGAGTGCCCCTGCAAGCCCAGCAGCCACCTGCGCACATCCCCACGTTTTCACTGCAAGAAAACACGCCCCCTATATCACCCCATGACGATACCATACGAGCCGGTTTCTTCGTGTTGAACTCTGGACGGAAAAGGCCTATAGGCACCCTAATCGAGATACAAAAGTCGGCATGACGGCCAATTACCGTACAACAGATCGAACCAAGGCGCCCTGCCCTTTCCAAACAACTTTCCGTTTCCATTGCGACAGCATGCTTCTTCGACATAACTACATTCAGGCTCTGGCCGCGCTGCTTTTCGGGGCCATCATTCTGGCAACTACCTGGACGGTATCTGTTGCCGCCACCTCTGGCGTGACGCCTTCCTCCACCCCGCCCCGGACAATCAAGATAGGTGGAGACATCAACTATCCCCCTTTCGAATTTCTGGGGGAAGATGGAATGCCTACGGGCTTCAACGTTGAAATAACCAGGGCCATTGCCAAGGCCATGAACTGCAACATACAAATTAGCCTCGGGCTTTGGAAAGGCATGCGTCAGGCCCTTGAATCCGGGGAAATAGATATGATTCAAGGCATATCCTATTCTCCGCGCCGAGCGCAACGGATGGTGTTTTCAAATCCGTACACAACCGTCGAATATGCTATTTTTTCAAGACAAAATACGCCGGTTGCCCTTCAGCTGGCCGATCTCCAGGGAAAATCCGTTCTTGTCGAAGACGGCGGAGTGATGTTCGACTTCATTTCCCGGAACTATCCCGACATCCGTCTCGTTCCCACCTACAGCCATGAAAACGCTCTGCGACTTCTGTCCACCGGCATGGGCGACTACGCCCTTGTCTCCCGCAAGGCGGGAATATACATCACCCGACTCCACGACATAGACAAGATTTATTCCGTGGGGACGGCCTTCTCCCTGCAAAAGTACTGTTACGCGGCCCTTCCGCAAAACAGGGACCTCATCCAGATTTTCAACACCGGCCTGGAAAAGATCAAGGCAACGGGAGAATACAGCAGAATCTGTGCACGCTGGCTCAACATCCCCGGCAAGGCCGAAATTCCCTGGAAACGCGTGACCATCTACGGTGTCATCATCATAACGCCATTACTCGCCATCATGGTGCTCGCCCTGTTTTGGAACAAGACGCTCCAAGCCCAGGTGGACGAACGGACCAAGACCCTTCGCGAAGAGGTCAAACTGCATCAACGCGCCAAACAGGAATTGCGGGACAAGCAGAAACAAATCATCCAAGCGGACAGAATGGCCACTCTCGGACTTATGGCGTCCGGTATCGCCCACGAGGTCAACACACCCAACGGGCTGTTTCTGCTCAATCTCCCGATTCTTCAGGATGTATGGGAAGACGTCAGACAACTGCTGAATGAACACGTGGCGAAAAAGGAAGACGTGATGCTGGGAGGGCTTTCCTTCAGCAACACCCAAGACGAAATAACGCAATTGATCACCGATATGCGGGTCGGTGCGGAAAGAATCAAGAGCATCGTCATGGAACTCAAGGATTATGGCAGACAGGATCCGCACCTGAGCAAAAAACCATTGGATATGAACAAGGTCGTGGCCGCCGCAGTGCGGTTGCTCAAGCCGACGCTGAACAAGTCCACACGGCATTTCAACCTGCAGATCCACGACCCCCTGCCACAAATAACAGCCAACGAACAAAAGCTCCAACAGATCATCGTCAATCTGATCATGAACGCCTGCCAAGCTTTGCCGGACCCCGGCCGGGCCATCACCGTCACCACGGGGATCGATGAAAAACTGAACGCCGTCATCGTGGAGGTAAAAGACGAAGGCGTCGGCATCCAGCCGGAGGACATGGACAAGATCACGACGCCCTTCTTCACCACCAAAAGGAACAACGGCGGCACAGGACTCGGGCTTGCCGTTTCGACCGCCATCGCCAAGGAGCACTACGGTATCATCGATTTCGAATCGACACCCGGCAAGGGGACAACTGCCATACTGGCGATCCCTCTCGAATCCTGATCCGTTGAACAGCCATGCCCACCCGAAATAAAACAAGGTGTTACCCATGACAGACGCACTGCAAGCCCCCCTGTTTCCGTCCTTTCAAATCCTTCTCGTCGACGACGAGCCCGCTTGGCTGCGGGGATTCAGCCTGGCGCTCGAACGTTCCGCAGGTATCAACAACGTTCTCGTCTGCCAGGACAGCAACCGGGTCATGGCCATTCTGGACAAGTCTTCCGTCGGCCTCGTACTGCTCGACCTCACCATGCCCGATATCGACGGCGAGGTGCTTCTGGGGGAGATCTCCGAAAAGTACCCCGACATAATGGTCATTGTCGTGAGCGGCATGAACCAACTGGAAACCGCTGTTCGCTGCATCCGCCGGGGAGCGTACGACTATTTCGTCAAGACGGACGCCCTGGAACACATCACCAAAGGCGTGCTCAACGCGATAAAATCCTACGACCTCGAAAGCATGCACAGTGCCATGCGCAACCGCCTCCTGAGCGGGGAACTCACCACCCCGGAGATTTTCTCCGACACCGTCACCATCAGCCCAGCCATGAAGCAGATCTTCCAATATATCGAATCCATTGCGCAAAGTTCGTTGCCGGTTCTCATTACGGGCGAAAGCGGCGTGGGAAAAGAGCTGATCGCCAATGCGGTGCACGAAGCAAGCGGCCGCACGGGCGAGATGGTCGGCGTCAACGTGGCCGGACTCGACGACAACACCTTTGCGGACACGTTGTTCGGCCATACCGTGGGGGCGTTCACCGGTGCCACTCGCCCCCGCAAGGGGATGGTTGAACGATCCAACGGGGGGTCGCTTTTCCTGGACGAAATCGGCGACCTCAGCCTGCAATCCCAGGTTAAGCTCCTCCGACTGCTTCAGGAGGGAGAATATTACCCCTTAGGCTCCGACCGCCCACGTTGCCTACAGGCTCGAATCATCGTGGCCACACATCAGGATCTCCGACAAAAGGAGCGCCAAGGGGAATTCCGGCGGGACCTCTATTACCGGCTCCAGATTCACCATATGCATATCCCCCCCCTGCGAGAGCGCAAGGAAGACATCCCCCTGCTCCTGAACCATTTCCTCGGTGAGGCCGCGCGGGAATTTGACAAAAAACTACCGCAATACCCCAAGGAACTCCCGGAATATCTAACCAACTATGCCTTTCCCGGGAACATCAGGGAACTCAAGGCCATGGTCTACGACGCGGTCAGCGTGCACAAATCCCACACCATGTCCATGGGCAGCTTCCTCAAGGCCATGCACCTGGAACCGCCATCCGATCAAACGGCGCCCGGACAGCTTCCGCACAAAGAATGGACTCCCTTTGACGGAATGCCCAGCCTGCCGACCATAACGCAATGCATCGAACTTCTGGTCGGCGAGGCCATGAAAAAAGCAAACGGGAATCAGACGCTGGCCGCGCGAATGCTCGGCATATCCCAACCGGCCTTGAGCAAACGCCTGAAGCACATACAGACAAAGAACTGATCCATCCGCACCCTGTTCCTGCGCCCACAAAAGGCTCATAACATTGGTTATATTATTCCGGCCGTTATAAAGCCTCTTCAACATGCTGAAATCATGGCACTTCGTCAACACTCCCTGACAAATCCATTCTCTTCGTTATAGGGGGTCACCGACCTGCCCCACTCCTGATATGGGATTTTGTCTGTAATTCAAGCCAGATAAACGATTCGATACCATTGGCACCGACTTTGTAATTACCTGAACGGAAAAGCAAGACGTCATCGCGGGCGTCATTCCTTCATCAAACCAAAGGTAATTACAATGAAAACACGTACTGAGCATGATTTCCTGGGTGAAAAAACGCTTGCCGCCGAAACCTATTACGGAGTCCAGACCCTCCGGGCGGTCGAGAATTTCAAAATCACCGACAACCCCATTTCCTCCTGCACCGAAATGATCGTAGCCCTGGGCTATGTCAAAAAGGCAGCAGCCCTCACCAACCTGGAACTCGGCATCCTGCCGGCCGACATCGCCAAGGCCATCTGTGGCGCCTGCAACGAAATCATCGCGGGCAAGCTGCACGACCAGTTCGTCGTCGACTGCATTCAGGGCGGCGCAGGCACGTCCACGAACATGAATGCCAACGAAGTCATCGCCAATCGCGCCCTGGAAATACTCGGGAAAACCAAGGGTGAATACGAATTCTGCCATCCCAACAACCACGTAAACTGCTCACAGTCCACCAACGACGTTTATCCGACCGCATTTCGCATCGCCCTGTACAACAAGTTGGAACGCCTCATTCGCGCCATCAACGAGGTCCAGTCCGGCTTTGCGAACAAAGGGGCCGAATTCGCCGACGTCCTGAAGATGGGACGGACCCAATTGCAGGACGCCGTGCCCATGACTCTGGGGCAGGAATTCTCCGCCTATGCGACCACACTGGGTGAAGATATCTGCCGACTGCAGGATGCGAGAAAGCTGCTGCTGGAAATCAACATCGGTGCCACCGCCATCGGCACCAGCATCAACGCCCCGTCCGAATACCCCAGGTTGGCCGTGAGCAACCTGCGCAACTTGACGGGACTCGATCTGGTCATCTCCCCCAACCTTATCGAAGCGACCTGGGATACGGGGGCCTATATGCAGCTTTCCGGCGTCCTGAAGCGCGTTGCCGTAAAGCTCTCCAAAATCTGCAACGACCTGCGTCTCCTGTCGTCCGGCCCCCGAACCGGGATCAACGAGATCAATCTGCCTAAAATGCAGCCAGGTTCCTCCATCATGCCGGGAAAGGTCAACCCCGTCATCCCGGAAATGGTCAACCAGGTAGCCTTCGACATCATCGGCAAGGACATGACCATCACCATGGCTTCGGAAGCGGGCCAGCTGCAACTCAACGTCATGGAGCCGATCATAGCCCACAGCCTGTTCCAGGGGATCGAACACCTCGCCCGGGCCTGCTTCATACTGCGCAAACGCTGCATCGACGGAATCACTGCCAACCGCGAACATTGCCGGAAGCTCGTGGAAAACAGCGTGGGCATCATCACGGCCCTCAACCCCATCATCGGATACGAAAATTCCGCATCCGTGGCCAAGGAGGCACTGGAAACCGGCGGCTCCGTCTACGACCTGATCATTAAACGCAAACTCATGGACAAGGAAAAGCTGGACCGGATTCTCTCCGCTGAAAACATGATGCACCCCCGTTTCTTCCAACAATAGCCACCCAAGCACCTACAGGAGTCTTCATATGTTTTGGATAGAACTGCTGGTTGTTCTTGCAGCCATTTTCATAGGCGCCCGTCTCGGCGGTGTCGGCTTGGGCGTCATGGGCGGAGTGGGCCTCGCCATTCTTACCTTTGTTTTTGGCGTGCATCCCACGGCTCCCCCCATCGACGTCATGCTCATGATCACGGCCGTCGTTACGGCGGCCGGGACGTTACAGGCCGCCGGAGGTTTGGACTTTCTCGTCGAAATCGCGGCGCATATTCTAAAAAGGAACCCCAGTCACATTACGTACCTGGGCCCGATCGTGACCTACGTCTTCACCTTCTTCGCCGGAACCGGCCATGTGGCCTACTCCGTGTTGCCCGTCATCGCCGAAGTGGCGAGAAGCACGGGGATACGTCCCGAACGTCCACTGTCCATTTCGGTCATCGCCTCGCAGCAAGCCATCACGGCCAGCCCCATTTCCGCCGCCACCGTGGCTCTGTTGGGTCTCACGGCGACCGCCGGGGTGGAGCTAAGCGACATCCTCATGATCTGTGTACCCGCGACCTTCGTGGCCTGCATGGTGGGGGCCTTCTTCGTCAATCGCATGGGCAAGGAACTTGCCACCGACCCAGAGTATCTCAAGCGACTGGGGACCCCTGAGCTGGAAGAAGCCCTGCTCAAAGCGCAAAGCGGTGAAGAACAAGTCCTGCCCAAAGCCTCCAGAAATGCCAGATACTCCGTCGGCCTCTTCCTGCTGGGCACCATCACCATCGTCCTGCTGGGCTCTTTCCCCGGAATGCGCCCGACCTGGACCACCGGCGACGGTGCCGTCATGCGCCTTGCCATGTCGAATGCCATTGAAATCGTCATGTTGACGGTTTCCGGTCTGATTCTGTTGATCAGTCGCGTCAAGGTTCAGAAGGTCGCAACCGGAAGCGTCTTCATGGCGGGCATGCAGGCCGTCATCGCCATCTTCGGCATAGCCTGGCTCGGCGACAGCTTCTTCAGCGGCAACATGGACATGCTGGGCGGCAACATCCGGACCATGGTCACATCGCAGCCGTGGACCTTTGCCATCGCCCTGTTCATCTTGTCCATCCTGCTGTTCAGCCAAGCCGCGACGGTCCGAGCGCTCATGCCGCTCGGCATCGCCCTGGGTATCCCCACGCCGCTTCTCCTGGCCATGTTCCCGGCGGTCAACGGATACTTCTTCATCCCGAACTACCCGACCGTGGTGGCCGCCATCAACTTCGACCAGACGGGCACAACGCATATCGGAAAGTATGTTCTCAACCACAGCTTCATGTTGCCGGGGCTCATCGCGACAAGCGGGGCCGTTGCCATCGGCTTCGTATTGGCCGGGGTCCTGTTGTAGCTCTCTCCTCCCTCATATGCCCGTTCCGGTAACAGACCTCCGCCGGAACGGGCACACCGAGGCGATGTCTCTCACGTTATAATTCACCAAGGAGTATTCATGCATACCGAAAGGGCTCTCCGCGTTGTCGTGCCCAACCAATACGCCGCGCTGCTGGACTGGACCCAGATGCTGACCGGCGCGATTCTGATTCTATTCATGTGGGGCCATATGTTGATGGTCGCAAGCGTCAACCTGGGCGTCGACGCCTTTGACTGGATTGCGAAGCTGCTCGAAGCCTTCCTGCTGACCCAGGTATTCGGGCCGGTCATCGGCCTGTTGTTCCTGATTCATTTTGCCGTCGCGCTCCGCAAGATTCCGGTCCGCTCCTTCGAACAGATCTCCATCTGGCGCCAGGCCACAATGCTCCGCCACAAGGACACCTGGCTCTGGTTGGTGCAGGCTGGCAGCGCAATGCTCATCCTCATTATGGGGTCCGCCCATATGTGGGTCGTGCTGGGCGACCTGCCCATCACCGCAGCCAAAAGCGCTGCCCGGGTGGGCGGTCTCTGGCTGCCCTTCTACCTCCTCCTGCTGCCGCTGGCGGAGCTGCACGTCGGCATAGGCCTCTACCGAATCGGCGTGAAATGGGGCTTCATTTCGCGCAGGAATCGCACGTTCTGCCACCGGACAGAGGTCATCGTTACCGCCGGGTTCATACTCATCGGCCTGACCACTCTCGTCCAATTTTGTATTCTCAACCTTCAACATTTATGAGTTCATCCATGCAGGAAGTTATTACGACAGACATGCTTTGCATCGGTGCGGGGCTGGCCGGAGAACGCGTCGCCATCGAAACCGCAAAAGCCGGATTCAATACCATCTGCCTCAGCTTGGTGCCTGCCAGACGATCCCACTCTGCCGCGGCGCAGGGCGGCATGCAGGCAGCCCTGGGTAACTGCGCCATGGGGGAAGGGGACAATCCGGATGTCCATTTCGCCGATACGGTCAAAGGCTCTGACTGGGGCTGCGACCAGGAAGTTGCAAGACTCTTTTGCGAAACGGCCCCCATCGCCATCCGCCAATTGGCCCACTGGGGCGTTCCCTGGAACCGCGTGGAGCCGGGGGAAGACGGATATTTCCAGGGCGGTAAAAAATACTCCAAGACCGAAAAGTCGGAAAACGCCGGTCTGATCACCGCGAGGAACTTCGGCGGAACCGCCAAGTGGCGCACATGTTACACCTCGGACGGCACCGGCCACACCATGCTGTTCACCATGGATAACAAGGCGACACAGGCCGGAATCGATATTCACGACCGTTGCGAGGCCGTTGCCCTGCTGCATGACGGCACGCGTTGCTTCGGCGCCGTCGCACGCTGCATGCGCACGGGGCGCCTGCGGATATACTATGCAAAGGCCGTCCTGATCGCGTCCGGAGGGTTCGGCCGCATCTACCGGGAATCCACCAACGCCGTCATCTGCACCGGAGGCGGCCAGGCCATCTGCCTGGACACGGGCATCGTGCAGCTCGGCAACATGGAGGCGATCCAGTTCCACCCCACGGGAGTGGTCCCCGGAAATATCCTGGTCACGGAAGGTTGCCGGGGTGACGGCGGCGTTCTCCTCGACGTCGACAAGAAACGGTTCATGCACATCTATGAACCGGCCAAGGCGGAACTCGCATCCCGCGACGTTGTGTCCCGACGCATGACCGAACACATCCGGGCGGGGAAAGGCGTGCCATCCCCATACGGTGAACACCTCTGGCTGGACATAGGCCATCTGGGCGCCAAACACATCAACACCCGCCTGCGCGAAGTGGAAGAGATTTGCACGAACTTCCTGGGCGTGGATCCCATTACCCAGCTCATCCCGGTTCGCCCGACCCAGCACTACTCCATGGGCGGCGTGCGCACGGACAAGCACGGCAAGGCCTACGGGCTGAAAGGACTGTTCGCCGCTGGCGAAGCGGCCTGCTGGGACATGCACGGCTTCAACCGTCTCGGCGGGAACTCCCTTGCAGAAACCGTGGTGGCCGGAATGATCGTGGGGCAAAGCTGCGTTCGTTTCCTCAAGGGTGAAAGCGCGTGTTTCGATACCGGAATCGCCAACGAGCAATGCAGGAATGTGCAACAGCGCATCCACACGCTGGTTGCCGGCAACGGCCGGGAAAAGGCTTTCTCCCTTCGCAATGAAATGCAGGATGTGATGATGGAGGGTGTCGGAATCTTCCGCAACGAACTGGGATTGAGCAATGCGTACACCCGGCTTGAAGAACTGCACGCCCGCGCCGCCAGCCTGAAGCTCGCCTCCAACGGCTGCGGCGCCAACGCCGAACTGTCCCTGGCGTTGCAGCTTCGCGGCTTGATTCGCCTTGCCCTCTGCGTCACGAAAGGCGCCCTGGAACGCACGGAAAGCCGGGGCTCACACGCCAGGGAAGACTATCCGGAAAGAAACGATCGCGACTGGCTCGTGCGGACCCTGAGCCGCTGGGATGTGGACAATGACCACCCTTGTCTCGATTACGAGCCCGCGTCCCGGGTCTGGGAAATCCCGCCGGGCGACAGGGGGTACGGAGGAGGAACAGTCATCAGCACAGACTCAACAAATAAAAAGGAAGCGTCGGAATGAACAGGAACCTGTACTTCAACATCCTCCGCTACGATCCAGAACAACCCGACATCGAACCTTACATGCAATCATATTTGCTGAAAGAGACCGAGCGAATGACCCTGTTCATCGCCCTGAACCGGTTACGTGAGGAACAGGATGCCTCACTCAAATTCGACTTCTGCTGCCGAGCGGGCATCTGCGGGGCATGCGCCATGGTCATCAACGGACGGCCGGGCCTGGCCTGCCACACGCAGACCAAGGATCTACCGGCCATCATTAATCTTTTACCCCTCCCGTTCTTCAAGCTCATCGGAGACCTATCAGTGGATACGGGCATCTGGTTCAGGGAAATGAACCGGCAGGTTGAGTCATGGATTCATACCAAGGAGGTATTCGATCCCCAAGCCTCTGAACAACGGATGGACAATTCAACGGCGGAACAAATCTACGAACTCGAACGGTGCATCGAATGCGGCTGTTGTCTGGCGGCATGCGGAACGGCGCGCATGCGCGAGGATTTTCTGGGAGCCGCCGGACTCAATCGCATAGGGCGCTTTCTGCTGGATCCACGGGATCAACGGAATGAACAGGATTTCTTCCAATTGATTGGCAGTGATCGGGGCATATTCGGCTGCATGGGCCTGCTGGCCTGTGAAGACGTCTGCCCCAAGCACCTGCCGCTTCAAGATCAACTTGGATTTATCCGCAGAAAGATGGGGTTGCGCGCCCTTCACAATCTCTTCAAACGCTGATTCGGCAACACGCCCATGGGGCCTTACCGGTTCCATGGGCGTGTTCGCACCACAACCTTCTGAAAGATGAAGCAAAAACAGGAAAAAACGTATCGCATGATTTTTTCATTAATCCACACCAATGTAATAGGAGGTATTACATGAGGAACTGGGTCAAAATTCTAATTGGACTGGTTGCCGGAGTCGCTTTTGGAGCGATCTTCCCTCTCTTCACCCCTTACGTCGCTCCACTGGGGACATTGTTCATCAAGGCGATCAAGCTATTGATCGTACCGCTCATTTTTTCTTCCCTGGTCACCGGCATCACCAGCATGCAAGATATCGGCACGCTGGGCAGAATCAGCCTAAAGACGGTTATCATATACATGGCCACTACCGTCTGCGCCATTTCGATAGGCCTTCTGTCCGGGATCATACTGCACCCCGGAACAGGCATGAACCTCATTGCCTCCGAAACGAATACAACGGTGGCAGCAGTCCCGTCCATCGCCGATACCCTGCTTGGGCTTATCCCCTCCAATCCGTTCAAGGCCATGGTCGAAGGCAACATCCTACAGGTTATCATCTTCACCGTATTGCTGGGCATTGCCATCAATCTGACCGGCAAGAAAGCCGCCCCGGTTCGGAAATTCTGCGAATCCATGGCCGAAACAATGTATTCAATGACGGCAATCGTCATCGCTTTTGCACCGGTAGGCATCTTTGCTCTGATGGCCAACGTGGTTTCCCAATACGGACTGAGCGCCCTGTTGCCGCTGCTGAAGGTTCTCTTGGCAGTACTGGCGGGCAGTGTCATCCACATCATCCTCGTATATGGGGGAAGTGTCGCGCTCTTGGCGAGGACCAATCCGGTCATTTTCTTCAAGGGCATCATGGAAGCTTTGCTGGTGGGTTTTTCCACTACCAGCAGTTCAGGAACCCTGCCGGTCACGACCCAATGCATGGAGGACAACCTCGGCGTATCCAAATCGATTACATCGTTCGTCCTTCCCTTGGGGGCCACTATCAACATGGACGGAACGGCCATCTACCAGGGTGTCTGTGCGATTTTCATCGCTCAAGCATACAACATCGATCTCACCGTAGGCAATTATCTTACAATCATCTTCACGGCCACACTCGCCTCCATCGGCACGGCAGGCGTTCCCGGAGCTGGACTCATAATGCTTTCCATGATCCTGACCGCCATCGGGCTTCCTCTGGAGGGAATCGCGCTGATAGCCAGCATAGACAGGCTGCTGGATATGGTGCGCACAACCGTCAACGTCTGCGGTGACGCCATGGCCACCCTCCTCGTCGCTAAAAGCGAAAACGAAGTGGGAGAGGAGAGAGAAATGGAATCACCTTGTTGTACCACTAAACAACGTTTTTAAAACAGACAGTTTTACGGGTCAGGTTCATCCTCTCCCCCACCATCATCATGTCCATTTGCCTGTTCCACAAAAAAAGGCTTAGAAGGAAAACCTTCTAAGCCTTTATAATCATTGTTTGAGCTGGAGTAATCAAACCCACGACCTCCTGGAAGTGCAAAGTCCCCCTTCTTAGGTTTTTGCAAGAGTTGTAAATTTATCCCTGCGTGGGGGGGCATCGTCTCCACGCTCTCTTTCTGCCAGTGATTTATATCCAAATCCTTTGAATAAGTTGTTGTAGCGCTCTTCCACCATATTTACCCGATCAAGCGCGGCTTTCCGTTCTGTCGCAAGCAGGAGAAGCAAGGTCTGATCTGACATCGTTTCCAATTCGCAACGAAGATAGGTCTTGAACATTTCCCCGCTACCTTCAAAGGTTTTGGGGTATTTCTCCAACAACTCGACCATCCAGTTGGTTTCGATGTCGACAATGTCGCCGATATGGCGGGACTCGTTGATCGGTGGGATGCGATTCTCCATGCGTGCATATTTTTCAGTCATCAAATTGCGGCCTGACTTCTGGGCATTCGTGAGATCGGATAAATATGACTCCAGCACAGGCATTGGGAGTACAGAATGATGCATCGTTCGCATGGTTTTGAACGTGTTGAGGTGGTCCTGACACGGAGAATGGACTGTGGAGTTCACATGTCGAAACATTTCCAACTCTATGTCCACTATTTGATTTATTCTTTCTTGATTACGAACAGGAATGGTCATGCCTGTTTCCTCCGAAAGTGTTTATACGCGCTGTTAACCATAGAAATGCAGACATTGCCCTCTTTCGCCTAGAAGGGAGTGTCCCATCCGACAAAGCAAAAGAGTCCTTTTTCTTCGGCTATTGATTTGAGATGCTGCATCTGTTCATCCGAGGGCGAGGTCTGCTCGGCCAGAGCGTAGGTACGTCCTAATTGCCGATACTTGGATTCGCCAAGCCGGTGAAATGGCAGCAGGTTCACTGCGTCCAGTCCGATGCTGCGAATGAAGTCGGCGGTTTCGGCAATATTGGATGCGGAGTCATTTCTGCCGGGAATGATGGGAATCCTGGGGATGATGACTCCGTTCCAGTCGGAGCGGACAAGCTTCTCGATATTGCTGAGAATGAGCTCATTGCCTACACCGGTCAATTTGCGATGCGCGGCTGAGTCCATGTGCTTGATATCCGTAAAAATCCAGTCCACATAGCTCGTGGCTTTCAAGTAGAAATCCGTTGAAATGCAGGACGTGGTCTCTATACAGGTGTGTATGAAACGCTTTTTACATTCTTTGAGCAGCGGCAGAATGAATTTTTTCTGAAACAGCGGTTCACCCCCACTGAAGGTGACGCCTCCCTTTGAGCCCCAGAATTGGCGATCCCGTTGGAAAATCCTGATGAGATCATCAACGGAATACTGCTTGCTGTTGATTGTGAGTGCTTCATGGTAGCATGTTTCTATACATTTGAGGCTCGTACAGAAGTCGCAGATTTCGCGGTTGAAGTGGAGTTTGTCATTTTCGATGGAGACTGCATTTTCAGGGCATGTGTCCACACAGTGGCCACAACATTGGCAACGGGTCTCCCGGTACATCATGACCCGTTTTCTATGCAGTCCCTCGGGATTGCTGCACCAGATGCAACTGAGCGGACATCCGTTCAGGAACACGGTGGTTCTGGTACCGGGTCCGTCGTGAACAGAGTGTCCCTGCACGTCGAAAACGAGGCCCGTCAATGTCTCGGAAGTGTCCCCTACAGATATTTCGTCAATTGCTTTGTACATTTTACGCTACGCTCTGTTGTGTGACGAATGCTTGTAATTCCCTTTAATTGGCGCCGTTCTGGTCACGACAGAACGGCGCCGGGGGGGCAGCTCTCATGGAGGTATTGAGAGTTAAACTGTGGAAACCTTTGCTTTGGCCCGGGCCAGGACTTCCGTGGAAAGGGGCAAGCTGGAAGCGATGATCCCGGAGACAAGGAACGCACACATGGCAAAGATGATGGAGTAGGTGTAACTCCCTGACATATCCTTCAGGTATCCGCCAATAAGTGGGCCGATGAACGGGCCGATACCCATGACGATGAGGGTGGCGAGGCCCCATATCTTGCCCAGGGTGGCTCGACCATAGACAGCACCAGTGTATCCTACGACGCCGCCGGGAACGATTGCCCAGTATATGGCAAAGATGAAGCAGGCGATGAGGCCCAGGATAGTGCTGGCAGAGGTCTGCATGAGCAGCAGTCCGCAGGCGGCCACACCGGTCAAGGGACCGAATATGAGCATGCGTTTGCGGCCTTGCGACTCACATTTGGAAGCCTGGACGACCTTGTCGGCCACAATACCCATGATGGGCATGGAGAAAATGCCGACCACACCGATAGCGACATAAAGATTGGTGGCCTTGGACAGGCTCATGCCGAGATCGGAGTTCCAGTAACTGACCACTTGAGTCCAGACCAGGAACTCAGCAAGCATGCTGGTCAGGAATGTGAGGATTGCCCCCCAGATGGGGAAGGTGGAAAAGGCTTCCTTGATACCCCACACGTATTCTTTGGTCGCGCTTGCTCCGGGCGTTTCACCGAAGGGCTCCATCCCATAATCTTCAGGATTCTTCTTTGCCAGTAACGCGGCCACGATCAGACAACCAAGAGTGAGCACTCCAAGGAGCTGCATGGCGCCACGCCAAGCATCGCCTTCTGCTCCGACCAAGCTCTGCTTGACGAACAGGCTCATGACAACCTGCGACATGGGGGCTCCGGCAAACGCTATGCCGAACATTTTGGCATAACTTTTCCCTACAAACCACTTGCGGACGGAGATGGTGGAGGACACCCACAGCATACCGGTTGCCGCGCCTGCCAGTATGCCGTAGGCAGCGTAGTATGCGTAGAGGCTGTGCACCATGCTGGTGACATAGAACCCGGCCGCACCGAGAATGGCACCCATGAAGTATACTGGTTTTGTGCCCCATTTATCCAAAATCATACCGCAGCCGAAGGCGGCAAGGGCGTAGACCATCATCATGAAGGAGTAGCCCAGGGTCACTTCGGTCTGGGACCACCCCATGTCGGCACTCATGGGAACCTTCAGGATCGAGAAGGTTGCGCGATAGCCGAAGAGGCAAAACAGGGCCAGCCAGGACGCGGCAATGACTGACCATCCGTAATATTTTTTACTGTAACTCATTATTATCCACCTTGAAGTTGAACTGCGACAAAGGGCCGTGAAGGCTTATGGCGGATGTCGGACCCGCCATAAGCAGGCCGGGGAAGGATTTCCCCGGCCTCGGAGGAGTCGGTTAGGCCTCCTTGAACATGTCGCAGGTAACTGCTGTCATGTCGCCATAGGCCATAAACTTGCCTTCCTGCATGCTGGCTTCACAGATGCCCATGTTGTCTTCGGATTCCGAGTAGTTTTGACAAAACTTGCACTTGGGCAGACGGGTATAGCTCTCAGGAGCTTTGGAGTCTCCCTTGACCATTTCGCCAGTCAGGCGATCCAGCCCCTTGTCTGCATCCACAGGGACGAATTCACGGGTGTCGCGGTATTCGAGTTTCATTTTTAGATTCCTTCGTATTCGGTTCTTGCGATGAGTTCGTCCTGCACGGCTTTGCCGATTTCGACCCAGTACTGGGTGAAGCCTGCCACGCGGACCATGAGATCGCGGTAGTTATTGGGATTTTGCTGTGCGTCGCGCAGCATTTTGGAATCGACCACGTTGTATTGAACGTGGAAGCCGCCCTTGCGCATGTATGCACGGGTCAGATCAACCAGCTTGCGGGAGCCTTCGGGGCCCTTGATGGCGCTGGGGTGAATCTTGATGTTGAGCTGTGAGTTCTGCGACTGTGCGTGGTCCCAACAGGTGGCGGAACTCATCAGGGCAAACGGACCGTTACGATCGGTGCCAGGGTATGCAGACAGGGATGCGTCGGCAAAGGTGGTTCCGGCCAGACGGCCGTCAGCAGAGGCAAGGGTGGCAGAGCCCATGGCTCCGTGCGTGGAGACCGAGATCTGGCAGGGATACATGGGATGACCGTACAGGGACTCGTAGTTGGAGCAATCCGGGCAGAAGAAGGATTCCCATTCCTGCAGAATGCTATCAGCTGCCGGGTCGTCGTTGCCGTACTTGGGAGCCTGCAGGCACATGAAGTGCAGCTTGTCCCACTTGCCTGTGTCGTCTTCTTTTTTCTGCTGGTCGGCAATGGAGAAGGAATCGACTTCATGAGCAGTTTTGAAACCGAAGTTGTTGGCGATGGCCTTGGAGAGTTCTTCCAGGGTGACGGACTTGTCTTCAAAGACCAGCTTCTTGATTGCAGCCAGGGAGTTGACGCAGGTGATAGTACCGGTGGACTCCACGTTGTAGGTGGCGTTGTAACGGTAACCGAGTTCGTCGATGAGGTGGCCGGTGTCGAGGCAGTCGGGCTTGAGCATGGACTGGAAGACAGCCATGTTGTTCTTGCGCCAGATGTCGTGCTGCAGGTTGTTGGTCAGGGCCAGCACGTCGCAGGCTTCCTGCCAGTACAGCTTGAACTGGTCCCATATGACATCGTATGAATCCAGCTTGCGGTCATGTGCCTTGTACACACGTTCGCCGGTGCGGGAATCGACGCCGTTGGTGAGAACCAATTCCAGGATCTTCGGCATGGAGACGAAGTGTACGCCAACCGAAGTGGGCTGACCGCAACCGCCGGGAATGAAGTACTCCTTGCCATTGAGGTGCAAGGGCTTCCAGCAACAAGCGGATGTTTCCAGACAGCCGCCGATGGCCCATGCGCGGGCTTCTTCGGAGTCCATTCCTTCAGGGCCGTATTGTTTCATGAGGAATTCATGAGCAATGGGGGCGTTCATGAAGGCGGGATAGCCAGCGCCGGTCTTGATGACCTCCGCTGCCAGCAGGAGGAAGTCCTCGGGCAGTTTTTCGTCATACAGCAATGCAATGGTGGACTGCGGCATGGCGTTGGCTGCAGCCGCCTTGAGGATGAGGTACTCAAGCGGATTGACTGCGGACTTGCCATCCTTGTCCAGACCACCTACAGAGACGGTGTTGAAGGTGTTCCCGGACAGGACGCCACCGACTACGCCCATGGAGGCGAAACAGTCGATAGAAGTCTTGTACAACCGGTCCAGTTCGAGCAATTCGAGGACTTCGTCCTCGGTAATGCGGCCAGCTTCCATGTCCTGCTCAAAGTAGGGATAAAGGATCTGACCGATACGTCCCGGGGAAAGACCGGAAATGGCGTCTTCATTGAGGACTGCCAGGTGTATGGTTTCGATCAACTGGAAAGCTTCGCGGAAGGTGCGGGGCGGGTTATGGGCGATCCACTCGAGGCAATCGGCGATCTCACCATATTCCGCACGCAAGGTAGCGTCTTTCTCAGCGGCTTCGAGCCTGCGAGCTTCCTTGGCGTAGTTGAGAATCCAGTTCTGGACACCTTCAACAACATGAATAACCGCTTCGTAATTGTAGAGGCGGTTGGTACCCACCAGGCCATCGCCGTCAGCACGGCCGGCGACCTTGTTCTTCATTTCCTTGGCAATCTTGATGATGCCGTCGAAACCGTATTCCAGCGGGTAGTAATAATTGATGACTTCTCGACCCTGCGGGAGCGTATAACCGGAGTCGAACATGCACACGATGGAGCGCATGATCGCTTCCTTGGTTTCGTAGTTGGGGACCATCTGCTCATATTTGCTTCCCAGATCATCAACGGATTTGCCGATCCACATCTTGGAAAGCTTGATCAGTGCAGGAATTTCTTCCTGACGCATGCCGAACTTGCCGGCAATGGAGACGATCTTGCCAAAACTTGCGACCACGTTGCCGCCGCCCTGACCGAATTTGGAGTGCTCGTCTGCAGAGGCGGAACCGCGCTTCATGGCTTCCTGATAGAGCTCGTCCTCCTGCGCCACGTAAAAGCCTTCCGACAGCCACGGCATCGGGAAGGAGCCGCGGAAGAACGGTGCCTTGTGCATGACAAGCTTTTCTCCGGGGTAGATGACCGGAGTGGTGTTGGAGAATGCGCGTTTCAGAGCCTTTGCGCGGCGGACAACGGCAATTTCGCCATCCAGTTTCATAAATTCGCGAGTGTACCAATAGGGGAATTCATTGTTCGCACTGGACAGGGTCTGCATGAAAATGTCCTTGAGTTTCTGAACTCTTTCATGCGGTTCGATGCGAATTTCGCGATCCACGATTTCGGCGGGGGCTGTTCCACACGCCTGGAAATCCATGGAGATACCTGCATCCGCCATGACTTCCTTGAAGGTTTTAGCCATTATAGCCTCCAGATAAGTTAATAAAATACGGACTGTGATTAGTCGTATGTTTCTTGCTTAAGCAGGAGAGGTGCCAACGCTTTATTGTTTGCGCGAAATAAATATAATCATTCAATAAAACAGAGTGTTACGACGGCTTTTGACGACTGACTCCATCAGAAAGCAGCACCCCTGAGTGTAACTAGGCGTGACACGTTGTTGTAGGAGTGATTGCTGATAAGAGGGAGTGTTGCTTGAAAAAGAAAGGTGGAAGCTTGGTTAAGGGGAAAGGAGATTGACAAAAAACATGTGTAAACAAATGTGACACACTGTATGCGGATGGGACATGGAGCCATAAGGACAAGGAGAATGCGCTTTTACGCCCAGTTCTGTTCATTATTATAAGAAGGATCAAAGTGCGCGGTGGAGGGCTTTTCTTCGCCATAACCACTCGACAATACTGATTTGAGAGTGTAGCGATCCATCAAAAAAAAAGTACCAGCGGAAGGAGGTTGAATGCTCGACTACCTCGGCATGTTCACCGATGTCAGGCATCTCATCGAGTTTCAGCGTAAGATCATTGATCTTTGCGCCGACGCTCTTATGGTTGTCGATAGGCAAGGCCGTATCGTTTACACCAACAGCAGTTTCAAGGACGCGCATAACATTGAAGAGAGTGATGCGTTGAACAAGCATGTTACTGACATTATCGACAATACTCGCATGCACATCGTGGCTCAGTCCGGCATTGCCGAGCACGATCAATTCCAGACAATTTCAGGCAGGCCATGTGTGGTGTCCCGTATTCCGGTCATTGACAATGATGAGAGCGTAGGAGCGGTGGGCTTGATCCGTTTTCGTGAAGTCGAAGAGGTTCAGGCCTTGACCGGCAAGGTCAAGGCGCTCCAGGAAAAGCTTTCGAAATTGCGGGCTGTACGGTTGGCCAGCTCGGACACGAAATACACTTTCGATGACATAATCGGCCTGGCCCCTGCGGTAGCCGAGGCAAAACGGATAGCCATGCAGGCTGCATGTTCAGACGCGACGGTGCTGCTGCGCGGAGAATCCGGAGCCGGGAAGGAAGTCTTTGCCCAAAGCATTCATGCTCACAGTCAGCGCAGAAGCGGACCCTTCATACGCCTGAACTGTTCAGCCATCCAAGAAAGCCTCATTGAATCTGAGTTGTTCGGCTATGAGGAAGGCGCATTTACCGGTGCACGCAAAGGCGGACGCAAAGGAAAGTTCGAGTTGGCGCATGGAGGGACCATATTTCTGGATGAAATCGGTGACATGCCCTTGTCTGCCCAGGTCAAACTCCTTCGAGTCTTGCAGGAAAAAGAAGTCGATCGTCTTGGGGGAGAAGAATCCTTGACCGTGGATGTCCGGGTTATCGCTGCGACCAACCGCGACCTTGAAACCATGATTCAGGGAGGTGAATTCCGCGAAGATCTTTTCTACAGATTGAACGTCATTCCCGTCTATATTGCACCGCTTCGAGAGGTGCCGGAGGAGCTTCCGCGTTTGGCGAAGAGTATCTGGCGCAAGCTGTCAAAGAAACATGGTATTTTTCATAAAAGACTCTCTGCGGAAGCATTCCACGCCTTGCAACAGCATAAATGGAAAGGAAATGTTCGCGAACTGGGGAACGTGTTGGAACGCTTTATGGTCATGGTGCGGCATGACTGTATCGACGAGACAGACGTTAGGAAGGTTCTTCTGCAAAATAAGGCATGTGAAGTAAGCCGTGAAGCGTCTGTCTCCGAAGGGAATTATGGTCTCAGCGAGTTGGTGGAACAAACCGAAAAGCGTGCCCTGACCTATGCTCTGGCCGCATCCGATGGAAACAGGTCCAAGGCGGCTCGGCTACTCGGCATATCTCGGCCTTTACTGTACAAGAAAATAAGTAAATACAAGATTGGGACTGATCAGGACGCGGCTAAAGAACTTCATATATCCCTGTGGTAGCCACCTCGTTTACTATGCGGGCGGACCAGACAACGCCTATTTGAGTGTTGCCGTCATGGTACCCAGCGCCAACGTTTTCCAAACGTCCGCTGTACAACCCCAACCATTGATCAACGAGCGGGATTTCACAATGTTTTCGGACCAGACCAGCGGATTCCAGGGTATGGTAGCCACCAAAATCACGCGCTATAACCGGTGCGCCCGAGCAACCCGCCGACGTATGCCCTGAAAGCAGCAGTCCCGGTTCTTTTGCTCCGGTCAATGCTGCTATTTTACATCCCACGCCGATGGGCATTTCATGAAAATCCCGACCTCCCGGGTAACCAAAGACCAAAGCATCACGGCCGGCAGCCAAAAACATGTCCGTGACGAGTGCGTAGGCCGCACTGTGTGGTGGAGCGGCCGATGTATCTATTCCCGGATGAGTCCAAAAAGGACTGTTCTCCCCTTCTTCTTTCTTTTTGTCCCTCAGGTCTGCCAAGTCCAGTACAGCGACATCACACCACCCCGCCCCTTCCATGTCTGGGTGTACTCGAAATAAGCTGCGGTCTTTTTCATATGGTGAAAAGCTTGCCACATGGTGTCCGTCGTAGAAAAGTTCTATTCTGAGCGGGTTGGGTGCTTCCCGGTCCTTAAACCGGGCCATTGGAGATATCCCCCCGCTGAGATTGTGAAAGGTTGTTGCGAGGCAGGGGCCATTTGCCCCTGAAAGAATGAACCCTGATCCCACGGCCCATTTGTGTTGACCAAAATCGAGAATCAATTTGGCGACGCATGAAGCTACGCTGGGGATGAGTTTGGCTGAAGTCTCCATAACTTATATATACCCGAGTTTTGGGCTGGAAGAAAGAGGAACACCGAAGCTGCCAGGATACATTGTCATAATGAGCGGGAGACTTGGTTTAGCAGGCGAAAGGACAATCAAAAAATGTTTGTAGCTCATTGCACAGGGTTTGCGGGTCGTCTGGATACATGGATTCAGGGAGACATATTTTGTTGTCATAGCCGCCGATACCGACACTCAAGAGGAAACGTCGCCAGAATCCGAGCCGGTCCATCCCCTTTGGATTGAGTTCCACCATGAGACAGTGAGAAAATCTGAATTCTTGCGGCTCCAGGCTGTTTATAAAAAACCAGGGAAGAAAGGTCTGCCCGAGTAAATTGCAATCCACATATAAGCCTATATGGTCCGCGAAAATGGACGGGCCCTGCATGAGGAGACGGCGGAGGTAGAAGGCAATCCACGGCAAGACAGCCAGGATGACAGGTATGAGAAGAAGGGCGACAACGTCAGGGTTTGCCTCGAAAAAAGTAGGCTCTGCCACGCGCCTGGAAAGCCAATACCAAGCGCTCCCCAACAATAAAAGATTGAGCCCCAGCAAAGCCAACAGGTATAGCCGTGAGGGATACAAAACCAAACGCGATGTATGTTGCATGCCGTGTCCATACTATGAAAAACAAGAGTATGCCAGTCAGGGCGTCGAGGGCTGCGCGGGTCTTGGATTCAGCAGTTCATCTTTTCCTTTTCTCGGACATCAAAAGCCTCATTCGGACTTATTACGCCCACCCCAAGCCGTGGTCCAGTTTCTTAGAACCACTTCTCGCCCGCTTCCCATTCACTCGATTTCATTTGTATATTTTTTGCCTATCCCACGAAAAAGACCTACAAAAAAACTTGTAAGCCTCGATTTCATTGGTGGAGCTTGAGTGAATCGAACCCGCGCCCTCTTGAATGCCACCCAGGAGACAACAAGAATAAGCACCTAATCTTTTGGACTTTTTCCACATTACCAGCGCAAGATCATTGAATTACTGGTAATTTTATGGATAAAGGTTCACCAAATTTGATATTTGAGGGTGAGGGCCTATAAGCATGACCAAGGCTTGGTCTATCAACCTATAAAAAATGACATATATAGGGCAGACAAGTCAACTGTGGATTCGTCCCCTTTTTCTTGCTAAAAACGCATGATGGACAACTGAAAATACGAATTGCGAAAGATCAATATGGCCTTAACAGTCTATTCTATATTTTTGTCAGCCCGCTGCTGGACATGAAACGCTTGATCCCGAAATGTGTATGGTCAAAATCCCATGTGAAAGGGAAAAAAACAATGAACTCTAGAACAGTCAAAGGAAGCCTAGGCAATTTTTCAGAAGTAGTGTCTTTTAATTACCCTGCTGTGGGGTGGTATTTTTCCTCGGAAGAAATCCAGGATTCCCTTGTCTTCAAAAAAAACAAATGGGTCTGCATGTTCATGTATCTCAGGATGGTGATGAATAAAGGGAAAAGGATCCGTTTCGCCGGAGACAGTGACCGCGCCTGCACCGGTCCTGCCGAGTTCTTCGGTTTTACTGACCTTGAAGATGACGGCGGCGTATTCATAGCTGAAACGGAACGGTTTAAAAAAGACCTCGAGACTTCAAAAGCATACACCAAGGAATCGGCAAGCCTTATTCATCCGCCGAAAGAAAAATACCTGTACATGGAAAAACTTGAAGATATCGCCGAGGATAAAGATATTGAGGTGGTAAATCTCTTCCCGGCGAATCTCACCAGCCTGACAAAACTCGTCGGTTTGTCAGGCTATGACAGGTTTGCCAATATGGACAATGTATTAACCCCTTTTGCTTCCGGCTGTCAGGCAGTCTTCACCCTTCCCTATCATGAAAAATTTCAAGAAAATCCGAAGAGTATTCTCGGGCTGGGCGACCAGTTGGTCAGACACTTTATTCCTGAAGACATGGTGCCGTTTTCAGTGCCTTCGACTCGATTCGTTGAAATGGCAAATAATATCGAGGGCAGTTTTCTTGACAAGAATTTCAAAAACCCGACAGGCTTCTAATCTCAAATTTTAACCTTCGACAAGCACAGCCGAACACCATGAAAGCGACCACCTGGAAAACGCCGAAACACTATTAGAAGTGGATCAACTTTTGTTGGACCAGTCATAGTACCCCCGGCAAAGCCGGGGGCTTGAGTTTGTGAGCCACTCAAAGTGGCTTTAAGAACCGCCTAAAGGCAGAATTTCAATTGTTCTATCCGCTTGTCTTCGTGCTCTTGCTTACGGATGTATTCTCTTATCACCTTTTCGTCCCGACCCACTGTCGTGACATAATAACCACGCGCCCAGAAGTTCTGCCCTGCAAACCCTCTTGCGCGGCCTTGGACTTCACGAGCTATGTGAATCGGGAATTAGGGGGACACCATACCTAATTCCCCATCCCCAAAAGTGAACAGCTAACCACCCTAATTTCATTTATATATTTTTTGTATATTCCACGAAAAAAGGCTTAGAAGGAAAACCTTCTAAGCCTTTATAATCATTGGTGGAGCTGGAGGGAATCGAACCCACGACCTCTTGAATGCCATTCAAGAGGCTCTACGGTGGAGATGACACATTAACCAACTATAAAAACTGCGCTTTCGCCCGTCCACTCCGATTTGTGCATCGTGTGCACGGGGTGCATCAGGTGCCGGATTCCGCATAGTTACGCAAGCCGCTGCTGTGGATTGGGACACAAAGAGGACACAAAGTCGATCTAAATGTACTCCTTAAGAATCGAGTTTGAATCCCCCATATCTTCAATTCGCCCTTGGTAGATGACCCTCCCCCCCCCGTCTCCGCCGCGGGGGCCAAACTCCAAAATGTAGTCCATGCTCTTCAGCATGAAGAGGTTGTGCTCAATGACCATGATCCCTTTTGCCTTCGTGAGCAGCTTATCCAGGAAACCGATCAGACGTTTTGTGTCGTGCCTCTCAAGACCGTTGGCTGGTTCGTCGATGATGAGGAAGGTGTTCTTGAGATTTGCCTTTACCTGGGACAGGAGTTTGATCCGCTGCGCCTCTCCTCCCGAGAGTTCGCTGGTAGGTCTAAAAAGGGTCAGGTGCCCCAAACCTATACCCTTCATGTCCTCCAGTTTGGCAGCGATTGTCTTGCTACCGAAAAACGAACCTGAATCTGACAGTGCCGCAACCGGGGTTGTAAGGATATCGTGAATGGAAAGCGCGTTGACACGGTGAGCCAGGACTTCCGGGTTGTATCGCTTACCTTCACAGGCCTCACATACCGAGCGGTACGTATGGCCGAACGATGCATCCTGCTCGATATAGCCCTTGCCCTCACAGACCGGACATTGACTATCCCTGTTGTTGAAAAGAAAGGTCTTTGCAGCCGTTCCCAACTCCTTACATAGAAACGAATCAATCGGCTGCATGAGCTTGAGGTAGGTCGCGACCGTGGAATTGCTGTTTCCCTGGATCGTCCCCTGGCTGATGTATTCAACGCCGCTCGTGCCCGAAATGGCCTCGGCAAAGGACGACTTGCCCGAACCGGACATGCCGCAGCATCCGACCAGGCAGCCCATGGGGATGGTGACATCGACATGGCGGATATTATGGACATCATGAACGGCGAAGGCCATGGAACCGTGTGGTTCAGCCTTGACGCGGTCAATAAAGACCTCCCGTTGGCCTTGAAGCCAAACGATCGAGTCGATCACCCTACCATCATCCAGGGCGATCAGATTGTCAGCCTTCTCGATAAACTCCAGCTCGTGTTCGACCATGACCAGCGTGGAGTCGCGTTCTTTCAAGGACTGGAGTTGCGAAATGACATCCGGGTATTCCGCTACGTGCAGCGAAGAGGAGACTTCGTCGATCACATAGAGCAGGTTCGAAAAATCCGAACTGAGCACCGAGGCCAGTTGCAGCCGCTGGAATTCGCCCCCGGAGAGGGACGGGATTGAGCGCATCGGGGAGAGGTAGCCCAGGTTGTTCCTGACGACATTGGTAACCAAGGTCGTCAGCTTTTTTACGGGAAACTCATGATCCGAGATGGATTGAATGAAAGGAAACAGCGCACCAAAGCTCGACAAGAGGATGTCGTGGATCGCCCAGCCATTGAGCGTGTATTCCGCTAGATGCTCCGCAAACCTGGCCCCATGGCACTTCGGGCAGACCTGTTCGGTGATGTACGACTTGGCCTTTTGCCGATTCCCCGGCACCTGCAGGTTGTCGCAGCATTCCTGAATCTCCCGAATCGCGCCGACAAAGGGAAACCGCTTCTGGCGGTAGCGATTCTTTTGCTTATACTTGACCTGAAACTGTTTGTCGCCGGTCCCGTGGAGCAATACGTCCTGTTGCCGATGTGGCAATTGGGAGACGGGCTTGGTCATGTCGATGCCGTGTGCGGCGCAAAAGGCTTCCAGTAGCGGATAGTAATGGCCGGAGAGAAAGTTGTTCCAGGAGAGGAAAGGCTTGTCCGCGAGAGGTTTATCGAAATCGACGATCCGGGTCGAATCAGGCCGATAAACGACGCCGAGCCCTTCGCAAGCCGGGCAAGAGTTGACCGGGTTGTTCTGGGCCAGGATATTCCGCTTAATGTTCGGATTGGCTTGCAGGAACAAGGGCAGGAACAGCTTGTCGAGCCCGAGATAGGTGAAGACGCTCGACCGGGGATTGACGTTGGCGTTCTTCTGCTTCAGCCCGATGGCCGGGAGCAGGTTCGCATAATCCCCGACCTTGGGCCGAAGGCTGGCCGGGATGCCGGAAATGGTATCGAGTTCGTTCTTGCAGAGCGCGTAGAGAGTATGAAACGCCAAGGAAGTCTTGCCCGCTCCGCTCCCGCCGACAACGGCGGTTATCTGTCCATACGGAATGGAGACATCAACAGACTTGAGGTTGTTGGTTTCTATGCCTCGGAGGGTGAGCATAATGACTGACAAAGAACTTACATCTCAAAAAGATCATCTATTACATATTGATTGGTTGCACTTAAGGCGTGTTGGGCTGCTTTTTCGTCCTTTAAGCTCGGAACACTATAAAGATACCAGAGCAAAGCATATGCAGGCTTGCTAAGATACAAATTCATCATCCCAACTTGCTTCAGTATTTCTTCAACCCCTGCTGCAGCTACATGCGACAGGTCATGAGCGTTTTTCTTAATCCAACTGTACGCATAATAAAAACCATGTGTGGTGTTGCTTTTATCTAATTTATATGCCTCGTTATAACTATCGATGGCTTTGTCTATATCCCCCATTGATTCATGCATATTGCCAATATCAAACAAAGCTATTGATTCGTTATATTCACAACTAATGGCTTTTTTCATACAAATTATAGCTTCTTTAACTTGAACAAAATCCTCCTCTTTAACTCTCAACGTATTATCTGTAAGCTTATACCGAGAGACATTTTCTATATCAAGCCCGACGCTTTCTTTCTCGCAATATTCCATCCGGCCTCGAACGGCTAAGTATTTAGTCAGCCCCAAACCGTACCATCCCTTCGGAGAGTTGCCATGTATTTCTAAGGCTTTACGATAGTCACGCTCTGCAAGAGCGTAGTCTCCATCCTTGCCTCGTTTACGAAAAGCATCTGCCCTTAACAAGTATAGCACATAATAATCGTCGAATTCCATCCCGGTATCTTTGTAAACTTTTACTCCTGACTCCGGGTCCGATTCTGAATCCGATCCAGCACGTCCTTCCTCAATTTTTAACAAGACTTCAAATTTGGTACGAAGTTTCGATAGACGAATTTCTTCCGCTTTAATATTCCGGTAAGCTATAAAACTCCCAAAACCAGCAGCCCCCATTATTATCGCCAACAGACCACTTATTATTGTCACAAAATCACGATATCCACTGAAATCCTTAAGATAGTCTTTTTGAATAAGGTCAGTGATTGGCGGCTGATAGGCTTTAAGAAAAACAAAATCTATATGCCGGGACATAAAGAATAAAAAAGCCATGAGCAAAAAACCTCCGAACAGCCCTAGTCCAAATTTCATATAATCCTTCATCACTTTGACCTCGTTGAGCAATACGGACACTCATCCCACACACCATATTCTTCCAATACCAACTTCTTTGTGAAAAAATTGAACTCGCCGCGCTTGCCGATCATGGTCGGCTTCAGGTTCGGCAGCCCCAGCAGCAATTTCAGGCACTCGTTGGCGACGAAAGATGCGGAGATCGCCGCCAGAGGGGCTAGGTTGCCGAGGTTGCGGTGCTCCTTGACGATGCGCTCCGCACCTTCGATCTCGGCTACCTTGAGTTGATCCATGCCGTGCGAGATGCAGTGAAAGCACGGCGTCTTGCCGGGGATGATCGTCGGCCCCACCAGACTGAGGTGCATGTTGTAGCCACCGGCAATGATGTAGGGCAGGTCGAGGGCAAAGGCCGCCTCGTTGATGATCGCCGAGGTGTGAGCGACCGAAGGGAAATCCGCGCAGTTGATCAGGACCGTCTGCGGTCGCAGGTCATCCTTAAGGAGCGATATCAGCCGCTCCGAGCTTTCCAGCTTCTCATCAACAGCCCTGACTGTGTAGTAATCCTTCCGCCGCGCTGAAAGCATCTTGTCAAGGGCCAGAGTTTTGAGCGTACCCATATCGCCTTTGGTGAACAGAGAGCGGTTCAGGTTGTGCGGCTTCACCACATCGTCGTCGAGCAACGTGAAATGTTTGATCCCCATCTGGGCCAGCAAGGAGACAACCCAGCTCCCCACGCCTCCGGCACCGATCACAACCGCGTGGCTTTCCGCAATCCGCTGCCAAGCGGATTCCACATCGTAATACGGGATATAGGAGCCGATGAACGTTTTCACCCGGCGAAACGGGTCGGATTCACGGGACGCCACGACGCGTACATCCTCCACGGCGCACCGTTCAATGAGGACCTCGAAAAGCCGTTCCAGCCCGACAAGTTGTCGATCATCGAGGGCGTAGGTTTCTGCCAGCTTTGCATACGGCAAACTCCCGTCCAGATTGGAAAGAATCTTGACGTAATCTTCATCGGCAAAGGCCAAATTGAAGCTCTGCCTGATATCCGAGACAAAGAACTGATAGGTTCCCTCCTGCGGCATGGGCACGAAGGAAACGGACGGGCGGAGCCGGAAGCACTCCGCGTGGTATCGACTCATTTGCGCCCCTCCCCGCAGGACTGGCATTCCTTGTCCCTTTCGACGACAAAGGTGTCGAGGCTATAGTCATGAAAAAGGAATTCACCCCGACCGCCGGGAACCGCCTTTCGGTCTTCCGGGTTCATGAAGTAGCCCAGGATATCAAGCGCGGCCGTAGAAGCGCTGAACGTGGACAGGCTGCCCAGGCCACCGAACCAGCCCTCACGCTCCTTGACAGGGTGAGGGATGGGCTTCCAGTCCTTCAGACTCTCGTGGAAAAAGGTGGCGTAGCAATCAGCGCACGGCGTTACATAGGGAATCAGCAACTCACCCAGGGAGGCAAGATGGGCGTCGAATCCACCGGCAGCCAACACCGGAACGTCGTGCTGCAAAGCATACCGTGAAAGCTTGATGTTGGTATAGCCGACATAGGGCTGATCGGTGGTGTTGACGATAAGCGACGTTCTCTGGACCAACTTATCGAGGTCTGTGTGTGTCCTGAGGGTGACATTGCACAACTCGACTTGGGGGTCGAAGGCGAAGTCTTCCACCAGCGCCTCGGCGGCCTGTGTCTTGGGCGTACCGGTTTGCGAGGCAATCCGGTACGGCGTCCGTGCGATGTCGTTTTCCTCAACGTCGGCATAGTCGACGAGGGTAAATCGCCTGAACCCCATCATGCAAAGCTGTTGCAGAATTCCGCTGCCGACAGCCCCAAGGCCGAAGACCGTTATGTGCGCGCCAAATATCCGCTTTTGGACCTCATGGACCTTTTGCGGTGACCTGAGGATATCCAGCAGGAAATACAGTTGCCGCTTGTACTGCTCCACATACGCAGCCGGAAGCTGATCCGTTTCCAACGGGTCGGACAGGGTGACGATCCCTTCACCCTCGAGAAAAGCGAGGAAAGCTGCGGTTTCGTCGTCCAAGGCAAGGCCGGAATGCTTTAATGATTCCGCCAACAGCTGCGACTTGGAAAGCTCCTTGAGCAGAAGGGCAAAGGCGGGCTTGCACTCAATGCGCAAACGGCGCCTGTTGGATAAAAAAAGGAAAAGAACCGGGCAGACCTCTTCCTCCTGAGGATAAATAAAAACCTCCACCCCGTCTCGCAATTCCGGGGCGGAGGCTTCCGATAACTGTGTCATTACGTCTGCCTACTAGTACTGAACCTGACCGCCTTTGACAGCCAGATACTGTTCCCAGGCCTCGGTGTTCTCAACGAAGTTCGCATCTGCAGAGCAGGTCCTGGTACAACAGTCGGAGCGGCTGCCGGAGCAAGAAGCTGTATAGGCAACACTATCCATGCCATCTTCGTCGGAGATAATGGCAAAGCCGAACTTTTCCATGTGTTCATCATCTTTCTTCAGCATATCAATTCCTCGAACGGTTTAAATATTAACCCCGGAAATTCATTTTCTTCAGATTTTTCTTAGAGGTTGCAAATCGTTAAGTCAAGATGTCCCGGTAGCGATCCCAACTCGCTTGCAGAGCAAGAGGCCGGGAATCGCTACCTATTTCATCGATTCAAAATTATTCAGATGGTATGTCACGTCTTTATTCCTGTTCAGCAAGCATTTGTCCCCCTCATATCGGACCACGAGTGAGTACTGCTTGCCATCTTTAATAATACCAGTAGCAATAAACTTAGCGATATCGCTACTCTGAAGAACGACATAGTCGCTTCTCCATGAGTTACACATGAAGCGACGGGTAATAAGGACGTAAAACGTCGTGGAAGCGTCATACGATTTATAACTTTTCGCAGAGATGGTGAATTGAAATTTTCCTTGTGGATTCCTATTGGCCGTTTTCACCTGAATATGAAAGTATTTGTTCTCCCTGGATGCAACGACATCGATTCCCTCATCCACTGTCATGATCGATGCATTGTAGCCCCTGAAAAGAAGCTCGCTCAACAACGCATATTCTCCGGCCTTGCCGGTATACAAATTTGAAACTTGGGGGAGTTCTGCCGGGACAGCTTTTTTCCGTTTCTGCTTTGCTTTGTAGACACCGGAAAGATACCCGCCCCTACCATTGGGAACTCTGGATATCTCGGCATTTCGTTTCGCACTTCGGATGTGATTACTGATTGACGACCCGACTTTCCGGGAAAGCCCATCAACGTCCTCATTGCCGAATTCAACCGGATAACGGGCAGCCAACGCAACCGCGATTTCATTGACATGCATCTTCTTTTTCACGGTCTTCAAGATTTCAATGCACATGTCCAATCGATTCACAACGCCTCCAGAAAAAGTGATGATTCCAGACTCTGCTAGTCGGAATAATTCATGTTAATTCAGAAGGCTCAGCACCTTTTCAACCAATTCTATATTGTGTACTGAATTTCATCAACGAAAAATGATATATTAAAAATTTCATCATAATTTCCAGGAAGTGACATGAATATGGATAATCCGCTGGCTTTGGAAGTATCCGCCGCCGAATGCGTCAATTTTGCTTCTGCTCAGAATTCAGTGCCGATTCTACGCAGCATCCTCATTCATAATCCCACGAATATCTCCATTGAAAAAGTCACCTTGGAACTGACTACCACTCCCCCGTTTTGCCGAAACAAGACATGGGCCATCGACAAAATACATGCCGAAAGCGATGTGTCCCTCTCCGACTTGCGGTTGGAATACGACTTCGCTTTTTTCGATGGACTCAACGAAGCGGAACGTGGGCAACTGACCTTCCGGCTTCGCCGGGGCGAGACAACCTTGGGCGAACAGGTATTGCCCATCAGACTTTTGGCTCGGGACGAATGGGGAGGCTTGGATGAGATGCCCAGCATCCTCGCTGCGTTTGTCTCGCCAAACGATCCTGTTGTTGCAAATATCTGCAAACGGGCAAGCGTGCTCCTAGAACAGGGGGGCCACAACGGGGGGCTCAACGGATATCAGGAGCGAAACCCCAAGCGGGCGTACATGCTTGCTGCCGGCATATGGTCGGCCATCACTGAAAAGGCCCTGAGCTATGCACAGCCTCCCGCCTCTTTTGAATCCAGAGGGCAGAAGGTCCGAGGGCCGAGGCGGATACACGACGAGGGACTGGTCACCTGCCTCGACAGTTCGCTGCTTTTCGCTGGTGCGCTTGAAGCGGCGGGACTCAACCCTGTCATTATCTTTACCAAGGGACACGCCTTTACAGGCGTCTGGCTTGCGGACAAGACCCTCCCCTCCATCGAAGAACCGGATGTCGTCGAACTCCGCAAAGCCATCGCGGCACGGGAATTCGTGGCCTTTGAAACAACGTTGGTAACGAATCGCCCCGTAGCGGACTTCGCCCAAGCGGTTCAAAACGCCAGGGTGAAACTCAACGAAAAAAACGAAGTCGACTTCGAGCGTGCCGTGGACATCCGCAGGGCTCGCTTTGCAGGAATCACCCCCCTCGCTGCCCATCATGTCGTAGAATCATCAAAGGAAGCCGCAGAAGAGGTTGCCCCTGCGGCTCTCCCACCGGAACCGGACTTCGGCATGCTGCCGGGTGAAGTCGTAGACGAAACTCCCCAGACACCACAGGACAGGATAGACCGTTGGCAACGAAAACTCCTTGACCTGACTCTTCGGAATCGACTGCTCAACTTCAAGGACACCAAGCAGACAATCCCGGTCTTGTGCCCTGATCTTCCGGGACTGGAGGACATGCTGGCTGACGGGAAACGTCTGCAGGTCATTTCCTTAAAGGATGAGAACCCTGTCGGTACGAGAGACCCGGAGCTGTATCAACAGCAATATGGAAAGGCCATCCATGAAGAGTTCGCCAAGGACGCCCTGGAGCGCAAGCAGCTATGCATTCCGTTGTCTGGAACCGACATGCGTAACCGGCTGATCACGCTTTTCCGCAAGGCCAACAGCGAGCTTGCCGAGGGCGGTGCCAATACCCTGTACCTGGCGGTGGGCTTCCTCCGGTGGAAGAGAACGGAAAACGACCCGACATTGTATCGAGCTCCCATTCTTCTGCTCCCGGTTTCCCTGAAACGCCGTTTGGCGAAATCCGATTTTTACCTTGCGCACCATGAGGACGACGTCCGCATCAACGCGACCCTGCTCCAATTCCTGCAACGGGATTTCGGACTTAGAATTCCGTCTTTGGAAGGGGAGCTGCCAACTGACGACTCGGGTACCGACGTCCCTTTGATCTTCACGCTCATGCGCCAGGCGGTGAGGGACATCCCAGGATTCGAGGTTGTCGAGGAAGCGGCGCTTTCCACGTTTTCCTTTGCCAAGTATCTCATGTGGAAGGATCTGGTCGACCGAACCGAGGACCTGAGAAACAACCGACTTGTCAAACATCTCATAGACTCGCCTGAAACTCCTTTTGCCCAAGCGTGTGACGGTCCCTGCCTCCCACTTCCGAGTGAGATCGACAAGAAGATTCCCCTACACGACCTGTTGACCCCGCTTCCCGCCGACAGCTCCCAACTGGCGGCTGTGGTGGCGGCAATGAACGGGCACGACTTCGTCGTCATCGGCCCTCCCGGCACGGGGAAAAGCCAGACGATCGCCAACATGATCGCCCAGTGCCTGTCCGTAGGGAAACGCGTCCTTTTTGTGGCGGAAAAATCAGCAGCGCTGGACGTGGTCTACCGCCGATTGAAAGCATACGGACTTGGCGACGTCTGTCTTGAACTCCACTCCAACAAATCCGACAGGAAACGCGTGCTGATCCAGCTGGGAGCCGCCTGGGAACGTAGCGAAAAATATGCTACGGATTCCTGGGACCGTGCAACAAGCCAACTTGAGTCGGCAAGAGACCAACTCAACAGGTATGTGGAACAACTTCATGCACCTGGCAGCCACGGCTTCAGTGTTTTCCAGGCCATTGGCATTGTCACCGGGCATCGCCCACGGTTCGCTCTCACCTTCAGCAATCTCAAGGCGCATGACCAGGGCATGTTCACCAGGCTTGAGGAGACCGCAATACGCGCGGACAGAATTCACGCCATTGTCCGCGACTGCAAGGGATTCGACAGCGTTGACGCCGAGGAATGGAAGTTCTCTTGGGAAAACAGCCTGATTGAACATGCCGAATCGATTTTGGCCACCATTCCCCAACTCAAGGAAACAGCCGACGCCCTGGCGCAAAAGATAGGGCTACCGGACGCCGAGGAAACCAATCTTGAGCGTATAAAGCAACTCCATCGATTCCATGAAGCCTGCCGAATCGCTTCCGGGCGGGACTACAGCAAGGTCGTCGATGCGGAGTTGGGTCGTCTGGAAGAAGCCGCGGCATCTCTCGACGCCGCCATCACCGTCATTCGGCAGGCTCGCGCGAACCTCACGGCCAGTTACGAAAACGCCGAACTGAAACGCATCCCCGTGGACGACATCGACCGCCAATGGCGAGAGGCAAATGCCAAAATGTGGCCATTCTCGGCCTTCGGGCGCAGGCGAATCGGCAAACTTCTCCAGAGCTATGCGGCGGAGGGCAAGGTGGATGTCGCTTCGGAAATAGTTCCCCTGCGGGAGATCCAAAACAACATTGAAACCGTCGACCAGAGCGATCTGGCAGGGCTTCCGGTATTTCAAAACGAAGAGACTGACCATTCCAACGTTTTGGAATACCTGAAAGGTGCTGGAGAGTTGCAACAAGCGCTTGCCGATGTTCGGCGTCATGCCTCTGATGCCCAGCGATTTGGAGCCGCATTAGACTCCCTGCTCAACCACGGGCAGCAACAACATGACGCCGAACGCATGGCAACGGCATTTCACTCAGCACTCAAGGAATTCAAATCGGCCTGTGAAGCCTACACTGTCCATTCCAAGGGAAAGCTGCGTATCCAGTCGATAGAATCCCTTGAAACGGACCTGCGACATTTGATCGCCCACAAGACTCAACTTGCGGATTGGGTCCGTTGGGTGGCGGTCAGAGAGGAAGCACGGGCACTGGGTCTTGATCCATTTCTCAAGGCACTGCGAACCGGGCAGATCGAAAACGCCAAGTTGGATTTTCGGGTGGCATATTTCCATTGGTGGTTGCCCCTCGTCATAGACGCCAGCTCGGAGCTTTGTGGCTTCCGCCAATGGTCCCATGAAGATTTGATACGAGAGTTTCGAAAGAGGGACGAAGCCGTTCAAAAAATGGCCTCAGACCAGGTATTGATTAAGACCTCGCATGGGCTTCCGGCCAGAGATAGCGTCCCTCGCCGCTCGGAATTGGGAACATTGAGGCACCAGCTTGGGCTGCAACGGCCGAGCCTTTCCATCCGCAAATTGCTCGAAAACACACCAACCGTGTTCACCAAGCTGGCGCCATGCATGCTCATGTCACCGCTTTCAGTGGCTCAATACCTTCCCGCTGACCAGACTCAATTTGATGTGGTCATTTTCGATGAAGCCTCCCAGATCACGACGTGGGATGCGGTCGGGGCTATCGCCAGGGCCAAACAATCCATCATCGTGGGCGATCCGAAACAGTTGCCGCCCACCAACTTCTTCGGCCGTACCGATGACGAGGACGAGGAAGACCTTGCCGAATATGAAAAGGACCTGCCCAGCATTCTCGAAGAAGCCAGTGCGGCGGGCCTGCCGGAAGTCCAGTTGAACTGGCATTATCGCAGCCGAGACGAATCGTTGATCTCGTTCTCGAACCATCACTATTATGGTGGCAGGCTCATCACCTTCCCTTCGCCCAAAACAGAATCAGATGCCCTTGTCTTTCACAAAAACGATGGCGCGTATGCGAGAGGCACGGGCCGTACCAACATCACGGAAGCGAGAGGAATCGTCCGGTTTGCCAGGTCACAACTGGAACGCTGGCTACAACTCCCAAAGGAGACGAGACCGACCCTCGGCGTCATCACGTTCAATATCCAGCAACAGGAACTGATCCTCAACCTTTTCGATGAGGCCCGGCGTTCCAATCCGAAACTCGAATGGTTCTTCAGCGAAAACAGGGAAGAACCGGTCATCGTCAAGAACCTGGAAAACATCCAGGGAGACGAGCGGGACATCATGTGCTTCTCCATTACCTTCGGGCGAGACAATGGGGGCAAAATGTCAATGAGCTTCGGCGCGCTCAACCGTGATGGCGGAGAACGACGCCTGAACGTCGCCGTAACGCGAGCCCGATCCGAAATGCATGTTTTCTCATCAATCGAAGCCGATGACATCGACACATCGCGGACCAAGGCCCTTGGCGTGGCGCATCTCAAAACCTTTCTTGACTACGCCAAACGCGGCCAGATAGCGCTCCCGTGCGGTGCAGGTAGAGGCGATTCTGTTGGTGAGGCAGAAAGCCCGTTTGAAGAAGCCGTCATGTCTGCCCTCCAAAACAAGGGCTGGGAGATACGGCCTCAAATTGGTGTTTCCGATTACCGAATCGACCTGGGCGTGGTCCATCCCGATCACGCAGGGGCCTACCTGGCGGGCGTTGAGTGTGACGGCGCAACCTACCACAGTTCCGCAAGCGCGCGGGATCGAGACAAAATCCGTGAGGCGGTCCTGTGCAACCTCGGTTGGAACATCATCCGCATATGGTCAACAGACTGGTTCATGAATCCTACGGAAGCACTCAAACGGGTTCATACAGAACTTGAGGAGCTTCTCGAAAACTCCCGACAAAAGGAGAAGGAACTAGAAGCCCATGCCAAAGAACAAGCCGAGCATGATGAAGAATGGAGAGAGGTGCCCGAAGGGCTTGTTGCGGAAACAATGAAATCGCAACCGGAAGAAGAGCATGTTTTGCAACCTCGGGCTTCAAGACAAGTCAAACTTCCCAATGTAAGCAATGAACTTGAGCTTCCGTATTCTGATCCGGAACCACCAGATCAACACTCAGAATATGCCAAGTCAACCGGCGTGGATGACTCGGCGGCATCAAGTAACGTCTCATCCATCGAATGGCCCGTCCTACCGAAGGCAGACCTTTTTTTCGACCCTGGGTACACACCGATTCTCTGTCAATTGATCGATCATTTGGTAGAGATAGAGGGCCCCATCGAGGCCGACCGACTTGCCCGGACTATCTGCAAAGCCCATGGCTGGAAAAGGACCGGGGCCAATATCAAGCAGCAAATCGACACCTGTCTCGGGAAAAATGAATCCCGTAAGGAAGGTAAGACGACTTTTGTCTGGTCTCCCGGAACTTACCAGGAAAAGGTCCCGTATAGGTCCATAGAAGGCAGAGCCGTCACAGACATCTCGCGCCACGAACTATTCGGGCTCATAGCTGACCATCCTAAACTTGTAATGAGTAAAGACAGGGTCCGGGACTTGGCGGACATCTTGGGGGTTAAGAGGCTATCGCAGAAGGTTAATGAGTACCTCGGCAATTGCCTCTCAACATACTTCATGCGCAAGATGAATTAGTCACAACTAGGATAATGAAATGGCATTTTATTTAAGAAAATCTGTACGGCTTGGGCCAGTAAGATTTAACTTGTCCAAGAGTGGTATTGGCGCATCGGTTGGCGTTAAAGGATTTAGAGTAGGTGTCCGTCCCAATGGGAAAAGCTATCTACATGCAGGCAGACATGGGCTCTATTATCGTCAGGAATTAGGAGGGGGAGATCCTGCTCCAATAAATGATGCCACACCCCCAAGGGAAACAGAAATTGTTCATTCTTCTCATCCTGATGCCGTTCAGTATAATTCTGCAAACTCACAGGAATTGACATCTAAATCAAGAGTGGAACTCATCTCAACCCTTAATGACTCATACAAAGGATTCAGATTTGACTATTTGTGTGGTGGCTTTTTCTTTTTCCTGTCAATTGTTTTATTCAACAATAACAAGACGATCGGAATTACCACAGCAGTCATTGGGGGTTTGGTTACGGCTTCCATGGCGGTCTGGGAGTCTAAAAGACGCACAATCGCAATTGCATATGAATTCGAAGACGATAAAGGAGAGTCTTTCAAGAAACTGATATCTGCTTTCAACAACCTAGCATCAAATACTAATGTCTGGGCCTTGATAGATTCTCGTAATATTAATGATTCTCATGAATCAAAATTGAACGCAGGTGCAAGCAATCTTATCAGCAGATCAGCTGTTCAAGTTGGAGAGGGCAAGCCTCCTTGGGTAAACACAAATATTGATGTGCCTGTAATGAAGGCACGGCAGCAAACATTATACATGTTGCCCGATGGAATCCTTGTTTACGACAGCAAGGGAGTTGGTTTTGTGGAGTACGACGATGTGTCTATTACCGATAACACCACAAAGTTTATTGAAGAGAGCCCGCCGCGTGACGCAAAAGTTGTAGATCATACGTGGAAACATCCAAACAAAAATGGCGGCCCTGATCGAAGATTTAAAGATAATTATGAAATTCCAGTTTGCCTGTATGGAGAGCTGAAAATAAAATCAAATTCAGGGATGTTCTTTTTCTTAATGACATCAAAGCATGACTCTCCGGTGAACTTTAAAAAAGAGTTTTCTAATATGTTTAAATAAAGAGAAGTTGGCCGGCAAACTCCCCATTTATAGGGAGGGGCATTCGTCCACGACCGGGTACGCGAAGAAATGCAAAATTGTATCGAATCAACACCTGTCCCCTATTTCTTGGACGTGCATGGACAGAGGTTGCTGACCCACCGCAGAAGCCGGTTTAAAACATCAAAGCATTGTAGAAAAGGGCTCTGACACGACGTTCATTATTTGGAAAGGCGACATGATATGCTTCACAATTTTCCTGATGCTACTCCAAATGGGCCTTCCGGTTGACTATGTCGGTCCAGTGTTCACCGCCCATAGAATTTCCCTTCAGACCTAACTGATGCCATCAGCAATATCCTGAAAAATGATCCTCCTGTCCCGATGGGCTTAATCCATGGGCTCAAGGGGAAAGGCAAAGAAAAATTTGACTACCTTCTCGATGATGGTTTGCTCGACGCTACATGCAGCATCGGTGTGTTAGACGTGACAGCAGCCATTCACACCCTGTCCCAATTCTTGACCAACCAGTCGTCTTAGCTCTCGACACTCTGCCTCAACTCGACAGTCGCCAGTTATCCCCAAAAGAAGCTGGCTCTCTGATTACTTAACCAGACTGGTCAGCAGCTCAATCTGCCGAGGCAAGCAGATACTCAAATCGTACTTTTCCAAGATGGTCTGGTGGGCGGCCTTTCGGATGTGCTGCAGGTCTGGCGCGTGGCTGAGCGCCTGGATGATATCCTGAGCTATTTTGTTCGGGTCGGTGAATGAGGTCAGGAGGCCATTTTGACCATCCGCAATCACTTCCTGCACCGGCTCGGTGTTTGATCCCACGATGAGGCATCCGCAGCTCATGGCTTCGAGCAGAGACCAGGAGAGGACGAAGGGCCAAGAGAGATAGGCGTGAACTGTGGAGGCCTGGAGCACCTTTTTGTATAGTCCGTATGGCAGCGGATCGACGAAATGGACTCGACTCTCATCCACCTGCACTCTCTTTATCATCTCCTGTTTGTAGGTGCGACCTACCGGCAATTTGGGACTGTAGCAGACGCGGTCTTCACCGACGATAAGCACATGGCAGGTTGGCCTTGCATCGAGAATAACGGGCAAGGCCTGGTAGAACTGGGGGAAGCCTCGATATGGTTCAAGGCCTCGCGCACAGTATGTCAAAAGTTCCGTGCAGCCCGAGAGGTCAACGCCGGGCAGTTGTAGATTCTGGATTGAGACAGATGGGTCGGGTGCGAAATAGCGCGTGTCGATGCCGTCGTGGATTTGATGGATTTTTGAATGGAACTCCGACGGGAATTGGGACTTTTGGAAGGCTGTCGGCGTCACTCCTACATCGCAGGCAACTAAGTCATGCAGAATTGGGGTGTTGCGCATCCTGAGCATGGCCCGCCCCAGATCGTCCTTCTGGTTGGCAAGCCGAGTTTCCGGCCCATCCGGCCTGTAATACCATTCGAAATAGCTCACCATCTGCACATCGGGAAAGGCATCCTTGAGATATAAGGTCTGCCCCCACCCGGAATGGCCCAGGATGATGTCCGGCTTGAATCCTTTGGCTTTGAGTTGGCTGCACAAACTGAGCAAGCCCGAGCCGTGAAGGACAGCTTCCGCTATTCCCCGGTTTAGGGGATGTACATTTTCCGTATCACTTTCCGCAGCCTGAAATACGGCCTTGCGGACACCAAGTATATCCCATTCCAAACGCGGATTCTCGGTGGCGAATACAACCTCATTTTGCGGATCACGCCCGAGATATTCGGCGATATGCCGGAATTGAGCGGGAAAGTTGCAGTGGGTAATGAGTATTCGCATGGTAATGGAAGGCTATTCTCTGCTTGCGGGTGATACTTGAATTGGGCGCAAACATATAAAGTTTTTCCTGCCAACGCAAAGGTTGATATGGCCTTCCCCTGCATGTCCTCAGAGAACTCCTCGAACTGCTCAGGATATCCAACAGGGACGAACACATCCACGTCAGGCCATCTATACACATTCTGCCAAGTCAGCCGCAATTCTCGACGGAATTATCAACAAAATTATGAACGTTATCCACAATATTTAAAATGCAAATATGAAAAAATGCGACAAACACCAAAACAAGCATTAACGCATCGACTATGCATATTAGGGCCTGTTAAAAACTATGAATTATGCCCAAGAAAATAGAATACTAACACTTTGTGTCAGCTTGGATACGATACGGCAGTTTCCGCTATTGCCCGAAAATTAGAGTTGGGTTCCCTCGAACAATTCATATGGTCGGAGTGTAGCCAGTTGAGGCGCAATGCCAATAGAATGCCCACAGGTTGGATAATCGACTGAGGCTATGCCTCGGGAGGTGTAAAACAGGCATGCGGGGAAACATATGTTTTTACCACACATTCTACGTGGTATCTCTAATTGGGCAAACGAGGGCGAAAGAGGAGAGACATGACCAAGTCAATGAATAACAGATTGTTAATTAGTAAGATGTCCTTTTTTCTATCGGGGGCAAAAGAGTGATCATGTTTTTGTTAATGGCCGTTGTCACCATCTGTATATGGGTAATAGTTGGAACAATGTTTGTCTATATAGCCGTGCCAACCATAGCTGTTGCTGCAATAATACTATTTTTTTATGCAAGTCACTACAAGTCATATGCGTACAAATGCAGTGCCATGTTTTTTATCAACCTATTTTTATCGCCACTATATATTGTTCTAGTGTCAATAGTTGCTTCTTTTTTATTGTCATCCACACTCGTATACAACATAGGCTTTGATGTCCAAACTCCTGACGGAATAGTATCCATTGCCAACGAGGTGACAGTGGTAGATAGGATCAACCCTATCAGGAGTCTGAAAAAGTATTACAGCGGGTACTCATCGGTTCAAGGTAACTCCAACTACTTAAAATTAAATAACAACAAAATTCTTATCACTTCCCTGTCTCCCCTCGGGTCAAATACAATATCCTTCCTACAGATTATGCCGAAATGGATTCGGCAAGCTGACGTTCAAATTAAAACTGAAAATGGAATTTTGAAGTATATGATTCCTGCCAACAAAACACCCGTAATGGTGTTTCTTGATGACGTAGGGAATCCACAAACCATAACGATAGTTACACGTGACTCTTTCCCCAAAATCGTTGGGCCGGGATATTCACTAATTGGCGCATGGATAACGTTTGATGATATAGAGTTTAAAAATTCACTCAGTGTTGATGAATTGTGGAATTTGAATAGTGCATCACAAACACAAACTCATCTCACTTTGAAATCACTAGATATACCACAGGATCGTTTTAGCATTCATTGGGAAAGCGCTCCCTCGTTTTTACGTATATAACTAGCAACACGGAGACCTCCATGGCATTCAATGATGTTGTAATGAGAGCTATCCTTGCCCTTGATGCTTATAATCGTGGAACTGATGCGAAGGTAAAAGTCGATGGCTACCAAATTGGTAATGCCGCATTAGGTCTTAACTCAAACAACTATTCATATCCTTCTGGTTTTTTTGCACAATCATATGATTTGAATGGCACAACGATCATATCATATCGCGGCACAGACAGCTTTTTCGACATCTTTAGCGGCTGGCCCACCGGTGTTGGTGATGCAGATACATCTCAAGCAACCTTAGGTATTAAATTCTACAACGAGTTAATTGGCAACAGCGACCCTAGAACAGCAAACGTAGAACTTGTAGGCCACTCGATGGGCGGAGGAGTGGCCGGTTATGTTGCAAGTTTCTATGGGAAAACGGCAACGATTTTTGACAACATGGCATTTGAATCAGCCGTGATAAATGCTCACGCCTATGCCCTAGCGCATTTCAACAACACCCCATACAGAACGGCAGATGAACAATACAGGGATGAAATGTTGTATGATACCATATATGGCAACACTGTACCTTACAATCCGATCTTCGGCAGCTCTAGCTCTATCAGTGCCTATGCCGCAAGTGGCGAAGTCTTAGAACTAAACCGGCTACTCCAAGAAACTCCTGTCACAACGATTGAAGATGACATCTGGGGCCCTCTGGACTCACACGACCAAGCACTTCTCACCATACTTCTCTACGGTGAAAGCGAAGCGGAAGAATGGAAGAGATTTAGAGAGTACCTTACACCCCACTTATTCGACAGCGACATAGCCCAGGCAACCTATGCATCCACAATAGCTAACGGGGGCACTTCTGCAGACGCTGCAATGCGGCATGCAATAGCTTATTCTTCTATAGATGATGGAGCAAAGCCGTTCGGGAAATCAGGGATAAGAGCCCTCTATAATGACGCTTGCGATATTGGTAAAATCATAAATGAAGGCGCTTCCGCCATCATTGACATTTCAAAGGACCCCATTGGCAAAGCGGTTGTTCAATTTGCCGGTCAAATCGCTGTTGCCAAAATATCCGATGATGCGATGGAAGAAGGAATTTTAACTCTCTCTGAGGATGAACAAACACTTATTCTGGATTTATCTGATAATCTTTGGAAAAACAACGTAGAAGGAGCGATACCTAATATTGTTGCTGAAGCGGAGATGAAATCGCAATATTACGCCATGATGGGGAGTAGTCTGGGCCTTCCTGGTGACATTCGCACAGCAATGACTAAACTGTGGGGCAAAGCAGACTCCTCAGTAATCGATAGGCTTGCATATAAAGTCCAGGACGGAAAAATCGATGCGAGGATTGACGAACGAGAATACGCCCCAAGCTCCGAACGACCTGACAGGAAAGTAACTCTTTTTGCTGCCGCCCAGGACCCAGCTCGTGTCTTCGGCCATTCTGGGGATGATCTGCTTTATGGCTCTTCTGGGGATGACACTCTTTACGGACTCGACGGAGATGACCTGCTTCGCGGTGGAGATGGAGATGACGAACTCTATGGTGGTTACGGCAACGACTACCTCATCGGAGGCGCAGGCAATGACACACTGATCGATTTGTCAGGCAACGACACCCTTGACGGAGGTGCTGGCGATGACCTGATAATAGGCCTCGAAGGACTCAGCACCCTCATTGGTGGGGCTGGCAACGACACAATAACAGGCGCAACCGGAAACCTTATCGAAGCCGTCGGTGAAGGCATTGATACGATCTATCACGGCAAGGGGCTTGGCATAAAAGCTGGCAGCGAGGATTATATAAGTATATACGGGCATAAATTGTTTGGCGCCTTTGCTCAAGGAACTGATGTAACTGACTGTAACGTTGCATTCGACTGTTCCGGAGCGATCCGATATATGAAAAATAAAGACAATGAAGTCATTATAGAAAATGTGCTAGGCTGGCAGACATTCCTCCTCAATTACGATGGCGGTCCCGGCATTCCCAACCCTACAGCACATGTGACTGTTGGCCAAATGAAATGGAAAGCTTTCAAGCTTATCGACTATTCTTATGCAGAGATAGGCACCACTATTACCGAATCTGTATGCAAAATATTGGATTTGGGCATTCAGACTTTAACAGGTGAACCTAGCGGCGCAACAGATCCGCTGGTTCTGGATCTCGACGGTGATGGCCTGGAACTTAACGGGCTGGCATTCGGCACATCCCCCTATTTCGATATGGATGGAGACAACTTCGCTGAAAGTACAGGCTGGGTGCGGGGTGACGACGGCCTTCTCGTCCACGACGCAAACGGCGATGGACAGATCAACGACATCTCGGAATTGTTTGGTGATGAGAATACCAGTGGGTTTGATGCCTTGTCATCCTTTGATTCTAACGGCGATATGGTTGTCGACGCATTGGATACGAATTTCAACGCTCTGCAAATATGGCGAGACCTTGATGGCGATGGGGTTACCGACGAAGGAGAACTTTTCTCCTTGTCCGAAGCAGGTGTTCAGTCCATCAGCCTGGAAAACACTGAAAGCGACACCGACAACAACGGCCATACGATTTCCAGCGTCGGCACCTTCACAAGGACCGACGGAACCACGGGTGAAATCTGCAATGTCGATTTTGTAAACAACGATTTTGACACTAAATACCTGGGGGATAGCACTGTCAGTGTAGAAGCAGAGGCCCAACCAGATTTGAAGGGGCAAGGCGTACTGGCGAGTCTGCGGATATCAATGACCCAAGACCCGGATCTACTCTCGACCATCCAAGCCATTTCACAAGCTGCTCCGACGACACTGGAAGGCATACGGCAGATGATCATTCCCGTCCTGCGCGCTTGGGCAGGTGACCACGATTCCGGTGTCAGTTCCATTCCCTATCTTTATACCGTCAATGGAGACAGCTCCATTGAGATTCGAGATATGGCCATATACAACTCCTCCAACGATTCATGGTCCCTACAGAGCGGACGAGATATCGTAGATGGAAACGGAGACATCATAGAGAACCCCACCCTAGCGGATATCCAGGCCATGTCTTTCTCCTGGGAGGATGCAGCCTGGGATACTTTCGCCAGCAGCGACATAGCCTTTCTTGAGCAATATGTGGGCGAAGACCTGCCGATCACACCTGAGAATCTGCTTATGCCAGGCGCTGGAAGTGCCATCGAAGGATATCTGGAACTGCTCTATGATTTTCAGATATCGCTAGGTGTTGCCTTCGCCGTCCAGGGAGGGCTTTCCGACTTCTTTGAAGACATTGTTTATGATGTGGAAAAAGGGCGTTACTCGTCCGTAAACGAATATCAACTCACTCCGCTGTATGAAAATATTCTGAATGCCAGCCCCCAAACTGATGCTGGAGCGGCCACGACATACATAGATAACTGGGTGCCTATTCTGCATATATTTCTTCAGCGCTTTTCTCGAGGCGCGTCGAATCTTGCCAACACGTACAGCTTTCTCTTCAGCAACTTAGTAGGGGCTTACGAAAACGTCGGGCACGGTGTGCTTTCGATCAGTGAGGCCGCATCCGCGTTGACCATACCGCACATTATTGAAGGGACTGGCGAACTCGTCGGCACTAACGAAAACGACATCTTCTACATGGGGCCTGGTGATCAGATCGCCATAGGCGGCCTCGGGCCGGATGCCTATGTCTTCGGTTCCAACTTCGGACATGATATCATTGATGACAGAGAACCGGCACCCGGAGGAGATGATTTCGATGCCATCAGGTTCGCCACCTACAAGTCCGATGAAATCTCCGCAGAGCGGGACGGGAATGATTTAATCCTTACGGTTACGGCAACAGGCGACTCAGTGCGCATAGTCGAGCAATTCCTGCGTAAACGCCCTGGGCTGATGGGCGGATATATAGATGAAGACAGAGGGGTGAATGAAATCGTTTTTGCTGACGGCGTGGTATGGGATAATCTGGAAATGGCCCGTCAAGTCTGCGATCCGCAAGATGGAGACCAAGTATATATAGGCACCCGGAGCACCGATTTTCTGGACGGAGGCGCAGGCAATGACACCCTTTCGGGTAAAGACTCTTTAGATGTGTATAGATTTGGCATCGGGTCAGGCAATGACGTCATCCATGATCAAATGGAATCCCTCCTCCTCCTTGATGAGGATTACATTGAGTTTGGTGAGGGGGTTACCTTTAATGACCTCATTTTTGAAAGAGATGGTGATTCTGATGATTTGCTCATTCGTATTAATGGAACGGATGATAGCCTTACCATCACGGGACAGTTCAATGCGTCGAACACAGAAGTTTTCGGCATGTTCTGGCCTGACCGGATAGAGAATCTCGCTTTTTCCAACGGAACCACCATGCGGTGGTACGAAGTCATGCATGATTTGATTCAAAAAGCAAAAACCGACGGGGATGACGAAATATTTGGCTTCCATTTTCAGGACACCCTGGATGGTGGTGCCGGCAACGACACACTCCATGGCGGCAATGACGGCGACACCTACATTTTCGGACGCGGCTACGGTCAGGATGTGGTCAACGACTACCACAGCGATATCCTGACTGTAACCCCAGACACAGTGCTCTTCAAAGAAGGTATCACCCCCGAAGATATCCACTTGTCGCGAGATGGGGCATCGAGTGATCTGACCATCTCCATTGAAGGGGATGATGGTTCATTGACTATCATCGACCAATTCGATGCAGACGTGATGGGACCATTCGGAACACAGTGGCTTAATCGGATCGAGACATTCAAATTCCAGGACACGGCCGAGACGGTTTGGACGTGGACCGATATTATGGACAAGCTGATCGCTGAATCCTCGACCGATGGCGACGACGAAATTCATGGCTTCCACCGTTCTGATGTCTTGGATGGCGGAGCGGGCAATGACACCCTCATGGGGGGGGATTTAAGCGATATTTACAAGTACGGCATAGGCTCAGGTAATGACCTTATCCGGGATATCATCACAACGATTTTAGCTGAAGATAATGACAGAGTTGAGTTCGGCCCAGGAATCACACTGGCAGACCTTACAGTACATAATGCTGATGAAGGTAATGACTTGGTGATTACAATCAACAGTACCGGCGAAACCCTGACCATTGACGATCAGTTCAAGCTGACAGGCGTGAGTTCAATGGATAACAGAATCGAAGAGTTTCACTTCGACGATGGAACAATCATGTACTCGCATGAATTCGGAAGGCTCACAACAATCGGAACCGCCGGGGATGATATAATCTATGGCTCCAACTGCTATGACACTCTTATTGGTGGCGCTGGTAATGATACACTGATCGGCAAAAGTTATAGCGATATATATATGATTGGTGCTGGCTCAGGTCATGATGTGATTCAGGAAAGCGTTAGAAACATTATTCATCCAGACACCGATATAGTCAAGTTTGGTGAAGGGATTACCCCAGGCGATGTCATAGCCTCTCGTTCTGGCGATAATTTAGTTCTTACCATCAATGGCGCCGATAGTCTGACTGTTGAAGACTGCTTTTTTACGGAGTCTAAAGAGATAGAGGAGTTCCACTTTGAAGATGGGACAATTTGGACCCTCAGCGACGTGCAAGGCATGATTCTCATCGGCACCGACGGTGATGACAGCCTCATCGGCTTCGACGGAAGAAGCGATATCCTTGACGGCGGTCTGGGCAACGACACTCTTAAAGGCGAAGGGGCTGCGGACACGTATGTTTTCAATGTCGGATACGGGCAGGATGTTATCCATGAGAACGCAAGAATCACGGTGGATTCGATTAAGGATAAAGTGCTGTTTGGGGATGGAATAACGGCCGATAACATCGTGCTTTCACGGTCCGACGATGACCTGATTTTTTCGATCGCGGGGACTTCCGATCAACTGACGATACAACAGCAATTTTTCACAGAGGGATATGAGGTGGAAGAATTCCACTTCAGTAATGGGACCATTTGGACCATGGACGATGTGCAGGCTATGCTGCTCGCTGGCACCGACGGGGAGGATACCCTCATCGGCTTCAATGACAGAAGTGACGTTCTGGATGGAGGCCTTGGCAACGATCGGCTTGAAGGCAAAGGATATGCGGATACATATATTTTTGATGTTGGATACGGCCAGGACGTAATAAGAGATTACCCTCAGATCTTGTCTGATACTATTAAGGATAAAGTTGTTTTTGGTGCAGGGGTAACCACAGAGAACATAATACTCTCCCAATCCGACGGAGATTTAATTATCTCAATAGCAGGCACCTCTGACCAACTTACAATCGAAGACACACTGAACAGCAGTGTATACAGAGTGGAAGAGTATCACTTCGCTGATGGGACGGTCTGGACTCTCGATGATGTCGTGACAATTCTGGAGAACACGGTTCCGCCCCTTGTCCCGACCCACGTCGGGACATCTGGAAATGATACCATCAACGGAACATCCGGGGATGACATCATCCAAGGTGGCACGGGCAACGATTACACAACTGGCGGCTATGGGAAAGATCTCTACCTGTTCAATCTGGGTGACGGCCAGGACGTAATCTACGATAGTGGCATGAATGGCGAAGTGGATACCCTTGTCCTAGGTACGGGATTGACTGTCGCCGACGTGATTGTCACCCACTCCACCAGCGATGTCGATGACGTCACGCTGACATTTTCCTCCGAAGATTCAATCCTGCTGGACGAACAGGACTACGGATATGGAAAGGGGATCGATCGGGTGGAGTTTGCCGACGGCACCGTGTGGACAAAGACCGACATAGCCCAAGCGTATTTTACCCAGACGAACACCGCAGGGAATGACTCCATTATTGGCTTCGATCTGCTTGACGACACCATCTATTGCGGTCTCGGCAATGACAGCCTCCGTGGAGGGTATGGTGAAGATACATACGTGTTCAACCTCGGCGACGGCCAGGACGACATTTACGATCACGGTATGAACGGTGAGATGGATACGCTTGTCCTGGGGGCTGGATTGACCGTTGCCGATGTGGTTGTCAGCCATTCCACCAGCGATGTCGATGACGTCACCCTGACCTTTTCTTCCGGTGATTCGATCCTGCTGAACGAACAAGACTACGGCTACGGGACAGGAATCGATCGTGTAGAGTTTGCTGATGGTACGGTGTGGACAAAAACCGACATAACTCAGACGTATCTTACCCAGGCAGCCACATCAGGTAATGACACTATCCTCGGCTTCAGAGGCAACGACACAATCAGCGGGGGCGCGGGGGATGATTACGTCCGAGGTGGATCCGGATCAGACACATACCATTTCAACCTTGGCGATGGTCAGGACAATATCTATGACTACGGTTCTTCTAGCGACAGTGACAGATTGGTATTCGGGGTAGGCATTGCCATAACTGACGTTGCGCTTATTCGCACCACGACCGATACGGATGACCTATTACTCCAACTTTCATCCGGAGACTCAGTACTCTTAAACGAGCAGGACTTCGGCACTACCAGTGGTATTGAACACATCGAGTTTGCTGATGGTACCGACTGGAGTTACGCTGATATCCAATCCGCATACTTTGATCAGGCCGCCACATCGGGGAATGACTATGTCATAGGCTTCAAAGATGCCGATGACATTCGGGGAGGAGCAGGCAATGACACACTGGTTGGAGGGCATGGATCGGACACCTATCATTTCGGCATCGGCGACACCTATGCCCTTATTTACGACAACGGCTCGTCTTCCGAAACAGATGTCCTTGTATTGGGAACAGGGATAGAGACCACTGACGTTGCCGTCACGTGGGACGGTGCCGATGCGGACGACATCATTCTTCAGTTGACGTCAGGAGACACCATTTACCTTGATGAGCAAGACTACCTGAGTTCTTTCGGAATTGAACAGGTCGTGTTCGAAGATGGTACCGTCTGGTCTAAATCCGACCTCGTCTCCATGGCCAATGCGTCCCTGGCTCCCATAATCCTCGATCTGGACGGTGACGGTGTTGAGTTTTCTGCAGACCAGATAGCCTTCGATTTCGACAGTGATGGTCTCCAGGAAACTGGTGGGTGGGCTGCTGCAGACGATGGCTTCCTCGTCCTTGACCGCAACAATGACGGGGTGATCACCTCCGGTGACGAGTTGTCCTTTGTTCAGGACTCAACAAACAGCCTGACAGACTTACAAGGACTGCAAGCGTATGATTCCAACTCAGACGGTTTCCTGACAGCCGAAGACGATGACTATGGAAGATTCCAGATTTGGTCAGACAAGAACCAAAACGGCGTGAGCGAAAGCAATGAACTGTTTGGATTAGCTCAGGCCGGGCTGACCTCTCTCGATTTATCCGGAATTCCGACAGGTCCTTCCACCCTCGAAACGCCCGGAGCGACAGTGCTAAACACGACCAGCATCAACTGGGCTGACGGAAGCACCACCACAGCCGCCGACACTATTCTCAAATTTGACCAGGACATTCTGGAAAATCGGGATACATTAATTCAGAGTCAGCTTCAGCTTCTCGTAAACAGCATGTCATCATTTACTCAAAATGACCCAGGCTCTGTCAACACTCCCTGCATTCTTCCAGATGACGCGACGCCTATGCTCACAGCTGATTGGCAAAGAAGCTAGGCCACAATGACCGAGGAGAAGAATGCCGAAGAAACACACAAGACGAGCCCCGATACGGGGCTCGTCTCCCTTGTCATGCTGGCTCGCTACCACGGGGTGCCCGCAGACCCGGAAGGCATCCGTCACAGATTTGCTCCGCCCAACGGCCTGATGAAAGAATTGGATCTCATCCGGGCTGCCCGCGCGTTGGAGTTAAAAGCCAAAATAATGGAAAGAAATTGCGGGGTACTCGACAAAGTTCCGTTTCCTGCGATGGCCCTAATGAACGATGGATCCTGGGTGATCATTGGTGGGATACGCGAAGAAGAACTCCTCATTCAGAGTCCGCTCAAGAAAGGTGCCGATACAGTTGCTCTTGAGATATTCGAAAAAGATTGGACCGGCAAACTTCTTCTGATCACCAAGCGGTCCCTGCTGCCAGACGCTGTTCGTAAATTCAACATCTCCTGGTTTATTCCTGCCCTACTCAAGTATAAACGGCTCTTTGGCGAAGTGTTGTTGGCTTCCTTTTTTCTACAGGTTTTTGGGCTAGTCACCCCGCTCTTCTTCCAAGTGGTCATTGATAAGGTCCTCGTGCACAAGGGACTGACGACCCTCGATGTCCTGGCAATAGGCTTGCTTGCCATCTTCGGCTTTGAAGTCGTCCTCGGAGGTCTCAGAACATGGCTCTTCTCGCACACAACCTACCGTGTGGACGTCACGCTAGGAGCCAAACTCTTCTCACACCTCATCTCATTACCGATGGCATATTTTAATGCCAGGCGTGTGGGTGACTCTGTTGCACGTGTGCGCGAACTTGAAAATATTCGTCGCTTTCTGACAGGTTCGACTCTTACCATCGTTATTGATCTTTTCTTCACCTTCGTCTTTATTCTGGTGATGTTTTTCTACAGCTGGATGCTAACACTTCTAGTGTTGGCGATTTTGCCGTTCTATGTTGCGCTTTCGGTCTTTGTGACGCCTGTTCTCCGTCGCAGACTTGATGAAAAATTCCAACGTGGTGCGGAATCCCAGGCTTTCCTTGTTGAAACCGTCACCGGCGTTCAGACGCTCAAATCCATGGCTGTCGAACCGCAATTCCAGCGACGGTGGGAAGACTTGCTGGCAGGTTATGTCAACTCAGCCTTCAAGACGGACAACCTCGGCAACTTCGCGGTTCAGGCAACGACTTTTTTGAGTAAGTTGACTACCCTTCTCATTCTCTGGGTAGGAGCGCGAAGTGTCATTGATGGGAACTTAAGCATTGGCCAGCTCATTGCTTTCAACATGATGGCCGGACGTGTCAGCGGACCAATTCTCCGACTCTCAAAGGTTTGGCAGGATTTCCAGCAGGCGGGGGTATCGCTAGAACGACTTGGCGATATCCTGAACAATCCGACCGAACCCGGTTACAACCCAAATCGGTCGACATTGCCTTCCCTCAAGGGAAAAGTGGTTTTCGAACACGTCAGCTTTCGTTACCGCCACGATGGCCCGTTTATTCTGCAAGACATCCAGCTAGGTGTATCCGCAGGAGAAACACTGGGAATTGTGGGACGATCCGGCTCCGGTAAAAGTACGCTGACCAACCTTGTTCAGCGGCTCTATGTCCCCGAGAAAGGACGCGTCCTTATTGACGGCATAGACCTCACTCTGGTAGATACAGCATGGCTGAGACGTCAGGTGGGAGTCGTTCTTCAGGAGAACAAGCTTTTTAACCGTTCCGTTCGCGACAACATTGCTCTGGCTGATCCCGGTGCCCCCATGGAAACCGTAGTTCGAGCAGCCATGCTTGCTGGAGCTCACGAATTCATTCTCGAGCTACCGGAAGGATACGACACCATAATCGGCGAACAAGGTACCGGTCTTTCCGGGGGGCAGCGGCAACGGGTAGCGATTGCCAGGGCCTTGCTCACCAACCCCCGCATACTGATCTTGGATGAAGCCACGTCTGCGCTTGACTACGAGTCAGAACACATAATCCAACAAAATATGTCCGCAATCTGCAAGGACAGGACAGTAATTGTCATCGCGCATCGGCTCTCGACCGTCAAGGGTTGTGACCGCATCGTCGTTGTTGAGAAAGGGCGACTCATTGAGGCTGGTACTCATGAGCAGTTGGCCAAAACCAACGGCTACTATGCCAAATTATGGAGTTATCAATCTAAGGGCTCGGAAGGGGTAGCGTGATGAGCGATTCTCGAATAGCTTCCTTCTTCCGTGGATTGACGGCTAAAGCCTCTGAAAAAGCCAAAGCCTGTCGTCCGTCCACTCCTTCAGACGAAATGGAGTTCCTGCCCGCCTCTCTGGAGGTTGTTGAGACACCACCTTCTCCCATCGGTCGCGCCATTATCTGGTGCATTGTTGCTTTTATCGTCTTTGGAGTGACTTGGGCCTGCCTGGGAAAAACTGATGTCGTGGCAGTGGCGCAAGGGAAGATCATTCCCTCAGGCCGTGTCAAAACCATACAGCCTCTTGAGCGAGGCGTTGTCTCTAAAATCCTTGTTCAGGAAGGGCAGATTGTTCAAAAGGGTGATCTGCTTATTGAGCTGGATACGACATCCAGTGGGGCCGATGTAGATCGACTTGATTCAGAACTGAGGGCGTCATTGCTGGAGAAGGGAAGAATTACCGCATTACTCGCCTGGAATCCGTTGAAAGGAGGTCAGCCGAAGCTGGTTGCCCCGAAAGACGCGGACGAACAGGAGGTGGTGCAAGAACGGATATACTTGGCCCAAGACGCGGAGACTTTGATCTCAAAAATCAGAACCTATGACAATGAATTGCGTCGCCTGACAGCCCAAAAGCAGGCAGCTGGGCACACGGTGGACAAGCTAATAAAAACATTGCCGATTGCGACCAAACTAGCCTCTGCTCGCCGAACGCTTTATGAACAAGACGTTGCCCCGGAGAACGAATGGCTTCAAGCCGAAGCGCAACGCATCGAAGTTGAGCAAAATCTGAAAACGGAACAGCAGGAGTTGGCAGAAGCTCAAGCGGCCATCACGGTAACCGCTGAACAACGCGTTCAAACCCTTTCCGAATACCGTCGAGACCTACTGGAGCGGCGGGCAGAGGTTACAACCAAGATTGAATCTTTGACCCAGGAACTCAAAAAAGCACACCAAGCCAACATGCTCCAGAGTATCACCGCACCTGTTGCTGGCCGTGTGCAACAGCTTGCTGTTCACACCATAGGGGGGGTAGTCACCCCTGCCCAACCGTTGATGATTCTGGTTCCGGAAGACTTCAAGCTTGAGGTCGAGGCAAACATCCTCAACAAGGACATCGGGTTTGTCCATGAAGGCCAACAGGTGGAAATCAAACTCGAGGCCTTCCCATTTACCGAGTATGGGATCATCGACGGCACCCTTCGGCATGTCTCCAGCGATGCCATCCAGACAGATGAAGGCGATCTATTTTATCTGGCCAAAGTCGACATGGGGCAATTTCACATCCTGGTTAACGGCAAGAAGGTCAACCTGAGCCCCGGAATGCGGGCAACGGTAGAAGTAAAGATTCGGGAGAGAAGATTAATCGAGTTCTTCTTATCGCCTTTGATGAAATATACGAGTGAGAGTATGAAGGAGCGGTAAGAATTGGTCGAACTAAGTGGCACTACTTCTCTTCGACGCGCTTCCTTCAATCTCATAAATCAACAGCACGGCGTATGACCATTATTATACCTGCCTCGCATCATGTTTGTAGACTATATTCAACACGCTGTTTTGATCAACGTCCACTTTTGAGCCCCTAAGCATTATCTTTATCACATCCATCCCACTCCTCCGACGAGAACCATAGGCCAATGTAAGATCAAGATGGCAGCCCAAATCACTACTTGACATGTTTTACATAAATCTTTAAATATTTTTTGTAAGACGCTTAATAAAACAAACCGGAGTTCCCCATGAGCACATTTCAGGCATTCAGGGAAAAGGACCGCCGAAGAATCCAAGTCATTACCAATGGCCGAAGGATGGGACATAAGGCAAACTCCCACACCCTTTCCCTCTATGAGTTCGACGGTGGCGAACAGATATCCTTTGACGCGGGTACCCATGGGGTGCTCGTCATCGGCGGCGTCGGGCGCGGCAAAACGGCTTCGTTCATGCTGCCAATGGCTTCAGCACTGATCGATCAGGGATTCCCCGGCCTCATTCTTGACATCAAAAACAACTTCACGGGTCAGGTTCGGCAACTTGCCCTGCTTGCGGGCAGGGAAAAAGACATCATCGAAATCGGAACCCACCCAACGGCAACGCCCATAAATCTGCTTGAAGGGTTATCTCAAGCGGAAACACAGCAGCTCATCGAATCGCTTCTGCTCTCGGGTCAGGAGCATAGTGCCAATATAGATTGGCTCTACAAAGGAGTCAGACTCCTCGCCGACATGGCGATGCTATTACGATTTGTATGTCAATACGAACAACGCTTTGCCCCTAATTTCGCATTACTCGACCGGTGCGTGAACGATTATGATTTCTCACGAAGAATCTTCGAGCTCTTTCTTTCCTCTGTTTACAATCGTGACGACTTCGCACAACGTTCTTTCGTAACCCGCGTACAATCAACCGCCTTCCACATCCTGACTGAAAAAAAGAAGCAGGAGACGAAGACATACCACGAACAGCTTGATTACCAGCTTCGAGGCCCACGCCAGATGCTGGCTGCAATCACGTCGGACGAATCTCTCGTCGCCAATTTGTCCTGTTGCGATCCTGACATCACACTGGATTATCGGGAATTGTTGAAGGCTGGCAAAATCGTCATCCTGCGTTTCAAAACCACGCAGGGGCATGCAGCCAGATTGTTGGCGCGCTCCCTCAAGGAGAAATTTTACAACGATGTATACCGCACCCTAGACGATGGATCCGAGCACCACGGAAAATGTTTTTTCATGGCGGACGAATATCAGGACGTCATCAATGTTTCGTCCAACAATCCGTTCGACGATTTCTCCTGGTTTTCCAAGGCGCGCGAATTCGGCTGCATCAACATCGTCGCCACGCAGGCGCTGTCCAGCCTCTACACGAACGCACTTCTTCGGGATCAGGTTAATGCCCTCGTCGCCAACTGCAGCACGAAAATCGTCCTGCAAAACGACGACCCCGCGGCGGATCGCTATTTCCGGCACTTCTGCGGATTGGATAAAACACTGGCTCAACTCGGTTCAAATGAAGCCCTGGTTGCGCGCTTCGATCCCGTATTCCGAAAGCAGTTGGTGCAGACCCTCTACTTTCGGAAAGCATTTGAACGATGCCAATCCCATTTCTCTTCCGCCGTCGAATCGAAGCATGCCGAACCGAGACATGCGCCACGAATCATGTCGATGAGTGAGCTGGACGACATCCTCACTCCCCTGACACTGCCAGCCGAAATAGCGGCGCGACCGGATTACATGGAACTCGTCATAGCGTTCAAAGATATCCTGTGCGAGCTTGAAGATCTGACATTGATGTACGACCGAGAGAGGCACAGCGAAGTCATGGAAGCCCTCGACTCTCTCAAAGACAGATTCGGGACAAAGGTCACCGTGAAGGCCCTGGCAGCCATTGAAAATGCCGGAGTGTACATGGAAATCGATTGCCTGCCTCTCGATAGGGAAAAAGTGGATGATTTCGTTCGAGAACTCCTGGAGGGATCAAATGCAGTTCCGAATCAACAATAGCGCTCCAGACAAAGATGCATTCGCTACCCGGTACATGGAAGCCTTCGGGAAAAACTTACTCATTCGTCCGATTTCAACCAATGTCCCAGTGGGATGGATACGAATTATCCTTGAACTGTTTTCCCAGTTGCGGACGCAGCATCCGAGCGTGAAGATCATGTCCCTCCATGTGGCCCCCACTTCCAGCTGGAACGAAGGGATGTTCAAGATCGTATTCCTTACTCTCGACATGGTGGACTTCCCGCGCAAATCACCAAGCCTGCCGCGATCCATCAAATGGCTGGTCCGTCAAGCTGAAAGAAAGGCACTCTCAACCTGCGCCATCTGTGGCCGTCCAATAGGCACGTTTAAGACAAACAACCTCTGCTGTCTCTGCGCGTGCCGGAAAGGATACAAAAACCTCGTATGACAACAGGATGATTGCCCTCCCCCCTTGAGGCCTGCTACACGGACCATGAGGCGCACGAATGAAGACTATACAAAACTACGAAAACGAAGACCCACTGCTTGAACGGCAGGGCTCCAGGGTCAGCTACATGCGCATCGGTCCGACTGAGAAGATGTTCTACCCCAAGGGAATGCCAACCGAAAACATTTTCGTCGACCACGCTGGCAGCAAGAATACAGAGCCGCGTCCGGCCCTGGAAGAATGCCTGAAATTCCTCCAGGCCGAAGACATCTTGTTCGTCAAATCCATGGACCGGCTGGGACGCAACCTCCGGGAGCTTCTCGATGTGGTGAAACGGATCGCCAACATCGGCACGGCCATCATCTTTGTGGACGAAGGCCTGCGCCTCGATCCGAGGGCCCCGGACTTTGACGCCAATTTCCGCTGGCTCAAATCAATGTACAGATTCGAGCGCGCCCTCATCAATGAACGCCGAAACGAAGGCTTGCTTGAGGCCAAGAAAAATGGCGTCCGCCTTGGTCGCCCGACAAAAGTCACAGACGATCAACGCCAAGAAATACGAGAACGATTCAGCAAGGGCGACACGGCATCCAGCCTCGCCCAGGAGTACGGCATATCTGCAAGTCTCGTGTACACCATCGGGCGAAATGGCTGATTCATGCGGGAACTGAATCAAATGAATCACGTAGAGTTTGTTTATTCGCGGTAGGCTCAATCTGCCTACCGCGAATATGGGCTTATGGATTTTTCGATGCGCGAATCATGACAGATTTGAGCCTGCGAAAAGATGGCGTGATTCACGCCGCGAATAAGCCATAAGCCGCCCCCTCCCCTTTGAGGGGAGCTGCCCGACAACAGCGGGCAGAGGGGTGGATGACAATCAAAAATCCTTTCTGGAGCGTCTCAATGCAACATGAGAAGGTCAAACAACTCGCGATCAAGATCGCCTCGAAACGGCTCTCCGGGCGCTCGGCGAAAGATTACGCCAACGCATACGCCATGCTTGACGATTCCGACCTGACGCCGCAGGTATATGCCGAAAATTGCGCCCACAAATCCGCCCCCATCAGCAAAAGCAGATACTACGTCCTCAAAGGGGCGTACCAGCACGGCCTCGCCTCACGCATTACAACACACCTCGAAGAAATCCAGGCGTTGCAACGACACGATCAAACCGCTGCAGACGACCAGATCGGCCACCTGAAACAAATCGTGCACCGAGACTGTGAAAAGCTAGTCGAACAAAAGGCTGACTATTCCCGGACACGATACCGCAACAATCTCGACGCGGCACACGATGTCCCATTCAATCCGAAACCACGCAAAGGAAAGCGGCAGCATCTTGGACGGCCCAACCGGGCCTATCCGGATTGGCAGGAACGGATATATGCAGCCATCGCGAAACAGCACCGCCCACTTGTGGCGACCTTGGCAGTGACAGGATGTAGGCCGGACGAGTTTTCAGAAGGAGTTCAACTATGGATAGTCGAAGGCGTACTCATCGCCACCATCAACGGCTCAAAAACAAACAGCGGTTACGGGCAGAAAATCCGGACGATGACTTTCGAACCATCCACCCCAATGGAGCAGATATTATTCACAATAGTGGAACAGGCAGGAGGGGCGATCGAACTCCGGCCAGCCGCAAGCCAACGAGCCATCCGTGAAGCGTTCCGACGGGCAGTGATAAAGAGCTTGGGCAAAACATGGGCGGATAAGGTATCTCAATACAGCTTACGGCAACAATTTGCCGCCGACCTGAAAAAGGCTCGACTCGACAAAGAACTGATAGCGCTTGCACTCGGCCATTGCTCCGACATGACACAAGGACATTATGGACTGGCTCGACAAGGGCAAAAAAATTATCGGCGAGGGCTGAAACAAGCCGAAGGGACTCAGCCGGTGAAATCAAGAGCCTCCAAACCTGCTGAATCTCCATAACAACCGAGAGAAAACACCACCCTACCGAAACCAGCCCTTCGAGGTACAGAGTTTCATAATTCCGACCGCGCACGGAATGAGTATGGCACAGCCCGTCACGACTCCCCAAAAGCCATTCTTCAGAGAGACGCCTACCCATCCGCCTGCAAACAGGGCCGCTCCCAGCACGGGCAAAAGCAGGAAGCTGCCGGAACCATCAATCTTTTCTCCATGCGCGGCATGGCAACTCTCGCAAACAGAAACCCCTTTGGGCACATACCCACCGCAAAACGGGCATTTGCCATCCTCGGTAGTATTCACATACGTAAATTGATTCTTACTCATTATTTCTCCACTAGTTAGCCACAACTGCACACATCGATAGATACTTATAGTCTGTAGACTTATAGGAGTCAAATCTTCATGCGATTATTTGGAGGAATTTCGCATGGCAGGCAATTATACGGCTGACGAAAAGCGTTTTTTGAAGCGACTCGGTAAAGCCATCAAGGAAAAACGAACGGAAGAAGGCATATCGCAGGAAAAATTTGCGGAATTAACCGGCCTGCACCGCACATATGTCGGGTCGGTCGAAAGGGGGGAAAGGAACGTCAGCGCAATCAACATCAAAGCTTTGGCGGGCGCACTAAATTGTAAGCCAAGTGAACTGTTCCAGGCGGCGGAATAACCAAAGCCAATTACCGCCAAATCGAGTCGGCTTCGATCTTCTTCTGGAGCCACTCTTCGACGATTTGCACAGGCCAGCCTAGTCTTCTGCCGAAATGGACGGGCCGTGGAATCGCCTCGAAGTTGCGACGCTGCCAGTGACTACGAATGGCAGCACTGGTTGTGCCGAGGAGGTCGGCCAGTTCGTATATATTGAGCACCTTCTGAGTTCCCATGCCTCTCTCCTTGTTACCATCAAGCATGCTCCATCAATAGACGACTCAACTTCGGATGAACATCTACCAATTTTTTTTCATATCCCTAATTCTCAATACGAAACCACTATGAACAGACGAGAACAAAAATTGGCAGAGAGATTGAAAGGACTAACTCCTGCCCAAATAATGAACATTATAGTCGCTGACATCTCGCGCCAATTCCCACAAACATTCTTCGCCCAACAGGCTAAGCGAGGGTTTTACAAATGTAACGCGTGGGACAAATTAATCAAAAGAATCAAAGCTCTTTCCAGAAGCGCAAACTGGGGCGAGCAAAGCGACTACATAAACGACTTGTATTCGGTTCTTTTGTACATCAGGCCAAACGACACAAAAGAATTTGCCCTGAAGAAGAAAAAGGACAAATCGCTTGGGTACTTCACGATTTGCCCCCATTGCTGGCGGTTTGTTTTCAAAAGATACAACAAAATACGGAAAGATCCGTTTTGTTGTTTCCATACCCCTGGAGAAGCAGAATACCAGCGGGCCCACAGAGCACTCCAACGAATGGCAACAGAAAGCCCCGGACTCACGAGACTCCTCGAATTACGATCCCATTTCCTAGCCCAGACGTCAGATGTGATTCGCCCGAGATCAGTGAATTATTTGACTTTGAAGATCAAAAAGATATTTGACCCAGATGCTTATACTCCGGCTAGTTACGACCTCCAACGAATTTGGCCGTACCTGCCGCGAACAGAACGGTTGATCTCCAAAGAAGGAGGGGACGTTACCGACATCCATTCAGTGGTTTCAATACTCGATCCAGTCGACAGAATCGACCCGCTCGACATGTGGGATGAAAACGACACAGAAGGCGCTGAATTCGTTCGTGGGAAACGACTCATCCTGCACGAGATAATTGGCCTTGACGCCAGTATCTTCAAATTCAATCTATGCTTGGCTGAAGCATGGCTGGCACTTTTGGAAGAACACAGATCCAAAGGCCGCATGCATATTTCAATCAGTTAAGCGCCCTATATTGGCCATCACCTCAAAGAAATTCACAAAGCCAATAATTTTTCCCCACCCCACACGCTGCAATCTATCAATATGATATCATAGATTAATTTATCATAATAACATAATCAGCTCCCAGCTACACGACTTCACCACAACCAACTGCATTCATTATGGTGCCTAATGATGAATCATGCCGAGTGCGGTTCTTACCACGCCGAGCATCTCCAACAACGAAATGTATCATCATGGTTCACATCCACCCCTCAAGCTCGCACCGGCTCCGATCTCCGATGATTAATCACCATGCACCCTAACACATCAACCAGTTGAAATAAAAGAATAAGTTGCAAAATAATTTCAACATGCTATTCTCTTAGCCAAACGAAAAACTGGAAGGCCACCCATTTCATAAACAATCTTCAGCCCCGACAGATCATGGACCATCAACGATTTCACATGTTGCCATTGGTGCTCACAATTCAGGAGACAGCGAACTTCCTGCGCGTCCATCGCGCGACGGTTTCCCGTATGATTTCCGCTGGAGAATTGCCCTGTATCAGGGTACGATCACGCAAGCTCATTCGGGAACAGGATGTGCGCGCGTTCATTGACAGCCAAATAGGAATGACGGGCGAAAGCTCATAATGAGGAAACGCATTATGGCAACCGTCACCATCGTGAAAAGACCCCGGAAAAAGAAAGGCCCGAGCTACATCGTTCAGTATGTGGACCCCGAAACCAAGAAGAAGAAATACCATGGTTCCTACGACAGAAAAGGCGATGCGCTCAAAGAGAAAGCCAGACTGGAAGTCGCTATCGACGGAGGAGAACAGTTCGAGGCCCAACGAACAAGCAAGACCCTGCGAGGAAAGACCGTCCGCCACTTTTGCGATCTCTGTCAACAGGAATGGGAGCGACGTGAAAAGGAAGGAAGCCTGCGGCCTGCCACTGCGACCGGATACATCGGTCGCCTGAAGCCGATAAAAGAGGCTTTCGGCAACAGGCTTATCGGAACGGTATCCAAAGAGAATCTGCAGAACTTCCGAGCACTGGAAGCCCACCGCAACTCTCCCGCTTCGGCAAACAGGTACATGTTCATTATCCAGCAGGTGATGCAGCGGGCGTTGAGGGAGCAGGCGATCACCAGCGACCCCTCTGCCTCGATCCAAAAGCTGAGTGAAAGGCAACACGAACGAAAGATATTCCTGAAGCCCAACGAACTGGAAGTCCTGCTCGCCACCGCTGCTCAGGAGAAAACCAGACACTACATGGTGTTGGCGATCCTCCTCGCCGTGGAACACGGATGCAGCCGACAGGAAGTACTTGATCTAAAATGGTCAGATGTCGACCTTGATTTCGACGATAGCGGAACGATCCGCTTCTTCCGCACGAAAAACAGCCAGGAACGGCTTCATCTGATCATGCCTCGGACGAGAGAGGCACTGCTGAAGAGGAAAGCCCATCTTCAAGAGATGAGAGAGAAGCGTGGCATCGAAGTCATGGGCGATCATGTCGTCGGCAGGCTCGACGGCACCCCGTTCACCAACTTCAACAAGGCATGGCGGACCATCCGCGACGCATGCGGCTTCGACAAGAAGCTCAACTTCCACGACCACCGCCACACGTACTGCACGAACATCGTGCTGGCTGGCGGCTCGACCAAGCACGCAGCGGCCATGATTGGTCATAACGATCCGCGCATGACCGAGCGCTACACCAATCTTGAAGGCCTGCTGCACAACCCCGTGCAGGACAAGCTGGCCGCACACTATCAAAACACCTAAAAAATCCATTTAGGACATATTTAGGACACAAAACCGTTTTCCGGCTCAAAACCAAAGAAAAAGGACTTCGGATAATCATCCGAAGTCCTTAACTTTCCTGTGGTGGAGCTGGAGGGAATCGAACCCACGACCTCTTGAATGCCATTCAAGCGCTCTCCCAACTGAGCTACAGCCCCACGGCGTTGGGAAAGCCAACTTGTCTCAAGGTGCCGGTTCTTGTCAATAAAAAAACTTGGTCCCGTTCAACAACAAGGGAAAACCAGTACTTATTATGCAGATACTAAGACATGAAGCATGCCGCACTCGCCAGACAGTTCCTGAATCCCTGACCGTGTTTTCAGTGACCGTTGAATGACATCCGGGGTCGGAAAATTCCAATCCCAAAGACGCTTCGACTGCTTCAGACTCTCGACCCAAGCCTTGGAATGACGCCTTGTTTCCGTGTAAGGCGTTGTACTGGCCACCGTTTTTTTGCTATGCAGTTGCAGAGCACAATGAAAAGCCTGTGTCAGGCCCAAGGGGGAGTCCCATGAAGCATCTTTCAAACACGCCGTTACTGGCAACGGCTCTTGTCATCCTGGCCGCGACCATCGCCCTGGCCGCCCAGATGATGAGCGTCCAGGTCCGGTCTGGTCAACTCCGCGACAAACCCGGCTTCCTGAGCAAGGTCGTTTGCGAACTGGCCTACGGTGATCGCGTGGACCTCAAATCCGAGAACAGAGACTGGCGGCAGGTCTCTGCCAAAAACGGCAAGACCGGCTGGATGCACGTCTCGGCCCTGACCGAACAGGAGATTGTCCTCAACCCCACCAACAAGGACGTGGAGACCGCAGCCAGCTCCGACGAATTGGCCCTGGCCGGCAAAGGCTTCAACAAACAGGTGGAAGAGCAGTATAAAAAGCAAAGCAAGCTGAACTACGCCAAAGTGGATGAAATGGAAAAGATCGTGGTTCCGCAGAATTACATCCAGGATTTCATCAGAATCGGCTGCCTCGGCAAAGGGGGTGCGAAATGAATCGCAGGCACTTCCTGACCTCCTTGGGCCTTGCCGTCCCGGCCCTGCTCTCACCGCTCCCGGTGTGGGCCTTCGGCTCCTTTCTCGAAGATCTCGGTGATGTGGTCCCCGACGAGGTTACCACCATTTTTCAAAGCGGCAAGAAGATCGCCGCAGGCTTTGAAGACATCACCCCGGAGCAGGAGCACTACATCGGCCGATCCGTGGCCGCCGTGATCCTGTCGAAATACCGATATGCTAAGGACCGGAATTCACAAAAATATCTCAACATCATGGGCCAGACCCTGGCCCAGGCCTCGGACCGCCCCGAGACCTTCGGCGGCTATCATTTCCTTGTGTTGGACACGGAAGAGATCAACGCCCTGTCCGCACCGGGCGGATTCATCTTCGTGACCAGGGGACTGATCCACTGCTGCAAATCCGAGGACGCCATGGCCGCAGTGCTCGCCCATGAAATAGGCCATGTCCAGCGCAAGCACGGCCTCCAGGCCATCCAGAAATCCCGTGTCACGGACGGAGTGACCACCCTGGCCCTGGTCGGCACATCGACCATGTCCGGCGGCAAGTTGAAAGAACTGACCCAGACCTTTGACAGTTCCATCAAAGACATCACCTCCACCATGATCGAAAGCGGATATTCCCGCTCCTGCGAAGACGAAGCGGATGCAGACGCCGTCACCATCATGCAACGCATGGGGTACGACCCCAATGCCATCATAGACATGCTCACCGAGATGAAAACCCGGCTCAAGCCCGACAGCAAAGGGTTCGGTCGCACCCACCCCTCGCCCGACGATCGCATCACCAACATACTCGAAATCATCGGCCGCTACGAAAAGCCCGTTCCGGCCAAGCCGCGGGACGACCGATTCAAGAGCATGACCAAGGAGCTTTAATTTGTCCCGTCAAATGAAGAAAATCGTGGCGGGCATCCTTGTCGGCTGCATCGGTGCTTTCCTGTCCGTCGCCGCCCTGCATCAGGGCTATCTCGACATCCCGGAAAGCATCACCTTCGACCTGCGCGCGCGGATGCTGTCCGAGCCAGGCCCGGCCACCGACCAGATCCGCGTCATCCTGCTCGACCAGAAATCCCTGGATTGGGCCAAGGAATCCTTCGGACTCGGCTGGCCCTGGCCAAGACAGGCGTATGCACCGATGGTGAACTTCTGCCAAGCGGCAGGGGTGGCTTCACTCGCCTTTGACGTTGTCTTCACTGAGCCGTCCGTCTTCGGCGTCGACGACGACAAGACTCTTTTCGACAGTTTCGCAAAACTGGACCGCGTTGTCCTGGCCGCAGACTTTTCCCGCAATGACGGCTCGGGCAGCACATGGCCCGACCATGTTCCCGCGCCGAAGATCACGGTCTCGGGCACTGCCCCCCTGCCCATATCCAAATCGGCCGCGTTCCCCATCCCCGACCTGACAAACGGACAAATCTCCGTGGGCAATGTCACTGTGTCCCCCGACCCGGACACCGTGTACCGCCGTTTCCCATTATTGATACAATTCAACGACCTCTATGCTCCGGCCCTGCCCCTGGCAACCGCCCTGGTCAACCAACCCGGCGTCATATCCCTGACCGCGGATTCCATGACCGTCGACGGCTCCTGGATTCCGATTACGGAAACAGGCCAAGCCATCCTCAACTACCGGGGCAAGACCCCCTACAAGACCTACAGTGCGGCGTCCGTCATGGAAAGCGGCCTGCTCATGGCCGACGGCAAGAAGCCGCTCATCGACCCCGGCGATTTCAAAGACAAATATGTGCTTTTCGGATTCTCGGCCACGGGCTTGTTCGACCTTCGTCCCACCCCCATGGGCGGCGTTTCCCCCGGTGTCATGGTCAACGCCACGGCCCTGGACAATTTCCTCTCCAACGACTTCATGCGGGCAGCCCCCTTCATTGTCGATGTGGTTACCACGCTGCTCTTTGCCATTCTGGCTGGCTTGAGCGTCACGGTCTTCACGAACCTCTGGCTCACTGTCGGCGCATCGGGACTGACGCTCGCCGCACCCGTGGCCTTTTCCGTGGGAACCTATACACAGGGCCTCTGGTCCGGTTTGGCCGTGCAACTGGCAGGCTGCCTGATCGCCCTGTTCCTGGCCGGGGCCTTCAAGTATGCGACAGAAGGGCGGCAAAAACACTTCATCAAGTCCGCCTTCAAGCAATATCTCAGCCCCGAGGTCATCGAACAGCTTCTTCAAAACCCGGAAAAGCTTACCCTGGGCGGAGAGCGGCGCGAACTGACCATATTCTTCTCCGATCTCCAGGGGTTCACCTCGATCTCAGAAAAACTGACCCCGGAAGACCTGACCAGCGTACTCAACGATTACCTTACGGCCATGACCGATATCATCCAGGGGTACGGCGGCACCGTGGACAAATACGAGGGTGATGCCATCATTGCCTTCTGGAACGCGCCGGTGGATCAATCCGACCACGCCAAACGCGGGGTGACTGCCGCCCTGGCCTGTCAGGAGAAACTGACCGAGATGCGAGCCTCGCTGCTTGAAAGAACCGGCGAGGAATTCCATATGCGCATCGGCCTGAACACAGGCCAGGCCGTGGTGGGCAACCTCGGCTCCCACGACCGGTTCGATTACACCATGCTCGGCGACTCGGTAAATCTGGCCGCACGACTCGAATCCATCAACAAACAGTTTGGAACCTACACCATGATCTCCAGGTCCACACTGAACCAACTCGACGGGACCGTCCCGGTTCGCGAACTCTCCTGCCTGCGGGTGGTCGGAAAGCAAGAAACCATAACCGTGTATGAACCCATGACCCAATCAAATCGGAACGCCAGAGAGACTACTCTGAAAACATTTTCCCTGGGGCTGGAACAATTCTATGCCGGAAACTTCATCCGCGCCATAGACCTGTTCAACACCATTGCCGACATCGATCCTGCCGCCGACAGATACGCTGCAAAATGCGCCGAACTGATGGCAAGCCCGACTGAGATGTGGGACGGCGTCTGGACCATGACCAATAAGTAACCAACGGCTTCACCGCCCTTTCCCGCCACGATTTCAACCGCTGGCAGATTGGTCGTCGCATACTATCTCGCTGATTTAACTGGCACATCCAACATCTTTTGTACTGGCACACTGCGTCTGCGCAAGGCACCACCAATCATTTCAGGGTCTCTTTTTTTCAGCCCTGCCCGGCTGCGACCTCGCTGTTGCAAATTCCACAGGAAAAAAAACATCCAGAAATTACAACATCGACTTTTTTTCTTTGCATTCAATTTTTTTCAATAAAAAACAAACGATTAGCCTTTCGTCTTGTTGCAACAGCCATGGGGAAAAAACAACTGTGCCAGTATAGTTTTTAACAGATGCCTGTTTAAAACTTTTTCCAACAACGCATAAATGCATAAAAGTGATTTCCTCAGCACCCCTTGCCCTCCTTGGGATCACACCTGAAACAGTTTACTTCTCCACATCGCAACATATTGTTTTAACATTATTTAATAATATTGACTAAAAAGTCTCCAGTCATTAATAATATAGGAACAATAAATGATCACCAATCCAGATGATTTGAATATTTTTAGGAGGACATCATGGCCGACTCTACAACCCAAAATCTTCACATTTCCCTGCCCGGTGCTGGAAAGACACAAACCTACCAGCTCACGGCAGATACTCCGGTTCAGTTCGATTTCGATCTTGCTGAAGCCGTATTCACCGGTAACAACGGCAACCTCCAGATTGCCATCGAGGGTGGCGGAACCATCATTCTCGAGAACTATCAATCCCTTGCGGAAGCAGGCACCCTCCCGACATTCCAAATGATGGACGGCGAGCAGGTACCTGGCGACGTCTACCTCTTTGCCTTTGCAGACGCCGAACAGACCGCCGAAGAAGTTGAAACTGCGGCCGACGGCGCTGCCGGCGGCTCGGGTGCCGGAGAATACAACGACGACCCGGGCTCCCTTGGTGACGGCATCGACGCCCTGGGCGGCCAGGACGATGCCTATGACGGCCACTCCTTAGTCACCCTGAGCGGTATTCTGGGCAATGTGGCCCCGACGGCCAACGACGACTTTGCCGAAATCACCGAGCAAGGTGACCCCGATTTCATCATCGGACGCCATATTGTCTTTGTCGGCCCCGACCAGACCCCGGACGGGGATACCTCTGACGGGGATGCCGCCATGGGTGAGTTCTTCCCCCTGTCCACCGGCGGAGGCTTTTACATCTATAATCCCAATCCTCCCCAGACCGACGAAGTCATCGAGGGCAATGTCATCGACAATGACAACGACCCTGACGGCGACGACTCCCTGCTCAGGATGTTCACCATCGACCACATCGGCCAGGATCACAACGGCACGGACGCGCCCGGCGTCGAGGTCACTTCGGACGACACCGTCATCATGGGCAAGTACGGAATACTGGTCATCGACGCGGACGGCACCTGGGATTACACCCTGAACCAGGAATGGGCCGATGAGCTCAACGAGGGCGAGACCTACGACGAAGTCTTCGAATACACCATAGTCGACGGACTGGGTGCAGAGAGCAACACCGCCACCCTGACCATCACGGTCAACGGTGCCAACGACATGCCCGTGGCCCACGACGACCTGAACGTCCAGGCCGTGGAAGTCGGCGATTCCACCGATTATGACCTCGCGGCCAACGTGGACGATGCCGAACTCGGCGACGTCACAGTGCACAGCGACACCGATCACGACTATACCAGCAGCAATTACACCACCGTTCACGGCAATGTCCTCTCGGGCGACGACTTTGGCGGCGCCACCGACTCCGATGTTGACAGCAACGATTCGCCCGACGGGCAATCCCTGTTCGTGGTGGGCGTTTACTCGGCAGCTACTCAGACCGTGGACTACGAACTGCCCACCGAGGGCAATGCCGACTTCATTCCGTCCGATGACCAGGCATACGACATCGCCACCATGGACCCCGACGCCACGGTCACAGTCAACGGCCAGTATGGCGTCCTGACCATCGAAGCCGACGGTGACTATACCTATACCTTGTATACTGCTGATGACGGCGAAGCCTATGACGCCCTCAACGCCCTCAATTATGACAATCCCGGCACCGACTCCTTCTCCTACGGCATCATGGACGACTCCGGGGCCTTCAGCTACGCCAACCTCACCTTCACGGTGAACGGCGCCAACGATGCACCCATCGCCTTTGCAGACACCAACTCCGTGGTCGAATTCGGCATAAAGTTCGGGGATGTCGACGACTACAGTGCCACGGTCTCCGGCAACGTCATCGCAGGCGACGCCAATGGCGGCGTGGCCGACACCGACGCGGACAACGCCGACATGTTCGTGGCCACGGTCTCTTCCCAAACCGATGAAAGCGGCAGCCTCTACACATCCGCAGGTGACCCGGCAAACCAAGATTCAGTTACCATCAACGGCGAGTACGGCACCCTGACCATCCACGCCGACGGTTCATACGAATACACCCTTCAGAACGAATGGGACAATGTCCAGGCGCTCAACGAGGGAGACAACCCCACCGATGTTTTCACCTACACCCTGACCAACAGTTATGCGGACGGCGTCTACAGCGAGCCCGTGACTCTGACCATCAATGTTATCGGTTCCAACGACAACCCCGTGGCCGCGGCCGACACCAACGCTTTGACTGAATCCGTAGATGACGAAACCGCATCCTTCGTTGAAGGCAACGTGCTGGCAGGCGACGACAATGGCGGCGCGGCCGATACCGACGTGGACAACGTGCTTGCTGATTTCACCGTCACCGGTGTCGAACAGAACGGCACCGAAGCCACCCTGGACACCGAAGGTTACGACTTCGTCCTGCAGGGTCAGTTCGGCACTCTGTACATGAATGAAGACGGCACATACAAGTATGTGGAAGACCCTGCTGCGACCGACCACCTGAATTTCGACGACGAGCCGGTCACCGATGTTTTCACCTACACCATGTCCGACAACGAGGGTGCGCACACCGGGTACTCATCCTCCACCCTGACCATCTCAATAAGCGGGGCCAATGACGCCCCGGTGGCCGAAAACGACTTCGGTGTGGCCAAGGAAGCTGGGTTCTTCACCGACGGCTCAGACGCCTCCGGCAACGTCATCGACGGCATCAATTTGCCCATCCTCGGCAATATCGGTGGCGACTCCGATGTGGACAGCGACACCCTGACCGTCACCCACGTTGTTTCCGATGACAACCCGGGCAGCCAAGACGATGTTTCCGAAACTGGTGAAACCTCCATTGCGGGCAAGTTCGGCACCCTGTACATCGAATCCGACGGTTCCTATCGTTATGAGCTGGACGACGATGCCGATCATGTCAACGAGTTGAACGTTTGGGATGTGGAAGACGAAAGTTTTACCTACACCGTGACCGACGAGCACGGCGGCTCCTCTACGGCCACCCTGACCATTGCCATCAACGGCTCCAACGATGCCCCTGCGGCTGGCGACGATGCCAACACCGCCGACGCCGTGACCGAACAGGGCGTCAATGAGCCCGGAGACGCCGTGGCCATGGGCAACGTACTCGGCAACGACACCGACATCGACCACAATGACAACTCCCTGTTCGTCAAGTCCATCGCGGCCGGCGCCGAAGGTGAAACCACCAGCGGCGATGCCTCTGTCGGTTTCTTCGGCAGGACGATCGAAGGCCAGTACGGTTCCCTGCACATCAACAGGGACGGTTCTTACACCTATACCCTGAACAACAACGATCCCGACACTCAGGCCCTGGCCGAAGGCCAGGTCGTCCACGACGAATTCAGCTACACCGTCAGTGACCCGGGCTTTTTCGGTCTCGGCAAGGCCACCGACACGGCAACCCTGTCCATCGAAATCACCGGCGCCAACGATGCAGCCATCATCACCGGTGACGACTCCGGTGCCGTAACCGAAGATGTGGATGTCACTGCAGCGGGACTGCTGACCGACAGCGGCCAGATCTTCGCCTCGGACGTGGATAACCCGGACAACCTGTTCCAGGAAATCACCACCACCGACGACCAGGGCGGCACCTTCCACATGGGCACCGACGGCCAGTGGACCTACGAGATCAGCAATGACAGCGTACAGCATCTGGGCGAGGTCGACGGGGTGAACGACGGTTTCACCAAGGACTTCACCGTCAAGTCCGTGGACGGCACCGAACACACCGTCACCGTGACAGTATCCGGCGATAACGACGCCCCTCTGGGTGCGGACTTCACTGTTCAGGGCAACAACTTCGGCGAGCCCATCGGTATCGACTTCGACGTGGCCCCCATTACCGACGTTGAAGACGACTTCTCCGCCGGCGATACTCTCGACACCGGAGTACTCATCGACAGCCTGCCCGAGCATGGCACCTTGTACTACAACGGCGAAGAAGTTGAAGCCAGCGACCTCGGCGTCACCCGGTATGATGACCTCGACAACTTCACCTATGTCGGTGACGCCCCCGAAAACCAGGGCGTACTGCTCGGCTCACGCGAAGCAGGCGATGCAGGACTGGACACCTGGGGTGAGGCCGACGGCAATGCCACCCGTATCCTCCATTTCGACTCCGACGGTGACGGCGCCTCTGATGTAACCATCACAACGACCATCAACAGCGGCAGCCTCAAGGTTTTCGCCGACCAACAGAACCACATCGACCACGGCCTGGCCAACGCAAGCCACAACGGCCTTGATTCCGGCGAGACCCTGACCATCAACTTCGACGGCAAGGACGTTTCCTACGCCGACATCGGTTTTGGTGGCCTGGGCAGTTACTTCAACGATGGATCCAAGCAGGACGCAGAGGCCACCTGGGCCGTATACAACGACGGCGAACTGATCGCCTCCGGCACGGTCAACAACTCGGTCATGACATGGACCAATGCGATAACCGGCGAGTCCGGGACCATTACCGGCGGCGACGGTGACACCTTCCAGTCCCTGGTCCTCGACCAGACCATTCTGGGCGGCGAGTCCTTTGACCAGGCCGTCTTTGGCACCACCGAAGACGACAGCAAGGACTGGAACGCCAATTGGGAACTGCAATATGTGGACGTCGAATTCGCCCAGACCGACTCCTTCACCTACCGGCCCATCGACAGCGAAGGCCTGGTCAACGAAGGTGATCCTTACGTGGTCACCGTGGACGTCCTGCCCGGAGCTTACAATGAAGATCCGACCGCAGTGGCCGATGTGAATTCCGTTTACGAACCGAACACCGACGGCCTTGACTCCTCGGTTTCCGCCAATGTGCTCGTCAACGATATCGACCCGGACAACACCCCGAGCGAGATGTCCGTGACCAAGGTCATATACGACGGTGTCGAATACGACCTCACCGCCACCGGTCAGGCCAACTTCAACACCGCGTACGGCACCATGGAGTTCAACTCCGATGGCAGCTACACCTTCACGGCAACCAACGAGGCCCTGGTCGAAGGGTACAACCCGACGGAATCCATCGCCTACACCATGACCGATGCCGGCGGCCTGACCAGTTCCTCAACCCTGACTATCACAGTGAACGGGCTGAACGACGCGCCTGTGGCCGTGGACGACATCCTGACCAACGCGACCGAAGACAGCGGCGTCGTCTCCATCGGCACCGTGGCCACCGGCGACAGCGATATCGACACCATCCTGACCGATGATACCCTGACCTACTCCCTGGTCACCGACGATCCGGCACACCCGACTCCCCTGGGCGTCAGCGTTGCAGCCGACGGCTCCGTCACAGTCAACACCGACCTCTACCAGTACCTCGGCGAAGGCGAGACCGAAACGGTCACCTTCACGTATCAGGTCTCCGACAACCATGGCGGTACCGATACGGCCACGGCCCAGTTCACGGTCACGGGTGACAATGACAACCCGACTCTGGATCTGTCCGGCGGCTATCTCACATACGAAGGCAAGTCAGCAGGATACAACAACATCCTTTGCTCTTACGAAATAATCGATGGCAAGCCGGTCAATCCCCTGATCATCGCGGTCTTCGAAGGCGGCGATGCAGTTGACGAACAGATCGGCGACATCATCGCCACCTACCCTGACGGCGAAGCTCCGCACTACTTCCTGGTTCCCAATGTCGCCAGCAGCGTCACGGATGCCAGCGAAATCGAACTGGTCTGGGTCCCGGGCGATGCTGATGCAGGCACCTCTGGAGAATGGAATGTCACTGTCGACGGCTCGTTAAAGGATGCCCGTTTCGACGACATGAACCTCAATCCCAACGATTCCGAAGCCTCCTTCGGCGGCGATCCCTACCACGACTTTGAAGTGGAGGCCGACGACCAGCTCGTGGACGGCTACAAGACTCCTGGCGACGACGACGACTTCAACGATATCCTTGCAAAGGAACACGACGGCGCCCCCGGCCCGGACAATGGACCGGTCATCTTCACCGAAGGCGACGGCCCGGTGCATGTCACCGGAGCTGTGGACATCTCGGACATCGACTCCGACAACATGTCCATGGTCACGATCACCTATACGCCTCAGGAAGGCGATGTCCTCAACATCGACACCACCGGCTTCACCTCTTCCGGTCCTGTCACTGACCCGGACACTGGCATCGTCACCTGGACCATCTCCGGCGACGCCCCCAAGGCTGACTACGAAGCCCTGCTCCAGACCATGACGTTCCAGAACGACTTGGATAATCCGGTCGGCGACGATCCGACGACAGGCGACATCGAAAACCTGCGCACATTCACCATCCAGGTGTTCGACGACGAGGGTGCTGAAAGCAACACCGCTGTTGCTTCTGTCCAGGTAATCCCGGTCAACGACCGCCCGGTGGCAACGGACAATGCCGATACCATTGATGAAGAAGGCACTTCCTCCGGCAACGTGCTCACCGACAACGACGGCTTCGGCGTCGACTCAGACGTGGACGGCGATTCCCTCACCGTGACCGAGTTCACCGTGAACGGCAGCACCTACGACGCAGGCCAGACCGCCACCATCACCGGTGTCGGCACCCTGACCATCGGAACCGACGGCGAATACACCTTCCAGCCAGTGGAAAACTACAACGGCACCGTGCCCACCGCCACCTACACCGTCTCCGACGGCAACCTGACCGACACGGCCGATCTCAAGATCACCGTGGCCCCGGTCAACGATGCGCCCGATGCAGTCGACGACGGTTCTGTCCCGGTACCCATCGAGGTGGGCGAGGATGCGCAGAACTTTGCCATCAACGTACTCGGCAACGACACCGATCCCGACCTTCCGAACGACACCCTCGAGGTGGTCAGCGTGGGCACGGCCGCACATGGCACCGTGACCATCGGCGCCAACGGACAGGTTCTCTACACACCGGACGCCAACTACAACGGCGAGGATTCCTTCACCTACACCATCGAAGATGCAGCGGGTGCCTCGGATACCGCCACCGTCTACGTCAACGTGACCCCGGTCAACGACCCGCCGGTCGCAGTGGATGACACCGGCCATGCAGATGGTACCGGCACGCCTGTGGGCGGAGACGTTCCCACCTCCGATTACCATTTGGTGGCGGAAGCCTCCTATGATGACGGGCAAACCTTCACCACAAACGGCGCTTCGGTCAGCTTCTGGGGCCAGAACATCGGCGTCCGGTCCGGCAATGATGGAAACGGCAATGACAAGAATATCGAAAACAACGGCTCCATCGAACGTCTGCTCATCGTCTTTGATGACCCGCAGACCTCTGTTGACCTGAAGCTCACCGCTGACGGCAATCTCGAAGAAACCGTCCTGGCGTGGGATGAAAACGGCAACCCGATCACCGATCTCAGCGTGACCGAAGCAAACGACATCATCACGGTCACCAGCCCGACAACGACCATCGGTACTGTCGTGCTCATGGCTGACGACGGAGAGTCGGTGGCACTGAAGGAAGTCGTTTCCAGTTCTCCCGCCCCAACCGGCGATGTCGACAACGTCATCCCCGTCATTGAAGGCAATGTACTTGCCAACGACTACGACGCGGAAGACACCGACTACCCCGAAACCGACGATCCGACCACTTCGACCCTGGAAGGTTCCACCGAATTGACAGTCACCGGTATTGCCGCAGGCGATCTGGACGACCAGCTTGGCGCAGAACTCACCCAGGATAACGACGAAGGTTCCATCATGGACGGCTTCGACGGTCATATCGGCAACACCTTCACCCCCGCGGGTGAAAGCGTGCAGGGCCAGTTCGGCGTGCTCGAAATCGGTGCAGACGGCGAATACACATACACCCCCAATGACGGGATCGCACCCGGCGACTACGCAGAGACCTTCACCTACCAGGTGAGCGACACGGACGGCGCCGTGGACTACGGCACCATCAACGTCTCGGTTACCGTGCCGGTGCTGAACACAGCTCCGACGGCCATCGACGACCTCTACGACACCACCACCGGTTACAATGTCGTGACCGAAGACGGTGGATCCGCCATTGTCGGTTCCGCGCCCAACTACCTTGTGGTCCTGGATACCTCCGGCTCCATGGACGAACCGAATGTCGCGGGCGGTACCGAAACCCGCCTTGACGTCGCCAAGGCCGCACTTGTGGAGATGATGGAGACATTGCAGGCGCAGGTTAACGAGACCGGCGTTTCCGTCACGGTCGGTATTGTCGACTTCGACTACCACCACGACGGCACGAATGCTTACACCAACACCTTCACGCTGACGCGCAACACCGATTTGAACGACCTGTCCAATGACGCCATTGATTACATCAACAACCCCTCCAATCTCATCGCCAGTGGCGGCACGGACTACAACGACGCCTTCTCCGCGGCTAACGCCTGGGTGGCCAATGAAGGCGCCAACGGCAATTCGAACGAAGTCATCTTCATCTCGGACGGCGACCCTCACTACTACTATCACCACTGGCTTTTTGGAGTTCAGCAGGGCGACTTCGCGCCAGGCGAGGACAACTATGGTACTGAACTGACGGCCTTGCAGAACAATGCGAATGTGACGGCTGTTGGCATAGCCATGAGCGGTTCTGCCGAAGACAGGATGGATGCCATTGACGAATCCAGCGACGGCGCCATCTTCCTGACCAGTGCCACCGGCCTCAATGATGTGCTCACCGACGTCGTGGCAAGCACCATGCCCACCCCGATGACCACTGCATCCGGCAATGTGATCGACGGCCATGACGACAGCCTTGGGCAGACCGTTGGCGAAGATATTGACGACGACGGCGACACCATCAGCGTCATCTCGGTCGGACGGGGTCAGGAAGGCAGCGAAACCGATGTCATCCTGCTGACCGATACCGTCAACGACGATGCCGACACCGCGACCATGGTCGGCCAATTCGGCACGCTGACCATCAACGCGGACGGCTCCTACGAGTACACCCCGGACCAGCCTGCTTCCGATGCACTGTCGGAAGGCCAGACCGGTCGGGACTTCTTCACCTACACCATCTCCGACGGCAACGGCGGAACGGATACCGCGACTGTCAGCTTCCTGATCCATGGCGCCAACGATGCCCCGGTGGCTGTCGACGACCTGGGTCATGGCGTGTTCGTCACCGACACGCTCCAAACCGTAGAGACCTATGGCTGGTCCACGGAGTTGGCATCCCACATCAACTTCAATGACACTTCCGGCAATGACAAGTGGACAAAGGTTGACGACCGATTGGGACTTAGGGTCAGCGCCTCCACTGAAGACGGCCACAATGCTTCCGTCGAACAAACGTGGAATGGCATCGGCGTCAACACCAAGAACACCTTCGACAGCGGCCAGATAGCTTCTACCAACTCACACGGCAAGGAAACGCTGACTCTCGACTTCGGCAACCACACCAACAACAGCGACCATGAAATGCCGCTCGGCGTGAAGATCATGCTCGGCGAAGTCAGCGGTTTTGGTGAACAGGTCATCCTCACTGTCACCGACAGCGAAGGCAACACCACAACCGTCACCGGCACCAACGGCATGAGCCACATCAGCAACGGGATCACTATCTCCAACTACGGCGCAGCCAACGAGTGGTTCGTGACCGGCGCGCAGGGAGATACTGACGGCAACGGCCAGGTGCTCATCGACACCATCTCCATAACGGCTGGCAACAATGCTTCGTTCACGCTCTATGCGATGGAAGTGACCAATGCCAGTGACTGGGTCGTGACCGGTTCCACCACCACTGGTACACAAACCGCAGCCCAGGTGTCCGGCTACGTACTCGGCAACGACTTCGATGCCGAGAATGATGCCATGACCGCGGCGATTGTCGGCTCCGGTGTCGGACTCTGGGGAACGCTGACCATGGCCGCCGACGGTGCCTGGACCTATGACCCCAATGAAACGGCCATCTTCGACGACAACAACGGTCTCAACGGTCCGGCCGTGGAGCAGTTCACCTACCAGGTGACCGACGCGCATGGCCTCACCGACACGGCCACCCTGTACGTCCCGCTGCACTACAACACCACCGCGACCACCGACGGCACCTCAGGCGACGACGTTGTCTACGGAACCAGCGGAGACGACATTATCTCCGGACTGGAAGGCAACGACTTCCTGTACGGCGAAGCCGGCAACGATCACATCGACGGCGGTCTCGGACATGACTACATCAGCGGCGGAGACGGCAACGATGTCCTGAACGGCGGCGACGGCAATGACATGCTCTTCGGCGGAAACGGCAACGACACCATCTGGGGCGGGGCCGGGGATGACATCATCTCCGCCGGAAGCGGCGACGACAGCGTCTACATCAGCTCCGGACACGACACCGTCACCCTGGGCGCAGGTGCAGATACGATCCATATCGATCCCAGCTACCTCACCTCCGGCGATGGCGGCGGCCACATGACGGTCACCGACTTCAACGCACACGGAGGCGACCTGCTTGACCTGAGCAGCCTGACCTCCATCAACGGTGCCACCGCGGCGATCACCTCCTCCAGTGGCAGCGAGAACCTCGTGCTGACGATCAATAACGTCAATGGCGATGGCGACGGCATCACCATCACCCTTGAGGGCGTGATGTCTGCGGCCCATACCACCGACATCAGCCAGACCGTGGATATCAGCCACGATGACGTGAATACCCTGATCCAGCACATCATCGATTCGCCCGACAGCTACTAACGCAACCACTACCCCCAGACCCGGCCGACCGGGCCGGGTCTGGGGTAAATTCCTACTGAGACTATTCTCCTTGCCACGGAGACCGACATGGAAGAAAATACACCTATGAACAACACGACGATGCTCGGCACGTACACTCTCGACGGGAATGTGCCCGTGGAACCGGAAATCGTCCTTTCGAACTGCCATGACACAGCCATGCTCGGCCAACTCGTGAGCATGTTTGAAGGCTCCCCCGACATCCGGTTCTTCCTCATTCACGAAGTGGACGAAAGCGCCATCGACTTGGCTGCGGACTTTTTTTTCCTCAAGGACAATGGGAACTGGGTGCTCGCGAACGACAACACCATGCTTGACGTTTTGTTCGACGATGCAAGCTTCACGACCGGTTCCGAGGAAACCTTCTCCCTTATCCATATGGATGACGGTTCCTACTCCATTGCCACGGATGCAGTGCATGCCGGATACACGGACCTGCCGTCCAGCGATCATCTTCTGGTTGACATGACCGAGGACGGCCTTTTCGTGGATGTGGACACGGCCCATGCAGACACCGATTCGGATTCCTTCTTCATAGATCCCTCGGTCCTGTCGGAAGGCCAAAGCGAAATCGTGCTCTCCAATTTCATCTTCGGCAGCGACCACTTGGAACTGCCCGACGGCATGTCCATCAAGGATGTGGTGGTGAACAACGATCATGATTTCACGGAAGTGATCATCGGCCAGAACGACCACATGGGCGAGGACATCGTGGTCAAGCTGCTGGGTATATCCCAGCCCGACATGCCCACGCATGACCTTGCAATCGACGCGGAAAACACCGCCGACGATCTCATCAACCACCTGATCCACTCGGGAAGGAACGTTGACTGATCTCAATTTCGACCGACCTGCATAGCACAACGGACCCAAAAAAGCCGTGCCCTATACATAGGACACGGCTTTTTTTGCGAGCCTCAGCGGGCATATCCCCGTTGCCCATATGAGATTCCACCAAGGACCGAGCCTCCCAGAGCACAATGCAACAACTTGAATCTAAATGAATTTTACTTTTTTTCGACATCGCGGCCTTACCCGAAGGCTGTGAGCGTCCGCTTCGGAGTCCCACAAAAAAAACCGTTTTCACCCATAACAGGTTTTCCTCAAAATATCATATATCAAATCAACAGTTTATACATAGACTTTGGTCTGTTTATATAGGGGAAAACTCCCTTCTGCATAATTAATTTTCAACAGATAACTGTTTAAAACATATTTCAATTGCAATATTTACCCAAGACAAGCCAATTCATGCGCCGACACCACATGGGTGTTTGAGGAGTGTTTACATGGATTATCCACACAATAACATACTAGTTTTATGACGTTTTCGCCAATTGACGATAAAATGAATTTTATGTATATAATGAAACACAGTTCGTCTCATATTTTGACACCGCTCATATTAACAATATTTAGGAGGACATTATGGCTGACCCCAAAACCCAAGCAATGCAGGTCTCCCTGCCCGGCGCAGGGAAGACACAGACGTATCAGCTCTCGGCTGACACCCCTATCCATTTTGATTTCGACTTGGCCGAAGCCGTTTTCACCGGCAAAAACGGCAATCTCGAAATCGCCATCGAAGGTGGAGGGACGGTCGTCCTCGAAGGTTACCAGGAATTGGCGGATGCCGGCACCCTGCCCATTTTTGAAATGATGAACGGTGAAGTGGTGACCGGAGACGTCTACCTCTTTGCCTTTGCCGACGTCACCGACCCCACGGCAGAAGAACTCGAAACCGCAGCCGATGGTGCTGCCTCCGGTTCAGGCGCCGGCGAATACAGCGACGACGCAGGTTCCCTGGGCGATGGGCTTGACGCTCTCGGTGGACAGGATGATGCCTACGGTCCGCACGGCGCCCCCACTATTTCCGGTATTTTGGGCAACATCGCCCCCGTAGCTACCGACGACTTTGCCGAAATCGAAGAAGCGGGCGACCCAGACGGAGTCTACGGCAAGCACGCAATGTTCGTGCAAGGCTATGATGACAACCCCGAGGACTATCTCCAGGGTTGGGGAGAAGATGAAATCGACCCCGATCAGGTCACATTCCTGCCCTTGGGAGATGGTTACGGCCTCCTTCTTTACAATCCCAATCCTCCCCAAGAAACCGTGACCGAAGAAGGCAACGTAATCGATAACGATTACGATCCCGACGGCAACGACGATCTGCTTCTGATGAAGACCATCGACTATGTTGGCGAAAACCACGACGGCGTGGAGGAGCCAGGCGTCGAAGTCATCACGGACAATACCGTAATCATGGGCAAATACGGCGTTCTGGTTATCGACCCGGACGGTTCCTGGGATTACGCCCTGAACCAGGAATGGGCCGATGAGCTCAATGAAGGCGAGTCCTTCGATGAGGTCTTCAACTACACCATCGTTGACGGGGAAGGCGCCGAAAGCAACCTGGCAAGCCTGACCATCACGGTCTTCGGTTCCAACGACATGCCCGTTGCCGTGGACGACTTCAACGTCCAGGCCGTCGAATACGGCGACTCCACCGATTACGGCCTGTACGCCGATGTGGACGATGCCGAATCCGGCAACGTGATCGTGCACGACGAAGACCACCAAGATTACACCGGCAAAGAATTGATCGGCACGCCCAAACAAAGCGCGTTGTTTGATGGCGATAACGACGAACCTAATGGCGAACCTGACGACGAACCCGACAACGTCTTTGTTCGGGTTACCGGCAACGTGCTCGCCGGAGATGCAGCCGGCGGCGGCACTGACAGCGACCCGGATTCCGGGGATCTTCCCGACGGTCAGACCACCTTCGTGCTCGGTGTCTACTCTCACGCCACCATGGATCTTGCCTACGAAGTCCCGGTTGAAGGCAACACCGGCGAACCCTTCGACTTCAAGGCCATGCACCCTGACCAGACCTTTGACATCGCCACGCTCCCGGACGGCCTGGACACCTCGTACACGGTTCACGGCGAGTTCGGCTACCTGACCGTCGAGGCAGACGGCGATTACTTCTATACCTTGTATACGCCCAGAGACGAAGAGGGTTACGAAAACCTCAACGCCCTGAACTATGACAACCCCGGCACCGACGAGTTCACCTATGCTATCATGGACGACTCCGGCGCGTTCAGCTACGCCAACCTCACCTTCACGGTGAACGGCGCCAACGACGCTCCCGAGGCCTTCTCCAACGAAAACAGCGTCATCGAATTCGGCGAAGAACACATCCTGGCCGGCCTGACCGAAGAGGATTACACGGGAGGCACCGCCACCGGCAACGTCATTACCGACGAAAACAGCGAAGGCATGACCGATACCGATGTGGACAACGACGATGTGACCGGCATCTTTGTCGAATCCATCTCCCACGGCGAAGTAACCGAGACCGTATACAACTACGACGGCGACACCACCGATTACGTCACCATCGACGGCGACTACGGTACCCTGAAGATCTGGGAAGACGGAACCTACGAATACCAGGTGAACAACGACAACCTGGACGTTCAGGGCCTCAACTACCAAGACACCCTGACCGAGACCTTCACCTACGTCACCACCAACAAATACGAAGACGGCGTCAACAGCGAAGACGCCTCTTCCGAGCCCGCCACCCTGACCATCACCATCAACGGCACCAACGATGCTCCCATCGGCGTCGACGACGTTCCCACCGAGGTCTTTGTCGACGACTGGTCCGGCGCCATCGCACTGGATTCCGGAGACGGTTACTCCATCGGCGGCATGACCTTCACGGCCTCCATCGAGGGCCATGAAGCAACCCTGTCCGTCACCTCCCAGGGACTCGGCGTTTCCAGCTGGCTCTTGGACGATCCCGCCATCGACGGTGCCCTCGGCGACGAGTCCGTCAGGATCGACTTCGACAGCGCCATGAGCAGCGTTGAGATCGAACTCAGCGGCTTCCATCCCACCTCCCCCGGCTATGACGATGCCAAGGCGACCATGTACGATGCCGATGGCAACGAACTCGGCTCCGTTACCCTTGGCGACGACAACCAGGACACCGGAAGCACCCTGAGCCTCTCCTCAGAAAACGGCAACATCGCCTACGTGATCATCGAAACCGCCGGCGACGCCAATGACGACTTCTACATCGAGTCTGTCAAGGCCACTCCCGCTGACCCGGGCGAAGGCGGCGTAGTTGCAGTTGAGAACATTACTGAAAGTGACGCCTTACACGACGGTTCCTATATCACCCAGGGTGCGGTCCATGTTGGCGGCAACGTGCTTGCCAACGATTGGGACTACGACAACGTGGACTACCCCGAGACCGGCTACCCGGACGGCTCGACCGAACTGTCCGTCACCGGCGTCAACGCCGGAGTGGTAGCTGATTACCATGATGTGGACGACAACGTATCCGGCAGCACTGCCACGACCATCGTGGGCACCTACGGCACCCTGACCATCGGCGCCGACGGCCAATACACCTACACCCCGGACCAGCTCGCCGCCCAGCAGCTCAATGTCGACGATCTGATGCCGGAAGTATTCACCTACACCGTCCAGGATCCCTACGGCGTAGAGCGCTCCGCCACCCTGACCATTCAGGTTCAGGGCACCAACGACGGTCCCGAAGCTCACAACGACTACAGCAACCTTGCCACGGAAGCGGGCGACCGCTACGGCGATGCCGACATCCCGGCCATCGATGTTTCCGGCAACGTGCTCCTCAACGACAGGGACGTCGACAACACGGACTACTCCGACAGCTCCGACCCGGCCGAGATTCAACTGACCGTGTCCAAAGCGTTCAGCTGGTACAACGGCGACCTGGACGATCTGGCCGACGACGGCGGGACTTCGGTTCTGGAAGGTCGCTGGGGCACCCTGACCATCAATGCTGACGGTTCCTACACCTACGAGGTGGATGCGGATAAAACTCAGGGCCTCGACGAAGGCAGCGTAGTCCGCGACGTGTTCTCCTACGAAGTCACCGACCAGGGCGGAAAGAGCGACATCGCCCAGTTGACCTTCGATGTGAACGGCACCAACGACAACCCCAATGCTGTCGACAACTCCAACGTGGTTGTTGAACTCGGAGACGGCCCGACCGAAGGCCCCACGTTCGGTCCCCTCTCCGACGACACAGCTCGGGGCAATGTGAAATTGAATGACAGCGATGATGACGACTGGAATTACCAGCTCACGATCAACGGCATCGCCAAGGGTGACCTGGACGACGACGTGGCAGCCAACTATGACGCCGACGACTTCACAGGTATCGGTGGAATGCCCACGACCATCGCTGGCGAATGGGGAACCCTGACCATCAACCAGTATGGCCAGTACCAATACACCCTGAATGAAGGAGCGACCGACCCGCTGGATACCGACGATGTCGAACACGACACCTTCACCTACCGCGTTATTGACGACAACGGCGACTTCGACCTGGCCACTCTGACCTTCACAGTCTATGGCAACAACGACGCACCGGTAGCAGTTGACGATTACGTCAGCGAATACATGCAGGTAACCAACGCGTTCGAAGCGACCGGCGTCGATGTGGATGGAGCCCAACAGCTCATCTCCATGGACGGCATTACGGTCACGGCATACGTGGACAATGATCACAAGCCTTGGAACAACGGAGACCATCGTCATCCCGATCTGACCACAAAGACCCTGAACGGTTACACCGGCATCGGCGTGAGCTCGGACAAGGACATTGATTCCGGCGAAGTCGACCTCACCAAAAAGGGTGAAGACGAATACCTGGTCGTTTCAATGGACAACCCCGCCGAGTCCGTCACCATCGAACTGGGCGCGCTCTTTGCCAACTCCGGCTACGATGGAGGCAGGACCGAATACGCCCAGGCCACTGCCTGGGGCCGCAACGCCAACAACCAGTTGGTCAAGCTCGGCACCGTGAACGTCTCGGGGGACTCCGACGGCCTGGTCGAATTCACCATGGAAGGCTACGACTTCGACATCGAACGAATCGTCCTCCAGCCGGTGACCAACTATGCCGGCAAGAACGGCAACAACTCCGACTTCGTGCTCGTCTCGGTCGAAGCCTCGTCCCATACCGCAATTGACGAAGGCCAGACTGAACCTGTGATCATCAAGATCGCGGACATCCTTGCTAACGACTACGATGTGGATGCACTCGACACCGTCAGCTTCGCTGGTCTCGTAGCAGGCAGCGAAAATGGCGGATGGGCTGAAGTCGTTGGCGATGAAATCTGGTTCCACGTGGATGCAGACACCAACATGAACAACGGCGCGACAGACTTCGAGTACAGCGTCACTGACGGCGACCGCACCAGCACGGCCACTGTGCATCTGGAAGTCAATCCCACCAATGATGCTCCGACGGCAGAGACCTTCGCGGTCGAAACCAACGAAGATAACGCCATCTCCATCGATGTGCTGGCCCATGCAGCCGATGTCGATCTGGCCGACAATCCGGGCGCCGGAGATGTCCTGTCCATCGACGGCATCACTGACCCGGCTCACGGTACCGTTGAAATCGTCAACGGCGAGGTTCTGTACACGCCCAACGCTGACTACTACGGTCCCGACTCCTTCACCTACACCATTATCGACGGTCAGGGCGGTTCGGTCACCGAGACTGTCAACGTGACGGTCAACCCCCTGAACGATGCCCCCATAGGCATCGACGACGTGGGTCCCGGCATATTCGTCACGGACTCTGACACACCTGTTGACCACTACGGTTGGACCGCTGGCAACCTTGTCAATGCCGACTTCTCGGGTAGACACCTGGTTGATGGCAATCAGCAAAGCATCCACCTCAACGGGGTGACCGTCGTAGGACACTCGGATGCGTTCTTCGGATTTGACCTTGAGCATGAAGACCAGGGTATCGGCATCGATTCAAAGATCCTGTGGCCATGGCCAAACGACACAGACGAAGTGGACAACAAGTACAATGAGTCCATGGACCTCAACTTCGACAACGACCTCTTCTCCGTGGCACTGAACCTCGGCGAAATCACCAACGGTGAATCCGTCCGCATAACCATCAATTATGCTGACGGCACTCAAGGCACCCAAACCGTCGGACACACTTCAGCCAACGGCGACACGTCGTCCGTAACGCTGGGTCTCAACGCCTCTGGATCACCCATCCGGTCCATCAATCTGGCACCGGGCAACAACGGGAGCTCCTTCACCCTCGAGCAGTTGGCAATGACCGCAGCTGCATGGGGTATAACCAGCACGACCTATGAAGACGGCTTCACAGTCTCTGGTCCCGTTGAAGGCAACGTCCTCGGCAACGACATCGATGTGGACGACGTTGACCTGGATGTCAGCGCCATCCATGGCTTTGGCGGCGACGGCACCTTCGATGCAACCACCGGAGAATTCACCGTATACGGTGAACATGGAAGCACCCTGGTCATCAATGCCGAAACCGGTCACTACGAGTATACGCCCGGCGATCTCGACGGCGTCAGCGAGAGCTACACCGACACATTCACCTACACGGTGACTGATGGGCATAACGCCGACCAGGGCGTGTCCCCGGCAACTGCGACCCTCGAAATCCCCGTGCACGTCAATGCCAACATTGTTGACAGCCTTGACGACGGCGGAACCACCATGACCGGCACCGCTGGTGAAGATGTCATCTACATCCACCAAGATGCGACCATGGTCGATCTGTCCGACGGCGGAGCGGATACGGTTATCGTTGATCCGGATTACATCAACGGCAGTGGTCAGAGCGTGACCATCCAAGGTTTCGACACCGACGACACCCTGATCCTGAGCGACCTGCTCGGCGAGTCGGTCACTTTCGACTCATACTCGGAAGGCGACCTGACCCTGACCGTCACTGACAGCAGCGGGACTGAGCAAGCAACGATCATCATCGACAACTATGTGCTTAACGGTGCTGATCCGAGTGCCTTCGTTGGCCACTCCGTGGATATCGGAAGCAACCACGAATCCATCGACAGCTTGATCCAGCACATCCTCGATTCGCCTGACAACATCTAACCAACACTCAAACCAGGACCCGGCCAAAATGGCCGGGTCCTTTTTTGTTACTGGACAATAGATATTTATATAGATATACGTGCACATGAATTGATTTTGTCATGGCAGACAGGGGCTTCTGATCAGCAGGATTTGCAGCCCGAAATCAAATGATGCGATCATCGTGATCCACTAACCGATACTGTCGCCCCGGCTCCACCAATGGGGCATAGTTTACTGATTTATTTCTGGATTTTTTCTAGATAAAAAAATAACCGTTCGCAGCTTGAATAATGTGTTCTTTTTACATGACCGGTTCTTGACATATATTAATATATACAGCTATAAAGCCACAAGTAAGCACTTTTAAAACCCAGAACGGGGTCTAGCATGAAAAAATTTGTTCTCGCACTCATTGTTTTGTCCATTCTGTTTTCGGTGCCCGCCTTCGCCGACAACGGAACCACGACGCTGAAAGACAGCGTGGTTGCTGCCGTCAAGCAGCACCCGCAAATCAAATCCCTGCTCTACAACAGGGACGCCGTGTCCAAGGCGAAACTTTCCGCACTGGGTCGCTTCTTCCCCTCGCTGGATCTGGCAGGTGAAGTCGGTTATCAGGAGTACAGCAGCGCAGCCACCCGCGCCGATAGTACCGACACGCACACCAGGACCCCCACGGACGTCAGCCTGACCCTGACACAACCAATTTTTGACGGTTTTGACCGTTGGGAAGACTTCAAGCGTGAAGGTGCCCGCCTGACCTCCGCTGAAGGCCGTCTCATCGACAACGTGGAAACCGTTGCCCTGGACGCCATCCGCGCCCATGTGGACGTGGTCCGCATCCGCAGGCTCGTAGCCCTGGCCGGTGACAACATCACCGCCCACCAGTCTCTCCTCGATTCCATCACCGAACGCGTTGAAGGCGGAGCCGGTAACCGCGCTGATGAGATGCAGGCCAAAGGCCGCGTCGCCAGAGCCGAAACCACTCTTGTCAACTACGTCGGCGAGTTGCGCACCGCAGAAGCCGAATACATCCGCACCGTGGGTGTCACCCCGGAAGTGCTTGGCGAGCCTGACTACAATCCGAGCTATATCCCCGGCACACCTGACCAGATTCTTGCCCTGACTCTTGAGAACAACCCCAAGATCGCTGTCTACAAGGCCGAGATCGAAGTGGCTGAACGCACCAAGGGTCAGCTCATGTCCACCATGTACCCCCAGGTTGATGCCTACATTTCTTCCCGTCACACCGACAACCTCGACGGCGTAGACTCCTGGGTACAGAACAACAAGGCCATGCTCAGCGCCAACTGGAACCTGATCAACGGCGGCAGTGACTACAACGATGTTCGCACTGCGGCTGCCCGCATCAACGAGGCACAGGCTGACCTGCAGGACACCACAGACGACCTTATTCGTCAGGTTGCCTCTGCCTGGGCCGAATACGAATCCAGCATCGGCCAGATCGAAAAGTACCAGGAAGCCTTACAGTACAGCCTGGAGTCCTTGGACATGTACCTGATGCAGTTCAATGTGGGCCAGCGCTCTCTGCTGGACGTGCTCGACGCCACCAACGAGGTGTTCAGCAACAAGGTGCAGCTTGAGACCGCAACCAGCAACCGCAACTACACCCTTTACAAGTTCCTGGCTCTTGAAGGCCAAATCATGAAGACCATGGAAATTGCTTCCTCGACCTATGAAGAGATGCCTGAAGGCCAATAGTACACGGTAATAGCGAGAACATTCAGGAGCGCGACCAATGGTCGCGCTCCTTTTTTAATGCCTTTCGGGTAGTCAACCAACCTGTTCCCAATTGCCCTCTCTCCCCTTGAGATGGAATGCCATCACCGCTCTTCCTTTCATCAGGGCAAGCCACTGGCCCTTCTCAAGACTGGATACTCCATCATGGATGAACCAGAGTTCATCATGTTCCGAGATGTATCGTGAACAACCGTGAAAGAACTGATGGATACCCCCCTCTCAGAGCCAAAGCCTTCTCCATGCTGAATCGAGAGACAAGAGCATCCTGCCCACTCCGTTGGCTGGCATCCGTCCATAGCTCGAAGCATCGACTCATTGTTTGAGCCATGCCAAGTGGACAAGATCAATGACCTAGACAAAAAAGATGGTCCCGGCGCTGACGCGCCGGGACCATTGCAACCAGATGGATGAAAGGCCTTAGTCCTTGGTGCTGAGCAACCGCTCGCCCGCCGGTGTCGTAATGACATTGGCCAGGGCCGCCACCACGGCGCTATCGAACTTGGAGGACTCACTGGACAGGATATCCAGGGCCTGCTGCGGTTCTTTGGCTCCACGATATGCACGGGGGCGGATCATGGCACAGAACACGTTGAGCACCGAAAGGATGCGCGCAAGCATGATTATGTCGTTTTCCTTGATCTTCTTGGGATATCCCGTGCCGTCCAGACGTTCGTTCATCTGGTAGATGGCCGTGAGCACTCCCTCGGCAATATCGATATCCTTGAGAATTCTGTAGGCGTGTTCCACGTGCTCTTCCATGGTCGCCATTTCCTCATCCGTCAATTTGCCGGGCTTGGTCAGAATTTCGTTGGGAACGAACATCTTGCCTATCTGTGACAAGTTTGCCGCAGTCTCGATTTCAGCAATGTCCATTTCCGACAGATGCATGGCCTTGGCCACTTCCACGGACAACCCGGCCAGCAACTTGGTATGACCACCCAGATACGGATCCGCTGCTTCAATAGTGCTGCCTAAGGCTTCCATGGCGTTCTTGATCAGTCGCTTGTTCTTTTCCTGTGCGGCAACAAACTCGGTGATGTCGCGGTATACTTCGACAATACCCTCACAAACTCCGGCCGCATTGCAGTACGGCGATTTGGATATCTGAAACTGATGCCGCTGGGAGCGAAGGAAAATGGGTTCGCTGATGGTCTCCTTGCGATTCTCGCGGATAACCACATCATCAATGGAGCCAAGCCGCTTGGCGGTATCAAAACCAAACACGGCAGCAGCATCCATACCGATAAGTTCTTCCTTGGGCCGACTGGCAGCGGCAGCAAAGGCGTCATTGACATAAGTGAATTTCCCCTGAGTATCCTTCAGGGTAATGAATTCGTCGATATTGGCATTGATGGAATCGATGAACCGCTTCTGGTCATCGATCTGCGAAGCCAGCGCCTTGAACTCACCGGCAATACGCTGGCTTTGCACGCCTGTCAGAATCCACCATGCCAATCCGGCAATCAGGAACGCTGTCAGGATGCCCAGTCCCGCAACGATATACACGGTCCGATTGAATTCCTCGACGGGGTTCATCGCTGCGTCATAATCAATTTCCTGGACCAGCCACCAAGCAGGACCGGGGATTCTGATACCCAGGGAAAAGACTTTCTCAGTATCATCGGCGATGCTCGGCCTGACGCCGAAAAGAAGATGGCCATCTTCAGCGAACTTGAGGGGTGAGGTGACATCAATAAAGCCGTCAGCCGTCCAGGGAGTGACTTCCCGATACACAGGACCGATCTTCTGCATCAGTCGGGTTTTTTCGCCCCTGACAGCCAAGGGGGAATTGGAAAGTAGCTCAGTGATCTCTCCTGAGACCTGCCGAGTCATCATCAAAGCTCCCACAGCCCCTTCACGAGGCCCTTCTTCAGTCCCGCCAACGGCATCCGGCGGATAGATGGGCACGAACACGTCCATCTCCAAACCCTGAGCCGTTTTGCGCAACGCCGAATACTGCGGACTGTTTTCCATGATGGCCGCCGTGGCAGAAGCCTGCTGGTCCTCGTTCATGGGGGGCAGGTGGCCGTCGGTGGCAATGTAGGCCTCTCCTTTCTTGTTCAGGATACGCGCATTCAGGAAACCCGCATACGTGGAAAATTCCCTGAGCATGTTCTCCATCATGGGGAGCTGTTCGGCCAGGACTTCACCGTCTTCCTGAAGTGCATCCTCCGAACGAATGGCCCCGAAAAGAGAAGAGAGATCCTCGCCATAGGCGTCAATCTCGGCGGCATACAAACGGAAGAGATCGGACTTGATGAGCCGGTCCCCCTGTTGGGACAGATTGACCAGCCAGGCACCGATGACCTCGACCCGTCCCTGGGTCAATAATTGAAAACGTTTATGCTGGTTTTCCAGCATCCCGGATTCCTTATCACTCACCGCCTTGTTGGCGAGAAGCAGGATACCAACCGAGATGACCAGCACAAAAGCCAGGACAACAGCGATTTTGACGCCCTGCCCTGCCCCCCCAATGGACTTGGGGACCTCGGATGCGGTTTGTGAATGTTGTTCAGCCATGACGATTCTCCATCTGGTTTATGGTGTCGCCCGCCAAGGAGCAGGCGTGCCTCATTTCTTTGCCTTCGCGTAGGTGGACTTCTTCTTCGGAGCCACATGCATCCACCGGAACTCTTCGTTCACGGAGTACTGCGGGATATAATGCTTATATTTTTCATGGGACAGGACCATTATGGTCTGGTTGTCGAGAATGTAGATGTCGTCGGCTGTGAATACCGCCAGAATGGCGTGCCCAATGCCGCGTATACCGTCCTTGACGGCCACGATACGCATTTGATCGCCGGAAAACCCCACTTCCTGCAGGGCATAGAACTTGGCTATGGCGTAGTCCTCGCAGTCCCCGGACTTCTTGAGAAACTCCCAGGGCGTAGCCCAGTATTCACTGACGCCCCAATTGGCCTTATCCAGTCGATACGGCCATTTGTTGAAAAACTTGGTCACGGCCTTGAGCTTATCGATGTCGGGCTTGTCTTTGATCTGGCTCTTCAGCGTATACCAACCGGACTTGGAGGGGTGAGAGGCCGTGGCCGCATCCTGAAAGTACCCCTTCCACGCCTTCATCTTGTCGAGAACACGCGTCCATTTGGGCAATTTCTGAATCTTGCCCTTGAATTCCATGGTCCCGAGCAACTGCCGCTGTTTTTCGCCAGCTGCCAGGGCTATGCCATCCCTCCCGAAGGGTGCGAGGATACAGGCCGTGCAAAGCACGGTCAGGATCACGGCATATATACCTCGCAACGGGGTCATGCTTGTTTCATCGCTCCCTGAGCGCGTTCTGCTTTGCCTTGAGAATCGGCTTGAGCAAATAATCCAGGACCGATTTTTCGCCTGTCAGGACGTCCACGGTTGCGGTCATGCCCGGAATAATGGGCAGATGCTGACCTTGATACAGAATGGAATTCTCCTTGGTGCGCACCTTGACCAGGTAGTAATTCTCTTTCTTCTCATTCTCGATGGTATCTGCCGAGATGTTCTCCACTGTTCCCTCGAGCCCTCCATAGATGGAGAAATCGTAGGCCGTGACCTTGACCTTGGCTTTTTGACCAGGATGGAGGAATGCGATGTCCGACGGCTTGATTTCGGCCTCCACCAGAAGCGTATCGTCCAGGGGGACGACCTCCATGATGGACTCGCCCGGCCTGACAACACCACCCAGGGTATTGACCATGATATGCTTGACGATGCCTCTTACCGGCGATCTGACGTCGGTACGGGTTACCCGGTCACCGCCCGAGCTCAGGTTCTCCATGAGGGACTTGAGTTCCTGCCTGCGTTCGTTGATCTCTTCCAGGGCATTGGTACGATATTCGGCCTTGGCCTGATCAATGCGGCCCTGGGCTTCCTTGGCGGCCCGCCTTACGCGGGGAATGCCCAGCGACAATGCTTCCACATCGCCCTTGAGCTGCACCACGGTCTGTTCCAGGCGCAGGTAATCCAGCTCGGAATGAATTTGTTTTTCCACCAGGGGCTTGGCAATATTGCGCTGCTTCTCGGCCACTTCCAGGCTTTGCTGAAGCTGACGCCTGCGGCCGATCATTTCGTTAATTTCCTGCTGGCGCTGCTCGAACTGATCTTCCAACATGCCTATTTCAATGGCCATTTTGTTCTGTTGAGCCTTGTATATCCGCAATTGGTCCTCTGCCAGTTGGGGAGCCTCTTTCATGACTTCCTCCGGAAAGACCGGCTCACCGGTAACATCAGCCTCAGCCAAAAGCCGGGCGATGGCCGCCTTGTGTTCCAGGGCCTTGCTGAAGGCGTCCCGGTAGTAACTGGCGGCCTGTTCGTTGCTCAATCTGGCCAGGATGTCGCCTTTTTCCACGGTTTGTCCTTCCTGTACGAACAGTTCGTTCAGGATACCGCCTTCCAGGTTCTGGATCTCCTGAATGCGTTGGGACGGTATAACCCGTCCCATCCCGCGCGTAGTCTCGTCCAGGACCGCGAAATGCGCCCAGATTATAAAGAAGACGATCAGCAACAATATGGCCGTGGACATGAGGTAGGCGAGTTTATGACCCTTGCCGTACATGGCCTGGTCCACCTCGCTCATGAAAAGCAGCGTTTCTCTATCGTATTTATTACTTTTACTCATGACGTCCTCACAGGGAAACCTTGATTTGCCCGGACCGAAGTCCATCCAGTACAGCCTGCTTCGGCCCGTCCACAACGATCTTTCCCCGATCCATGATCACCAACCTGTCCACAAGATCGAGCATGGAATGTCGGTGGGTTATGACGATAAGGGTCTTGTCCGCGACATATGTTTTGAGCCGCTCCTTGAGCCGGAATTCCGACTGGTTGTCCATATTGCTGGACGGTTCGTCCATGATCAGGATTTCCGGGTCGGGCAGCACGGCGCGGGCAATGGTCACGGCCTGACGCTGGCCGCCTGACAGCGAGGTTCCCCGCTCGCCGACCATCATGCCGAACCCTGCCGGATGATCTTTGACAAAGTCGTTGACTCCGGCAATCTCGGCCGCCGCATTGATGGACTGGTCGTCCGCCTCGGGCAGACCGAAGGCGATATTGTCTTTGAGCGTTCCGTAAAACAACAGACTGTCCTGCGATATGTAGCCCACCTTCCTGCGAAGATCGGCCACGTCCATCTGCCTGAGATCAATGTCACCCACCTGGACCGAGCCCTGCACGGGCTGATACAGACCGACGCACAGCTTGCCGAGCGTGGTCTTGCCTGCGCCGGTACGGCCGACGATGCCCACCTTTTCCCCGGGACTGAGCTTCAAGTTCACCTCGTGCAAAACGGCCTTGTCCGTTCCTGGGTAGCTGAAGGCCACGTTGGTCAGGGTCACGGACGGCTCGATGGTGCCATAGTGGAAGGCCTCCTTTTCTTCAGGCCGCTCCGAGGGCATCTCCATGAGCATGTCCAGGGCGTTGAGGGCCATGCGGGACTGCTGGAAGCGGGACAGAAGACCGGCGACCGCGCTCAGGGGGGCCATGGCCCGGCCTGACAGGATATTACAGGCGATCAGCGCGCCCACCGTCAATTCTCCCTTGGAAATGAGGTACACGCCGGTGATGACCACGGCCACGGACACCATCTGGGTAATGAACACCGAGAAGGATATGGAGATGTTGGCCATTGTCTTGGCGCGGCTGTTGGATTGAGCGGACATGCCGACCACGTTCTCCCAACGGGCCTGCATACGCCCTTCGGCCATGCTGGTCTTGATGGTTTCCAGCCCCTGGACGATTTCAAACAGCAGCGCGTGCTTCTGGGTGGATTCCTTGTAATGGTTCTCGATGATATGCTGAAAGGGAATCTGAAGCAGTACGCCGACCAGGATGACCACAGGCACAGCAACGAATATCGGATAGGCAATAGGGCCGCCTATGAAGTAGATGATCACGATGAACAAGAGCAGAAACGGCATGTCGATGAGGGCCACCAGCGACGATGAACCGAAGAATTCCCGCAACGACTCGAACTCGCGAATATTGTTGGCAACGGCACCCGCGGATTCCGGCATATGATCCAGCCGTGCGGACATGAGGTGGCTCATGATCTTGGAACCGATAAGCACATCGGCGTTGCGCCCGGCCACGTCCACGAAATAGCTGCGCAGGTTCTTGAGCAGGAAATCGAAGATGTAGGCGATAGCAATACCGATGGCCAACGCCCAGAGCGTGTCCACGGCGTTGTTGGGAATGACCCTGTCATAGACGTTCATCACGAAAAGGGGCGAGGCAATGATGATGATGTTGGTCATGATGCTCGCGCCGATGACATGCTTGTATATGGGCCAGAACTTACCGAGCACGCCCCAGAACCATTGCTTGGTCTTGATGAGCTTCAGTTCGCTGGCCCGCTTGTCCAGCTTGGACTTGCGGTGACACAGGATGGCGTATCCGGTGTATTCCTCCTCAAGTTTGCCGAGGGGCATTTCCATCTCGTCCATTCCATGCCCCGGAACCATGACCCGTGCGGTGTCCTGGTTCGAGTCGATGAGTACGCAGGCATTGCCGCCCCGAAGCAGCAGGATGCACGGCATGACCAGCTTGGTGATACCCCGGAGATTCGCACGGTACACGGTTTTGGCGGTAATGCCGATGCGTTCGGCCGACCGCACGATGGAGGCTGCGGTGATGACGCCCTCCTGCTGCGGAATACCGGCCTTGAGTGTGGCCGAGGAAACCGGCTTGCCCAGCAACCGGCTGATGATGGAAAGACAGATGACCAGAGGCGGCTGAAAATCGATATCCTTGGGAGTGAGCCGATCATCCGTCTCCACTCTGACCGGCTGCTGCATTCCGGGCATGCCGGGCAGTCCGGCCAACCCGGAAGGCATCTGGCCGGATTGCGGCATCTGACCGGGCTGCGAAGGCTGGCCGGGTTGCGGCGGCTGGCCAGGTTGCGGCGGCTGGCCAGGTTGCGGCGGCTGGCCGGGCGTGGATGCAGCACCGGAATTCGCGGGAGCTTGACCGGGAGCGGCTGGGGTGCCGGGAGTTACAGGGGCCTTGCCGGAGGTGGCGGGAGATTCGGGCTTTGCGGGAACCTTGCCTGGGGTGGCGGGAGATTCGGTTTTGTCGGGGGCCTTGCCTGGCGCTGTGGAAAGTGGCGCTTTTCCAGGGGCCTTGCCGGAGCTTCCCTTTGCCGTCGACAGAGGCGCCTTTTTGGCGACAGAATCTCCGATCAGCCTAGTATCCGTTTGCGTCGGTTTTGCAGCCGCAGGGGAACCGTTGGCCTTGACCGACTTAGGTTCCGACTTGCCTGCCGCCGACTTTGGACCAGCCAAAGACGATGTCTTGACACCGGTTTTCTTATCGGATGCGGGTTTGGAAGCGGATCGAAGTGCTGATGTTTTCTCGGAAGGCATAGATTTCACTTGGATGAAGATTAGTATTTTCGCGGACAGGCTCCAACAAGTACAGCCGCCGTACACTACTTATTATATTCGTTACACAATCTTTACTCTAAGGCCGATTTTGTCAAGCCCCAAATAGATTATCCCTGCTATCTCGACATGTTTGGAGGCTCTTCCGAGCCACTGATTCACGCGAAAAAATCGATTCCACGTCATCATCGCCCCTCACTTCCCGACCGTCACACAGATTTTGCCCAGAGCTTCCCCTTTTTCCCAATATCGGTGTGCCTGTTCTATGTCGCGAAAGTTGAAACGACGCTCGTCAATGAGAACGGCCAGGGCGTCTTCGTCCACCAGCGCACTCAGATTGCTCAGAATCTCACCATGCAGGCTCCGGCCCAAGCCGGTGATCATAGGCAGGAGCATGAAGACTACGTGCAGGGACAGACTCTTGGCGTGCAACGGGCTCAGGTCGTGGGTGGACCGGGTCACGGTGGAGACCACCTGACCGCCCGTGCGCGCTGCGGCAAAGGATTGGTCAAGGGTCACCCCGCCGACAGTATCGAAAACCACGTCGAAACCGACCCCGGCAGTGAATTCATCGACATACCGAGGCACATCCATCGCTCTATAATCAATGGGAATTCCTCCGAGGGCTTCAACCACGGCCGCCTTGTCCGGAGAGGACACCGTTGCAAAGACTTCGGCTCCGACGTGCGTGCCGAGTTGGACCGCCATGTGCCCCACGCCACCGGCCCCACCGTGAACCAACAGCCGCTGCCCCCGGCTGACGGACGCCTTGCCGAAAAGGGCCAGCCATGCCGTGATGGCGACCAGGGGCATGGCGGCTGCGTCCTCCAGTTCCATGCATTCAGGGGCACGAGCAAGGAGTCGCTGGTCCGCCACCATATACTCTGCAAGGGCACCGGGCAGCCCTTTCAGTCCACCGGCACAACCGAACACGCGTTCGCCCGCACGAAAACGGGAAGCACCCTGTCCCAACGCCTCGACCGTCCCGGAGACATCCATGCCCAGCAAGGCAGGCAGTTCGGGCGCAAAGGGCAAGGCCTGGCCCAGCGTTACGATCTTGTTGTCTATGGGATTGAGACTGGTCCCGGCCACCTTGATCAGAACCTCGCCCGGTCCCGGCTCAGGACATGGAACTTCGTGTTCAGCGAACGCATAGTCCGCACCGTACCTTTCCAGCAGCATGGCTTTCATCGGATCCCCCCCCTCTTCCGGCCATTATACCGCCATATCCGCATCGTGTACAGCGCAGGGGCACCTTGGATGATGACTTCCCGGTGAAAATAAGTGGACCTATCCGAACGGGTCGGTCATCATGAACGGATGGAAACACGCGCAAAAAGATCCTCCCTCACCCAACCGCCGGTCCTGCCCATGACCCGGACGGAAATGGACGCACTGGGCTGGGTTGAACTGGACATCCTCCTGGTCACCGGCGACGGCTATGTGGACCACCCCTCTTTCGGCGCAGCCCTGCTCGGACGCTGGCTGGTGCACCACGGTTTCCGAACGGGCATATGCGCCCAACCCGCCTGGGACAAGCCCGACGACATCGTTCGCATGGGCCGCCCCCGCCTGTTCGCAGGCGTCACTGCCGGGTCGCTGGACTCCATGCTCGCCCACTATACCGCCTTTCGCAAGAAACGGTCGGACGACGCCTACACGCCGGGCGGCATGGCCGGTGCCAGGCCGAACCGGGCCTGCATCAGCTACACCAACGCGGTGCAACGCGCCTTTCCCGGCCTGCCCGTGATCCTGGGCGGCATCGAGGCATCGCTCAGGCGTGTCTCGCACTATGATTTCTGGTCCGATTCGGTCCGCCGGTCCGTGCTTCTGGACGCCAAGGCCACGGCCATCACCTACGGCATGGCCGAAAATTCCATCGTCACCCTGGCCGAGACCCTCGAAACCATCCTCCTTGAGACCGGAGAGATCGACCTCAAGGCATTGCGCCCCCAACTGGCCCCTCTCCCCGGCCTGGTCGTGGCCGGTTCCGCAGATGATATCCCCGCAGACACGGACGTGATCCGACTGCCTTCCCATGAAGCCATCCTGGATGATCCAAAGCAACTCATCGAGGCCACCAAGCTCCTGGAACGGCAGGTCCACCAGAACAAGGCCACTGTGGTTCAGGAAACCGCCGGTAGACTGGTCATGGTCACCCCGCCCGGACCACTGCTCGATACCAACGGACTGGACGAACTGGCCGGACTCCCTTTTTCTCGGCTGGCCCACCCGGCCTACAAACAGCGCATAGCGGCCGCGGACATGATCCAGACCAGCGTGACCACCCATCGGGGCTGTTCAGGCGGCTGTTCGTTCTGCACCCTGGCCCTGCATCAGGGCCGGACCGTCCGCTCGCGAAGCAAGGCATCCGTCCTCAAGGAAGTGCGGGCCGTCACCGAGGTCAAGGGCTGGACCGGCTCCATATCGGACGTTGGCGGGCCCAGCGCCAACATGTGGGGTGCGCACTGCGCCGCCGATCAGGCCCAATGCGAAAGGGCAAGCTGCCTGACGCCGCGCATCTGCAAGCACTACCGCGTGGCCCAAAAGGATTTCGTCAACCTGCTCCGGGCGGTCTCGGACGTGCAGTCGGTGAAACACGTCCGAGTGGCCTCGGGCTGGCGCATCGACCTGGCCCTGACCGACATGCAGGCCCTGACCACCATGATCCGCGAATTCGTGGGCGGACAGGCCAAGGTAGCCCCCGAGCACCAGGTGGATCATGTGCTCAAGCTCATGCGCAAACCCGGTTTCAGCACCTTCGAGCAGTTCCTCGACCTCTTTGACAAGGAGTCGAAAAAAGCAGGCAAAAAGCAGTACGTCATCCCCTATCTCATGTCCGCCTTCCCCGGCTGCACAGAAGACGACATGCGCGCCCTGAGCCGTTGGCTGACTGCCCAGGGGTGGAAGCCGGAACAGGTGCAATGTTTCATCCCGCTGCCCGGAACAGCGGCCGCGGCCATGTTTCACGCCGAAACAGACATGCAGGGCAACCCCATTTACGTTGCCAAGACCGATGCCGAACGTTTGCGCCAACACGCCATTCTCATGCCGAACACGGGCAAGCCCCCCAGAGGACACTCCCCAAACCACGGCAGACCCAAAGGGAAAAAGCCGTCCGGCCCCCCCTCCCGCGCACGACGCCGCTAGCCCGAACACGGCCCTCAATATTCCAGATATGTATATCCGCCTTCAGCAAATCACGTTTTTGTAATATCTTATCTTCCATTTCGTATCCTCTGACAGGCAAAGAACCTAGGTTTTACGCCACATTTCACGCATGGCACCGTGCTTGCTAACAAAGGTCATGCATTCGAACGTCCACGGATTGAAACTATCGGCCCTGTTGGCCATCTGCCAGGTCATCGATCGAGCCATGGACCTTGTGTCCGCCTTGGACGGTGTTCTGCAAATCCTGTCCGAACAGCTCTCCATGCAGCGGGCCACGGTCACCCTGTTCGACCCGGAAACCGGGCAACTGTCCATCAATGCCTCCTACGGCCTGAACACGGAAGAGAAACAGCGCGGCGTGTACCGGCTGGACGAAGGCGTCACCGGCCGCATCTTCCAGACCGGCGAACCGTATTACGTCCCGGACATCGACAAGGAACCGCTTTTTCTGGACAAGACCGGGTCCCGCCGCGTGAAGCGCGGCATGATATCGTTCATAGGCGTGCCCATCGTCCTGCACGGCGACCCCATCGGGGTCCTCAACGTGGACCGGTTGTTCGAGGACGAGGTCAGCTTTGATGAGGACGTGGATTTTCTCAAGGTGGTGGCCACCCTGATCGGGCAGTTCATCAGCCTGAACGAGAAGATCAAGGCCCGCGAGGCCGCCCTCAAGAGGGAGAACACCTCCCTGAAATACCAGATTTCCAAGAATTCCAAAGGGCCGTATATCGTGGGGTACAGCGCGGCCATGGTCGAAGTGCAGCGGCAGATGGAAAAGGTCTCTCCCACACGGGCCACGGTCCTGCTGCTGGGCGAATCCGGTGTGGGCAAGACGCTGATCGCCCGCATCATCCACGAACTTTCCGAACGAAAGGGCAACCCGTTCATCAAGATCAACTGCGCCTCCATCCCCAGCAACCTCTTGGAATCAGAACTCTTCGGCCATGAGAAAGGCGCATTCACCGGAGCAACCGGCACCAGGCCCGGCCGGTTCGAGGAAGCGGACACAGGCACCATCTTTCTGGACGAGATCGGCGAGTTGCCCATGGAGCTGCAGGCAAAACTCCTGCGCGTACTCCAGGACAAGGAACTGGAGCGGCTCGGCTCCAACCGCACCCGGACCATCGACGTACGTATCCTCGCCGCCACCAACAGGGACCTCGGCCACCTGGTGGAACGAGGCAGGTTCCGCCTGGACCTTTACTACCGCCTCAACGTCTTTCCTGTACGCGTGCCCCCACTGCGCGAACGCAAGGAGGACATCACCGGATTGCTCAACCATTTTCTCAGCAAAATGGCCGAGGACTACGGACGCAATATCCACCTCACATCCACGGCCCTGGACGCCCTCATCCGTTACGACTGGCCCGGCAACGTGCGCGAAATGCAAAACCTTATCGAACGGTTGGTAATCATGTCCGAAGAGGACCGTATCAGCCTGGAATTCCTGAAGTCCTACCTCACTCCCGGCCAGACCGCCGCAGTCCAGGAAGCCCTTCCCCTGTCGGAGAACGTGCCGTGTCATGCCTCGCTCAAGGAATTCGAGCGCAACGAGGTCATGGCCGCCCTGGAACGCAACGGCTGGATCCAGTACAAGGCAGCCGTGGCACTCGGACTCTCGGCACGCCAGATGGGATACCGGGTCAAGAAATACGGCTTGGAATCCATGATTGCCGACGGCAGGGCCAAGCTGCGACGCATCAAAGAGACGCAAATATAATTTCCCGGCACTCTACCTCCCCCACACAAGACACCCCCCGTCAGACATTCTGGCGGGGGGTGTCGGGTTTGCTTGGTTTGAACCGCTATTCGACCGGACCAAGGGTGCGCACCGAGGCAATTCGCTCCCAGTCGTAATAGGTGTTGACGTTCATGCCCGCCTTGACGCAGGTGACGCGAACGAATTCCTCACCCAGAAACAGGACGGCAGATTCGTACACCTCGCCCTCGTTGACCTGGATTTTCACGTCCTTGCGGAGCTTGCGGGACATGGTTCCCTGCACCGGCTTGGACGCGTACTCGAACACTTTTTCCAATGTCGCCTTGTTCATGCATCCTCCTATGGGGGTATACTGTTATATTAGTGACGAAACATGCTTTTCATCCGGCAACGGCGATCAACCGCAGCCGGCACCGCCGCCGGAACAGGCGCTTCCGATACCGCAGCGCCGGACCTTGAGCGCATTGATGTCGCCGCCTTCAAATACATAGCGAAGGGCATCCTCGATGAATCCATCCACCACATGCGGCTTGACCGAGTGTTCCTCGAGCAGCATCCTCGGCGTCTCGCCGATGGCGGCGCAAAGCACGGCGCGACAATCCTTGAGGGTTGAGGCCAATTCAGACCAGCGCTGGGGGCCGCACCCGGCATTGGGCGCCTGTCGTTCTTCGATCATGCGGAAACCGCCGGTTTCGGACTCGCCCCATATCTCGAAGGATTTTGCCTCGCCGAGGTGCTGGTTGACCAGCAAGCCCTCACGGGTGGCCACGGCAACATAGGGACGCGCCATTTCCGCGCTGAGCGGCCTGAGTTTGGAACACGCCTGAAGGGTGCCGCACAGGGCAGCGGACTGGTCGTTGCCGAGCAGGCCGACGGCGTCGGCTCGACACCGTTTGCAATGGGTCATCTGGTTGATGAAGACGCCCGCTTCCTTGCGCAGGGGCACCACGGTCTCGCTCCCCGGCTCCGGGAGATGGGAAAACGGGGTGTCGGCCGTGGGCTTGACCGGGATCATGTTCTGGATATCGGCGCCGAGCGAGGCGCACACCCGGGCCACTTCCACGATATGATGGTCGTTGATGCCGGGGAGGATGATGGAGTTGACCTTGACGGTGATACCGCGCTCCTTGAGTCCCTTGATGGCCTTGAGCTGGCGGTCCAGCAGGATCTCCGCGCCCTTCTCGCCCCGGTAGACCACGTTCCCGTCCTTGACCCAGGCATAGATCTTGGCGCCGATGGCCGGGTCCACGGCGGAAATGGTGATGGTCACGTGGGACACGCCCAATTCGGCGATGTCGTCCAGGTACGGCAGGATGCCCATGCCGTTGCTGGACAGGCAGAACAGCAGTTCGGGATGCTGCTCATTCAGGAGGCGCATGGTCTCAAGGGTTTCCGCCGGGTTGGCAAAGGGATCGCCCGGACCGGCGATGCCGGCCACGGTGATGCGCGGTTCCTTTTCCAGCACCGCCTTCATGTATTCGGCGGCCTGAAAAGGCTTGAGGACGCCACTGGTCACGCCGGGACGGGACTCGTTCACGCAGTCGTATTTGCGGTTGCAATAGTTGCACTGGATATTGCACTTGGGTGCCACGGGCAGATGCACGCGGCCGCAACTGCCTGCGGTTTCCTTGTTGAAACAGGGGTGCCTGGTGGTATCCTTCATGGTCATTTCACTACCCTCCGGGGCTATATGTAACCGTAGCCGATGCTACTATCCGCTTGCTTCTTCTCGATGACGGCGTTTACAACCCGATCGAACAGTGTCTGTGCGCCCCTGTAGCCAAGGTGGTGAATCCGCTGGCCGCCGAAACGGTCGTGGATCGGAAAACCCACGCGAATCAGGGGAATGCCCCACGCCTTGGCATAGCGGTATCCCTTGGAATGCCCGATGAGCAGATCGGGCTTGAGCGATGCCGCCTCTTCGGAGATATCGAAGAAATCCACCCCTTCACGCACTTCCGGTGCCATGCGGGCCACACCGTTCGTAACCTGGGCAATGGCCGCGTCCAGCCCCTTCTTGCGGGAGCCGGTCCCGGCCAGGACCACGTCCACCCCGATCTCGGACAGAAAGGCGCACAGCCCGGTGACCAGATCTTCCTCGCCGTAGACAACGGCCCGCTTGCCGAACACGTACTTGTGGCCGTCCACGTAGGCATCCACCAACCGGCCGCGCTCAAGTTCGTAGCGACGGGGCATGGGCTTGCCGGATATGGTTTCCAGGGTCTCGAACAGCCGGTCCGATTCACGCAGCCCCATGGGCAGGCCGATGCGGTGATTCTTGACGCCAAAGGTCTTTTCCAGGCTGGTGCCGCCCGTGGCCTTGGGCAGGCAGCGACCGAATTCTATGGTCCCGCGCGCCCCGGACATCTCCTTGATCTCCGCGACAGGCGTGCCGCCGGAAGGTATCTTCACATAGTCTTCCAGGGCCGGACCATCCAGGGTCTCGGAGATGTCGGGCAAAATGGTGGCATGGATGCCGAAGTCCCGGCAGATGTCCTTGAGATGCCGGACGTCCTCGCAGGAGACCATGTTGGGCAGGATGTTCACCCGCCCGGTGTCGGCCGACCTGGTCGTGCAAAGCTGCTCCACCAGGGAGCGCACCGCGCCGTGCCAGCCGTCGGTGTGGGTGCCGCTGAAGCTGGGAGTGGACACCTCCACCAGATCAGGCAGATCCAGGTCGCCGAATTCACTCCTGAATTCCTTGAGATTCCTGGGCACGTCGTCGCCGATGGTCTCGGTCAGGCAGGTGGTGGCCACGCCGATCAGGGAAGGTTCGTACTTCTTCATGACATTGAGGATGCCCTTCTTGAGATTCGGGCCGCCGCCGTAAATGGCGTTCTTCTCACCCAGGGCCGAAGAAGCGATGTCCACAGGCTCCCGGAAATGGGAGATGATGTAACGCCGCATGTAGGTGGCGCATCCCTGGGAACCGTGCAGGAAGGGAATGGCTCCCTCCACCCCCCTGAAGGCCAGTGATGCGCCCAGTGGAGTACACAGCTTGCAGGCATTGGTGGTGGAGACGTAATTGGGCTTCACCTTCTTGATGGATACGGGCTTACTCATTGACGGCCTCCTTCTTGGCAGCGGCCATGCGGTTGGCGCGGCGCGGAGCGAACTGCCAGACCGGGGACATGACCGAAGAGTGGATTTCACGGGCGAAATTGAGCATGCCCACGAATCCTTCAAGGGCTTCCTTGCGCTCATGGTTGTGGTCGCAGAACCCCACCCCGAGCTTGAAGGCGATGGGACGTTCCTTGACTCCGCCCACAAAGACGTCCACGTCCTTTTCCTTGATGAAATGGGACAATTCAAGCGGGTTGGCGTCGTCGATGATGACCGTACCGGGGTCGGTGATCTGCTCCAGTTCGGCGTAGTCCTCCTTGGTCCCGGTCTGGGAACCGACCATGACCACCTCCATGCCGAGATGACGGAATGCCTTGACCAGGGAAAACGCCTTGAAGGAGCCGCCCACGTACATGGCGACCCTCTTGCCCTCCAGGTCCTCCCGATACCGGGCCAGTTCGGGCATGAGCTTCTGAAGCTCCTCACGCACCAAAACCCTGGTCCGGTCCACTATGCCGGGGTCCTTGTCCTTGAAGAAATCGGCCACCTGATAGAGGGCGTCGGCCATATCCTCGATGCCGAGGTAGGAGACCCGCATATACGGGGTGCCGTATTCCTCTTCCATCATCCTGGCCAGATCCAGGGTCGCGCCCGAACACTGAACCAGGTTCAGGGCCGCGCCATGACACCGGCCGATGTCAGCGACCCGGCCATCGCCGGTGACGTTGGCCACGATCTGGACGCCCATCCTCTCGAAGTATTCGCGGATGATCCAGATTTCTCCGGCCAGGTTGAAGTCGCCGAAGATGTTGATGGAAAGGGGCGAAATCCCGGAGGTGTCGCCGGTGCCGATGAGCTTGAACATGGCCTTGCACGCGGCCAGGTATCCGGCCCGCTTGTTGCCCTTGAAACCCTCGGACATGACCGGCAGCACCGGAATGCCCTTTTTCTCGGTCATCTTGCGGCAGACCGCTTCCATGTCGTCGCCGATGAGTCCCACGATGCATGTGGAATAGACAAAGGCGGCCTTGGGCGAATGACGGTCGATGAGCTCATCCAGGGCGGCTTCGAGTTTCCTCTCGCCGCCGAAGATGACATCGGTTTCCTGGAGGTCCGTGGAAAAGGAGAGCCGGAACAGCTCGGGGCCGCTCGAAAGCGAACCGCGAATATCCCAGGTATAGACCGCACAGCCGATGGGGCCGTGCACCAGATGCAGGGCGTCGGATATGGGATAGAGGACCACGCGGGAGCCGCAGAACACGCAGGCTCGCTGGCTGACCGCGCCCGCCAGGGAATCCCGGTTGCAGGCGATGTCGATGGCGCCCTCTCCGGTCCTGTGGATCTGGTCTTTTCTTTCATCTAATATGGTACTCATGTCTCCCCCTATAGGTTCAGGGTAGAATTATTACTGCCGGTTTCTCAGGCTCTCCCGCCGGTCCTCGCGGACAACCGCGTCCATAACGGAGACGGCTTCAGGCATGGGACTCTCAATTCATCATCAAACCGCGTAAGCGGCACAGGGCTCGCCTTCTTCCAATGCGTCCAGGATTTCGTCGATGGCCCCTTCGGAATCTACGCCCTTGAACCACCAGTTCTCGGGCTGGATCACCATTATGGGACCGGACTCGCACTGCTTGAGACAGGATGAGGCCACCACAAGGGCGTCCAGACCCCGGTCCAGAATCTCTTCCTCGATATACTGGAGGAACCCGTTGGTCTGCTTGTGACAGATGCCCTTGGGATCGCCTCCGGCACGGAAGGACTGACAACAGATGATCATTCTCTCGGGTATGGCCATTTCACATTCTCCTTCTTGTTACTTTTTGCATTTCTTGGCTTTCTTGCCGCCGCCGTAGAGCACATCCACGGTCCCTGCGATCTCCCCGTCCGTGATCAGGACGGACAGACCGTTGCGGCTCAAAATTTGTCTCGGATTATCCCCGGCCGCTGCCGTGAGCAGGACGAAACAGTCGCTCAAGCCGGAAGCCAGGGTCTCCCACCTCTTGCCGCCGGAACCGGGTTCGGGGGCGTCGCGGCTCTCCAGCAGGCAGGGCAGCCCATCTTCACGCGGGCCGTAGACGAGGATCTTGATGGCGTGGCCCAGGTGCAGGTCCACATCCATGCCCGTGGAACTGACAACGGCCACATTGGGCCGCTCGGCAGTGGGCTTGGGCAGGATCGACACCGAAGCGTCCGGCTTGGAAGGCGTCTCCAGGCCAACCAGATGTTCGCCGCACTCGTTCCAGGCAGGCATGAGGTCCATGTGCCGGGCCGCGCGGTCCCGGACCGTGGCCAGCATCTCGATGCCGGACTCGACCGGATTCTCTTCGCTTTCCCTTGTCAGGCGGTACGGAACAACGGCCATGATGTCCGCGCCCAGATTGGCCATGGAGGCGGCAACCGCCTCCACATGACCGGCATTGTAGCCGGCATAGACAGTGGTGTTGATCTTGACGGTCAATCCGGCCTTCTTGAAGGCGGTTATGGCGGCGGCCTGTTCGCTGACCAGCAGCCTGGCGGCCTCCTTCAGGGGCATGGTCCTGGTGGAAGGACGAATCCAGGCGTAGAGCTTCTCCGCCACTTCAGGGTCCACGGCGTCCACCAGCACGGTGATGTGGGACAGGCCGATTTCGGCCAACTCCACGGCATACCGGGCACCGTTAAGGCCCACTGTGGTCAGGCACAGGGAAATTTCGGGGTACCTTTCCCGCACCATCCGCAGGGTCCGCAGGCTCGGTTCGGGATCGGCCAGGGGATCGCCGGGGCCGGTGATGCCCACCATGGACACGGGCTTGCCCTGACGGATCACATGGTCCAGCCAGGTCACGGCGTCTTCCGGCATCATGGCGGGCCTGGAATTGGCCGTATCGGAAAACCGGCTACGGGTGTTGGCACGGGGAGCAACGGGCAGGTGCAGACGGCCGACGGTCTTGCGGGCGGTCATGCCGAAGCAGGGATGGGAGGCGGATGCTATGAAATTCGATGACATGACGGCCTTTGGGTTGGTGGTTAGCCCGGAACAGAGGGGTAAGCCCCCTGTTCCGGGCGCGGATATGTACGCTACAGAACGAGTTCGAATCCCGTTTCCGGGTCGTCACGGTCTTTGCGGTCCAGCAACAGGTTCAGGATCTTTTCGAGAAGCCTGAGTCCGCCCTTGTAGCCGACTGTCGGGAAGTACTGATGCCCCTGGCGATCCAGGATGGGGAAGCCCCAGCGCAGCAACGGGATGTCTTCGTCACGGGCAATGTATTTGCCGTAGCTATTGCCGATGAGCAGGTCCACGGACTCATTCTTGATCCACTGGTGCATCAGGAACATGTCGCCCTTGGCCTTGACCTTGACCTCGAAGGGCTGGCCTGCACAGATCTCCTTGATGCGCGCCTCGAACTTCTTGCCCGGAGTGCCGGTGACGACATAGACGGGCTGCATGTCGATGGACACGAGGAACTCGCACATGGAGATGAGCTGATCCGGGTCGCCCCATATGGCCACCCGCTTGCCGTAGAAGTACTGGTGCATGTCGGAGATCAGGTCCACCAACTGCCCGCGCTCGTGGGCCACGGTGTCGGGGACGGTGACGCCGGCCACGGTGCGCAGCACGTCGATGAAGCGATCGGTGGCCGCCAGGCCGAACGGCATGTCCAGCACGGTACAGGGGACCTTGCACTTGGAGTCCAGCCAGCGGGCCGCATCAGCGGAACACCACTCGCCCAGAGCCAGGGTTCCCATGGCGTCGCCGCACTTCTTGAGCTCGTCGATGGTCACGCCGCCGTCGGGGAACATCTTGTATTCTCCGGTCAGCGGGGCATCGAGAATGCCCGAGGTGTCCGGGAACAGGGTGATGGCCACGCCGACCATACCGGCCAGGCGCTTGATCTCGGCCATGTCGCAGGGTTCCACCCAGCCGGGGATGATGTTGACCTTGCCGTTTTTCTTGCCGGACGGTTCCGCCAACTCCGCCATGGCCTTGACCATGTTGGAGAAGCCGGTGACATGGGAGCCTACATAGCTCGGAGTGGGCGCACCGATGACGGTCTTGCCTTCGGGAATTTTGCCCTCTTTCTGCGCCCTGTCTCGAATCTGCTTCAGGTCGTCACCGATGGTCTCGGACAGGCAGGTGGTGTGCACTGCGATCACTTCGGGTTCATAAACCGTGAAGATGTTGTCGATGGCCTGCATCAGGTTGGCCTGACCGCCGAACACGGACGCACCTTCGGTGAAGGAACTGGTCGAGGCGGAGACAGGCTCCTTGTAGTGCCGGGTCAGCGCGGAGCGATGGTAGGCGCAGCACCCCTGGGAACCGTGGCTGTGCGGCAGGCATCCATGGATGCCCAATGCGGCGTACATGGCCCCGATGGGCTGGCAAGTCTTGGCCGGGTTGATCATGAGCGCCTTGCGCTCCTTGACTTCAGTGGGGGTATGTCTGAGTAACATTATGGATTCCTTTTCTTCAATTTGTTCAAAAGCCGCGCTGGCAAGGCGCAAAACGAGGGCGGGGCCGAAGCGCATCTGGCATGCGTGAGGATTCGCCCTCGGTACAGCAACGCAGCCAGCGTGGAGTTTTCAACAAATTGCCTATTCCCACACGAACGTGGCGGTGAGCTCGGGGTTTTCCTGCCAGGGGGCCTTCATGTAGCTCCACACCTTGCTGTTCACGAGGCGGTCTATTTCTTGATAGAAATTGACCGCGCCCTTGAACCCGGCATAGGGGCCGCCGGAGTCGTAGCTGTGCAACTGCTTCATGGGCACGCCCAGCTTCTGGATGGAGTACTTCTCCTTGATACCGGCGCAGAACACGTCAGGCTTGAGGAGTTCCACCAGCTTTTCGGCCTCGTACTGATTCAGGTCGTCGACGATGATGGTGCCCTTGTCCATGTCCGGGTTCATGCCGTCGTAGTGCTTGAACTTCAGGCCGGATTCTTCCAGGGCCTGCATCTCGCCGGGCGTCTTGCGCGGGTTGTAGTACTTGTCATCCGCCACGACCTCGATTTCCTCGATGTTGCGGGAATCGGCATCGACCTTGAGGTTCGGGATGACCTGACGGCCTTCGTAGTCGTCGCGATGGCCGAACTCGTATCCGGCGGAGATGGTCTTCATACCCATTTCCGAGAACAGCTCGCCGTAGTGATGGGCGCGGGAGCCGCCGACGAACATCATGGCGGTCTTGCCTTCGGTGCGCGTGCGAACGTCTGCGGCCACGGCCTCCACCTCGGGCATTTCCTCGGCAATGACGGCCTCGACGCGGTCGATGAGCTTCTTGTCGCCGAAGTACTCGGCGATCTTGCGCAGGGATTTGGCCGTGGCGTTTGCGCCGATGAAGTTCACCTTGATCCAAGGGATGCCGTACTTGGTCTCGAGCATGTCGGCCACGTAGTTGATGGACCGATGGCACATGACCGTGTTCAGGTCGGCATGCTGGGCGGAGGCGAACTGATCGTATGAGGAGTTGCCTGAGAAGGTGGCGATGTTGGTGATGCCGCACAGCTTGAAGATGCGGTCGATCTCGAAACCGTCGCCGCCGATGTTGTATTCACCGAGCAGGTTGATCTTGAACTCGCCTTCCTTGGGCTTCTCGTTCTCGCCGACAAGGTGAGTGAAGACCTGATTGTTGGCGATATGGTGACCGGCGGACTGGGACACGCCTTTGTACCCTTCACAGGAGAAGGCAAAAACGTTGCAGTCGCCGAACTTGGCCTTCATCTTCTTGGCAACGGCGTGGATGTCGTCGCCTATGAGGCCCACGGGGCAGGTCGCGAATATGGCGATGCCCTTGGGATGGAAGAGGTCGTAGGCTTCCTGGATGGCTGCCGCCAGCTTCTTTTCTCCGCCGAAGATGATATCCTGATCCTGCATGTCGGTGGAGAAACAGTACGGCATATAGTTCTCGCCATCCGGACCCGGATCGGTCTGGTTGCGACGGGTAAGCCAGGAGTAGAATCCGCAGCCGATGGGGCCGTGGGTGATGTTCACCAGATCGCGGGTGGGGCCGAGAATAACGCCCTTGCAGCCTGCATAGGTGCAGCCGCGCATGGTGATGATGCCGGGGATGGTGCGCACGTTCGCCACTATCTCTGACGGCGTCTCATTCTCCTGAGCTTCATTGATCATTATCTGCTTGGCGCGCTTTCTTGCCACCTTGGGCGGATACTTCTTGAGAAGTTCGTCCTTGATTTCGGTGGGTGTGAACTGCACCAGCTTTTTGGTCTTTGCCATCTCGAATTCTCCTAACTATGCTAAACGATGGACTTTGCGCCCTTTTCACCGGTGCGTACGCGGACCGCATCACCCATGGGCAGTACAAAGATCTTGCCGTCTCCGGGCTTGCCGGTCTGATTGACCTTGGTGATGGCCTCCACCACGTCGCCAACCATGTCGTCCGGGACCACTACCGTTACCATGCGCTTTGGATAGAGCTTGCCTTTCTCGCCCAGGACGGCGGCGGCTTCTTCGTAGCCGCCCTCGGCGCCCTCAAGGACGTTGGCGTTGACGAACCCCTTGCCCCGGCCCTGTGCCTCGTGAGCGAAGAAGGCGTCTATGCCGGCTTCGGTCAGGGCGGACTTGGTACGATTCATCATGTTCATGCGCACAACTGCGATGACTTCCTTCATTACGCGGCCTCCTCGGAAGCGGCGGCGGTGTCGCACACGCCGGAACTGATGGTGTAGACGTCTTCCACTTCGGTGACGAAGATCTTGCCGTCGCCGAATGCGCCCTTCACGCCGGAGCGGGCCGCATCCATGATGGTGGAGATGACGAATTCCTTGTCCTCCGCCTTGACCACGCTCATGAGCATGGTCTTGGGGATTTCGTCATAGGTGACTTCGCCGATCTTGATGCCGCGCTGCTTGCCGCGACCGGCAACGGAATATTTTGTGACAGCCGGAAAGCCGTTATCCATCAGGGTGGCCAGGACATGATCCGCTTTCTCGGGCCGCACAATTGCTCGTACCATAATCATCATTTTGACTCTCTCCTATCTTACTGTTATTTAAGTACTTTGATTAATAAAGTGCTGTTTAGGCATCCATGATGCCGTAGTCGAGCAGCAACTGTTCAAGCTGTTCAATCTCAAGGGGAGTCGGAATAGTGAACATGGTGTTTTCATCAATGGCCTTGGCCAGACCGCGGTACTCGTTGGCCTGCGTCACACTGCCGTCCCATTCGATAACGGTTTTGCGGTTGATCTCGGCACGCTGGACATCGTTGTCGCGGGGCACGAAGTAGATCATCTGGGTGCCGAGCTTGGATGCCAGTTCGGTGATCAGGTCGGCCTCGCGGTCGGTGTTGCGGGAGTTGCAGATCAGACCGCCGAGACGGACGCCGCCGGATTCCGCATACTTCATGATGCCTTTGCAGATGTTGTTGGCCGCATACATGGCCATCATTTCGCCGGAACAGACGATGTAGATTTCTTCGGCCTTGCCGTCACGAATGGGCATGGCGAATCCGCCGCAGACAACGTCGCCGAGGACATCGTAAAAGGCGTAATCCAGCCCTTCGGATTCTTCGTAGGCGCCAAGGGATTCCAACATGTTGATGGAAGTGATGATACCGCGGCCTGCACAGCCGACACCGGGTTCCGGGCCGCCGGATTCGACACACCATGTGCCGCCGAAGCCGGGCTTGCGGATATCCTCGAGTTCCACGTCCTCGCCTTCTTCGCGAAGGGTATCGAGCACCGATTTCTGGGCCAGACCGCCGAGCAGCAGACGGGTGGAGTCCGCTTTGGGGTCACAGCCGACGACCATGATCTTCCGTCCCATTTCCGCCAGGCCGGCAACAGTGTTCTGCGTGGTGGTTGACTTTCCGATTCCGCCCTTTCCGTAAATTGCTACTTTCCTCATGATTTTCCTCCATGGGTTTGCTTGCGTAGATGCAACCCCCTAAGGCAAAGGATGTGCCAAAGCCGCTTGAGTCGGCTAACACACTATTTTAACAAGCAATTTATAAAAAATGATCGAAAAACAAACGCCTACGAAAAGTGTAGGAAACCACAGTGATTATCGACAGAAGTGTAGGAATCTACAAAAACGTAGGTAATTTCAGCCCTTTTTCGTCAATAAATTTTTACAATAATATTAACAATTTAGACAGAGCAACCACTTTGGCACCCTTCATGCTCAAGAGAGAGTCAGTTCATGCCAACAATACAGGAGGAGACAGTGCCATGTTGATCGACACCACACTCAGAGAAGGGGCGCAGCTTTTCGGGGCGTACTTCTCCATGGAGACCAGAGAGAAGATCGTCATCGGGCTTCTCGATGCCGGAGTGGAGGAAATCGAACTGGGCTGGGTCGGACAGGAAGATCTTGAAGAATTGATAGGTAGAGTGCGACCCAGTTGCGGCGCCACGGCACTGTCCGTCTGGTGTCCATGCCGCGAAGCGGACATCCGCACCGCATCCAGACTCGACATCGACCGGGTCAACATCGGCGTCCCGATTTCGGACCAACATATCGAACACCGCCTTGGAACCGACCGCGAGGGGCTGCTTGAACGCCTGGCCCGTACCGTTTTCGCCGCCGGGCTCCTTGGCATGGAGTATGTCTCTGTCGGCCTTGAAGACCTTTCCAGGGCCGACACGGACTTCGCTCTCAGGGCGGCCAGGCTGGCGCAGGACGCAGGAGCGTCCCGCGTCCGCCTGTCCGACTCCTTGGGCGTACTCACCCCATTACGGATGGCCGCCCTGGTCAACACATTCGCCAAAAATCTATCCATGGACCTGGCCGTGCATTGCCACGACGACTTCGGCATGGCCACGGGCAACGCCGTCACCGCCCTGGCCTGCGGCGCGCAGTATGCTGACGCCAGCCTGCTCGGCATCGGAGAACGTTCCGGCATCGCGGCCACCGAGGAATTGGCCGCCCACCTGACGCTCAAGGAGAAAAGCCATGCGTACACGATTGAAGGCCTTCGGGAACTCTGCCATTTCGTATCTCAAGCTGCCGGGATACCGATTCCCCGCACCAAGTCCATTGCGGGCGAGGACATTTTCGCTTGCGAATCCGGCCTCCACGCCCACGCCCTCAGCAAATTTCCCGAACTCTTCGAGCCTTACGCCCCGGAGACCGTCGGCGCCGACAGGAAGGTCGCGGTCGGCGGAAAGAGTGGACGCGCCGCCATTAAACATGCCCTTGCGGACCAGGGCCGCGATCTCCCGGAACACTGCATCACGGCCCTTGTCGCCCAGGTAAGGAAACTCGCCTGGAAGCTGGAACGCCCCCTGACCGACCCCGAATTGTCGCAACTCATCAAAAACTAGGAGGTCACATGCTCAAGAAAGCCTTTTACCTATGCCTGTGGCTCGGCGTCATGTCCGGCACGGCCCACGCGCAAGGCCTGCAAACGGATGTCATCGCCACCTTCGGACACTCCGGAATGGGATACGGTCAGGCGGGACTGCTCTCACTGACATTACTGATCGTCGGCTACATGACCATGCTCCTCCTGGAGCAAAGGGACTTGACCGAACGCCCTTGTCCCGTTCCGCAAGGGAGACGCGCCCCGGTTCCCTGCACCTGTCACACACAACGCGCCGTTCAAGACGCATAGGGAGACTTTTCATGCAGATCATATCCACCCAGTACGGCGACCTGATCCCGCAACACACGGACGACGACCTCAGAAAACGCGAGATACTGCCCATGGAATACCATCCTTCGGGCAGCATTAAATCCGTGCCGCTGGAAAGACAGACCACCATTGTGACCCAGGCCGGGGAACTGCCCGCCGAGTTGATATCCTTCCATGAAAACGGCGTCATCAACCGCATCTTTCCCCTCAACGGCAAACTGTCCGGCTACTGGAGTCAGGAGGACGAGGCCGGACTGGCAGAGCCGATCACCCTTATCTCCCCCATCGGCGTGCTCACGGCCAAATTCCTGAGCGTGAGTTTTTACGAGAACCAAAGCATCCGCAGTGTCACCCTCTGGCCGGGCGAAACCCTGTCCGTGCCCACTCCGGTCGGCGTCATTGAAACGCGCATCGGCATCAGCTTCACCAGGGACGGAAAAGTCCGGTCCCTGGAACCGGCAAAACCCACCCTGGTCAAGACCCTGGCCGGGGAAATGGCCGCTTTCGACCCGGACGTCGTGGGCGTCAACGGGGACGCCAATTCCCTGGCGTTCGACGAGTCCGGCGAGGTATGTCAGGTGATCACGACCCTGACCAAACTGAAAGTGATCACCCCGGACGGCCATACCCAAGGCTTCACCCCGGAGTATCGCGACAGCCTTTGCGGCGACACGGACAAGGAAGTGGTCCCCATGAAAGTGCGTTTCAACGAAAGAGAGGTCACCGTGCAGATCACCCCGGACGCAGGGGCATTGCACCTGCCTCGGGCCGGGCACGTCTTTCTTGCCGAGCCATACCTGCCACAACTGACCCACCCCTTCGGCACGCTGCGTTGCTCGATCTAGGATCACTGAAAAAAAAGCTGGAGGCGTGTCCGCTGCGCAGACATGTGGAGGCGCATCAGGAAAGAGACTAAGCCAGTCCCTGTTCCATCATGTACCGGAAGATGGTTTCCATGAATTTCCCGGAGACAACATCCGGCAAAGCGAAGTGCGGCATATCCACGCTTGCCATGGAGCCTGTATAGGCCAGCCAGATTTCCGAGGATATCTTGTTCAGGGCGGGCGTAATCAACTCGCCCCACAATCCGCCGTCCCCGCTCTGATCGAGGCCAAAGGCCCGGCACTGGAGCGGACGCTGCTCGAAAAGCAGGCAGTTGCCGTCGTCAAGCAACGGACAAACCGTTCCGACTTCCGACAGACAGTATTCCCCTTCCCGGCCCTGGCCGACATCCTTGTTCGCCTGACGCTCGGCCTGAGCAGTGGCCACGGCCCGTTCGATGACCTTGAGGCGCTCTTCACCGGACAGCTTCTGATTGATGCGGTTTGAAATATACACGGCCTCGGCCAGAGTCAGCCTGACTGGCGTGGTGCAGCACTGGGCGTGGTCCAGACCGCAGGCCAGCCCGTCCACGGCCTGGCCGCTCTCCTCCACACGCTGGACGAGTTCGATGTAGTCATTGAAGAACGGCGACAGGTCGACCAGCCGCTTGAACTCCAAAGAGGGTTCACGCACGGTCAACTGGCCCGACTGCTTGCCGTACTTTCGGACGGTGCGCCACTGTACGAAATTGGCGGGTTTGCTCTTGAGCTTCTTGAGCGCCCTGCCAGCCAGCTTGTGCCCCAACCCCCGCCTGAGCAGATAGGCGTTGAGCACGGTACCGGTCCGCCCGATACCGTGACGACAGTGAATGAGCACCTTCTTGCCGAGATAAATGGCCTCGTCCAACCACGCAAGGGTCTTTTCCAGTTCGATGAGACCAGGGGCCTCCTCGTCTTCCAGGGGGAGGTAATGGACTTCGAATCCAGCGTCCTTTTCGATGTCGTGCAGGTCGCAAAACTCGCCGCACAAATTGAGGATGGCGTCCACGCCCTGCGCCCGAATGGCATTGAGCTGTGGGTGACTCATGGGAGCATGTCCAACGCCGAGCTGGTCCGTGACCCAGATCACCTTATAGGCCAGCTCCTTCTCCGAATCACTCATTGCGCTTCTCCGCATCGACCAGGAATTTCTCCACTTCGGCTGCCACTTGTTCCTCGTTTTCCATACGCATGTCCATAAGCCGGGTCACGGCCATGAGATAGCCCAGCCGGACCAGCAGCCGGTGCGTCTCGTTCTCTCCCAGCCGAACGGACTTGGCGTCGATCATGTCGCCGCGCGTGGAGGTCTCGAATCCATACCGGTCCAGCACACCACGGATGAACTCCAACCGGAGCAGCCGCTGATCAAACCCGGCTCCGCCCCCCTTGAACCGGAAATTGACATAGTTTGCATCCGAGTCAGGGCTGCAGATGGCATCGACCACGGAGAAGTGATAGCCAAACCGGACCATCAGGTGGAGGTAGTCTTCCGAGACCAGACCGTAGCTCGCCAGCAGCTTGGAATCGAAGCTGAAAATACCGCCCGAGATCCTGTCGAACTCCTCCCAATCCATGGCCGTCAACCGCGCAGGCCATGCGACCCGTTCATCGGAAAGCCCGAACCAGAGTGCCCACATGGGCCGACATTTTATATCCTGGGGCGAGACGGTCTTGCCCTCGCCTGCATTTTCGAAAAATCCGCCGCCCAGATCAAGGACATACATGACCAGAGGAAGATTGGTCGCCAGGCGCTTGGCCGCGTGCATCCCGCGTCCCTTCTTGTCCATGAGCGTGAACATCTCGTTCACGGCCTTCTCGTGGCAGAAGCGGACCACATCATGCAGGCTCTTGCAGCCCATGGGCGTGAAATCTTCGGACTGAGGGTCGGTCAAAGAGAGTTTCACCGTCAGGGGCGAGACCTTGGAGTACTGCTCCACCACCCGCTCGGATACCAGCTGTCCTTCCCGGGCGCGGGTCATGATCTCTTCCACGCACCCGTCGTAGATGGCTCCGTTCGTGCCGTCCACGGTGACCAATTGGCCGGGTTCAAGATTCATATCAAGATCGCCCACCACCACGGGCACACCCGACTCGCGGGCAACGGAGGCGAAATGGCTCGCCCGACTGCCCGTCCCTGCGATGACGCCGTTGATCCTGTTGACGAACGTCAGCAACGCCGGTTTCAAGGTCGGGGTGACCACCACGGCCCCCTCTGGAATCTGGGCAAGGGCCTCGCCCGTGGCTGCGAAATAGACTGGACCGCACCCGGCGCCTGTGGACGCCCGCTCCAATCCCTGCGCAATCGGCATGACAAAAAACGGCACTGGAGCATGGTCCTCTGCGGCCCTATCCCGCTCCTGCTGCAATGGACGGGCCTGCAGGATAAACAGCTTCCCGGTCACGTCCTCGGCCCACTCGATATCCTGAGGACAGCCAAAGGCGTCTTCCAACTGCATGGACAAACGGCCCAGCTCCACCAGGGATGCCTCCGAAGGCAACCCTCCCTCGTCGGGGGTGCAGGCTTCATCCAGGCGGGGCACCTTCTCGCGTGTCAATGTGGCCTTTACCGGAGAAACGGAACCGTCCACCAGGCCGTGTCCCAGCCCGCGCACGCCGTACACGCCTATGGCGTTGCCGCCGCGGCAGTCGGGATCACGGGAATAGACCACACCGGCTGTCTCCGCCTCCACCATGGGAATGACCAGCGCGGCCATGGCCGTCTCGCTGTCCGTCAATCCGTTGGAAATGCGATAGGAAATGGCACGGGGACAATACTTGCCCGCCAACACCCGCTTGTAGGCCTCCAAAACGTCGTTGGGCTGGACATTGAGCTCCGAGGCGTATTGACCGGCAAAGGATATCTCACCGTCCTCGGCCAGGGCGCTGGACCGGACCGCGATCAGGTCGTCTCCCTCGATTATCTCGGACACGCCGAACCGGATGCCGCGGGCTATTTCCTCCGGGATTTCAGCGGCCAGGATCAACTCCTGCAACTCGGCCGTAAGCCGGGCAAGCAGATCGCGATCCCCCACCACCATCTGACGAAGCCTTTTTTCGACCTCTTCATTCAAGCCGTTGAAATCGATGAAGTAGTTAAACGCGTTGGCCGTAACGACAAAACCCGGCGGCACCGGCACGCCGCTCTCGGCCTTGGCCCGACCGAGATTGGAGGCCTTGCCGCCCGCCAGTCGAGGAAACGCACCGGCCTCTTCCAGGGTGAGAATATACGGAGGGCCGACATCGGGCTGTTCCAGCTCCATGGCCATGCGCACGTAGAAATCGATCTTGCGGAAGTACTCCGGCAGATCCATGTACCGGGTGGGATTCATCTCCATGAGCTGACCGGCCATGGTGCTCACGGCGTTCGACAGCCGGTTGGTCAGCCAGACTGCGCGCTGCCGGTCCGCCAGCCGCTTGCCGTAAAACATCTCCTCAAGATCGGCGATCAGTTCAAGGGCCACGGCGTCGTGTGCCAACAATGATTTGAACGCCTCGTACTTGCGCCGAAGCAGGGTTCCGGGTGCAAACACCTGGTAAGTCCAATGCTTGAAGAGTTGCTTGATGTGCATGGGCGTTCCTTGGCTAAAACGTGATGGCGGCACTCATCGGCGATGCGGGAAAAGGGATGATCAGCCGTCGGCCCCGAGGACCTCTTCGACCTTGGTTTCAAGCTCTTCCTTGTTGATGGGCTTGACGCAATATTCCTTGGCCCCAAGGCGCAACGATTCACGGGCCGTCTCCAGTGTGGGATAGCCCGTGAGCATGATCGCCTTCACGTCCGGGTTGATCTTCTTGAACTCCTCCAGGGCCTCCACACCGGTCATCTTCTTGAGCTTGATGTCCAGGATGACCAGGTCCAACGGATTTCCGGCCGCATGTTTGAGCGCGTCCTCCTCCTCGGTGAAATTGGCCACAGTATGCCCCTTGCGTTCCAGGATGCGTTTGACCAGCACCCCGGCATCGGAGATATCGTCCAGAACCAGTATATTCGCCATGTTCTACTCCTTTTCGGATTCTTGACCTTCCCCCATCTGATGATCCAGGGGGAGATTGACTTCAAAGACTGTACCGACTCCGCCTTGCCCGCCTTGGACCGCCGGGAAACCGAAGTCTTCCGGAACCGGGCTTATGGCCCGGATCATACCGTCGTGGTCCTTGATGATACCGAACGACACGGACAACCCGAGACCTGTTCCCTTGTCCACGGCCTTGGTGCTGAAAAACGGATCGAAAATTTTCTTGAGCACGTCCTCGCCGATGCCCGAACCGTTATCCGCCACCCACAGGGACACGATGCCCATGGGGGCGTCCAGGCGGGTTCGGATGAGGATGGTTCCGCCCTTGCCGCTCATGGCATCGCGCGCATTGGTGAGCAGGTTGATCCACACCTGCTTGAGCTTTTCCGGATCGCCGTAGATGATCGGAAAACGATCGTCCAACTGGGTGAGAATCGATACCTTGTCCAACTCCAAGGTATGGCGCACCAGACTGATCGCCTCCATGACGGAGTTGTTGAAACACATCTCGCGCTTGGCGGACTCGGACTGCCGTGAGAATCCGAGCAGGTCGGCAACGATCTTCTTGCATACCTGTGTCTGCTTCTCGATGATCGCCAGATCCTGGTGAATCTGACTGCCGGATTCCACATCTTCCTGCAGCAACTGGGCATAGCCGAGAATGATGCCGAGAGGGGTGTTGATCTCGTGCGCCACACCTCCGGCCAACAACCCCAGAGACTCTATCTTCTGCGCCTGGATAAGCTGGTTCTCATAACTCTTGATGTCCGTGATGTCGCGATCCGTGCGGAGCAGCCCATCAATGCGGCCTTCATCGTTCAGGACCGGAATGCACACCACGTGATACCACCGATCTCCGTCCGCACCCTGGACCTTGACCTGGGTGTCCAGCCGGGCGCCGGATTCAAGGATGTCACGGGCAGCCAGGTGCCGCTCCTCGGCCTCGGCTTCCTCGAACAGATCAAAATCGGTCTTGCCCTCGACCTCGGCCAAGGACATGCCCACGGATTCCGCAAAACTCTTGTTGCAACCCTGATAACGCATTGTCGGCCCGATCAGGGAAACGCGGTCCGGGGTCACGTCCAAAATGGTCCGCATGAGCCGCTGCTGGTCGCGCAGGTTGCGTTCCGCATCGCACAGCTCATCGATATGCGTCTTGAGCGTCAGGGCCATGACATCAAAGGTTTCGGCCAGATCCTGAATCTCATCGCCCGCATTTTCACGATACACCGAGCACTTTCGGCACGACTCCAGGCGGCACTGAAAATTCCCCTCGTTGTTGCAGTCCGGGCACATGGTTCCGGCAATATACCAGCAGCGGCGACGAACCTCGCCATAGGCCGGGCATTGCGTGATCTTGCAGTTCTGCTTTTCCCAGCAATGCACCCCGCTCGTCGGCCCCGACAGGGTGTCCAGATTGCCGGTAAGCATCTCTTCGGCATGGGTCCGCAACCGCCCCAGCCGGGCAGTGACCCGCCTGGCAAAGATGGTGCCTATGGAGGTGGCCAGGATCAGGGCACCGGCAAAAAGACCGGCCATGAGCGTGATCTGGTGCTGTACGGCCTGTTGTATGCGCGCCTGGGACAACCCGATGCGCACGGTCCCGAGGTGGCCGTCCGAAACCAGCACAGGCACGGCAAAATCATAGATACGGCGGGAACCGTCAGCCAGCAGTTGAATATGCACGGTCTCATCGGCAACATCCTGATTGACGACAAGCAGGTCCACGGGAAAACCCTTCTGGAAAGTGTGGACCATGACATGGCCTGTTTTGTCCTGAACAAAGGCGTAGGCCACGTCTTCCACGGAACTCTGCTCGTCCACCATGTTCTTCAACCGCAAAAAATCGCGCGCGAGCATGGGGTCCACCGCGCGAATGGCCAGACTTTCGACCAGGGCCGAACCGCGTTTCTTGCTTTCCTCCACCAGGGATCTGGCGCTCATGGTCCCTATCAGCGGCAAGAGCAGCAGGGCCATGGCAACAAGGATGGACCCAATGCCCAGATTGAGCTTTGTACGAAACCGAAGCCTGGGGAAAAGACGCATGGCCGACCCTGCCTACCGGTCCAGACCGAGTTTTTCGGCCAGTTCCCTGACCGGGCCGTAGTCGATATCCTTGGCCGGAATGACGCCGCGAATACCGGCTGCGCTCAGAATCAGCTTGTGGGCCTCGTTTTCGTGATCCAGGGCGAACATGGCCTTGGAAATGGCCTCGACCACCTCGGGATCGAGTCCTTTCCTGGCCGAATAAACCCAGCCGGGATAGGCACGGGTCTCCGCCAGGACGCGAATGGCGCCCAGGTCGATCTTCCCTCCCACCACATCCAGGGTTCCCTTGCGAATGGTCCCGATATCGTAAACTCCGGCGTACACCGACAATACGACCTTTTCCTGTTTGCCGCCGGGGCCGGGAGCAAAATCCACGGTTTCGAAGTCTTCCACCTGGATGCCGTTGTCAAAGAAAAGTCCCAACGGGAAAAGATAGCCGCCTGCGGAATCAGGGTCCACGGCAACCCACCGCTTGCCTCGGCAGTCCGCTATATCCCGGATTTCGGCATTGTCACTCCGGGTGATGATCTGTCCCCTGAAATTCGGCTCACCCGACGGCTCGATGACCCGGGCAAAGGCCTGGGCACCGGCCTTGGCCAGTCTGACATATACAAAGGGATTGGAGTAGGAGATGTCTATCTCCCCACGCTCGACCATCTTGATGTGCTCGTCAAAGGTATCCGGAAAGATCTGACGAAGCGGCAGCCCGGTGGTCTGCCGGAGGTATTCCAGCATCCGGCGGTGGCGCTGGTAGGAAATGGTATGCGAATACTGGGGCAGATAGGCATAGGTAATGGCATCCACCTGCCTGGGGGCCACCAAGGCCTCGCGTTTGGACAGATCGACCCGCACAGGCTCCTCGTCCGTGCACGCAACCAGACCCGCCGCCAAAACCGGCAGGAGCAGGATCATCCCGATCAGGACTCTCGCTTTATTCATCATTGTCTGTATCCAACGCTCCTCGTGCCATGTTCGGAACACCCTCTGAAACCATACAGAAATTCAGTCCGCAGTCCAATATGTCTTAATCCCTTGGCAATGTACCCCGGAGACAGTATAAAAACCAGGCGCGCACCAACGCGCAATCCCAAGGAGTAATAGACATGGCATCCACATACAAGATCCCCATGAGCAAACTGGTCCTGACCCTTTTCCTGCTGGCCGTGACCTGCGTGGCTGCGGCAGTGGCCTGGAGCTTCAACTCGGGACTGACCTGGACCGGCATCTGCTTGATCGCCGTGGCCGGACCGCTCTCTCTTTTCTATTGGTACATGCTGTACATCACGCCCAAACGCGCCGTCATCACCGTGGCCGAGGAAGGAGTGCTCCTGGCTGCCCCGCCCTTTGCCTCGGCAGTCATCCCCTGGGCATCGGTGGAAAAGACCTTTCCGGTGAACCTGGCCACCGACGACACGTTCAAGATCGGCAAAACCAAAAAGTACATGACCTTCGGCGGCTACAAATCCGGCGTTGTAGAGGTCAAGGACGGCACCGAGGCGGTCATCGTGAGCAACCGGCCGGACGTCCTTTGCATCCAGACCGCAGACCGGCTCTACCTGCTCGGACCGTCCGACCTCCCCGGCTTCATGGAAGCGGTGAAAAAGGTCGGGCCATAGATTCCGACCCGCCGATCATATCAAAGAACAAAGCCGCCCCGTAAGGGCGGCTTTCATTTTGTCTACATCCTAAGAGCCTTGAGGCGCTGGCCGCTTCTTCAAGACCGTGGCCCTGTCTTTTTCATCGAGCAGATCGACGAAAGTCATCATCTCGTCTCCGGCCTCGTTCTCTTTCACCCGCTGCTGGATGGTGCGGAAAAACGGCAGCCACGGCTTGGACAGGCTGAAGAGATACCGGGTCAGGATATACGCCGGAATGAAAATGAAGGCCGGACTGACCTCGCCCAGAAGGGGAACGGTGAAATCCACTTCACCGAAGCGGTAGAAAAGCCAGCCTATGCCGAAAGGCACCACCCACAGCGAAGACGCGAACAGGGCGATGCGGGCAAAGAAATTCTTGCCGAACGCGTCATTGGCCAACGAGTTGCAGGCCTTCCACGCGGTCTTGTCCTTGGCACCAAGCGCCTTGACCGAAAAGTTGTGGTGATCGATCATGTCGCGATTGATGGTGGCGAAATGCTTCTTGTTCAGGAAATAGACGCCAGCCATGCCCAGTTCACCGATGATCGTGGCCAAAAGGCAGATCCAGAACACGCCTATGGCAAAACCCACGTAGGGGTTGCCGCTCGTGCGGAAGGCCCAGATCAACCAGGGATCGAGAAATTCATAAATCATGAAACCGGTCATGCTGTTTCCTGTGTTTGACGGAGGCCGCCCGGATCGGGCGGCCTCCGTTGTTCCGTTCAGATACTAGATGGGCAGCAGGATTCCGAAGAAGCCCTTCAGGGTGTACTTGAGACCCACGTAGACAGCCAGCACGATGAAGATGCGCTTCAGCCAGATGTCCGGGATGTATTTGGAAGTCTTGGGTCCGATGACGGAACCGATGACGATGCCGACAAGCTCGGCGCCGATCAGGCTCCACTCGATCGGAGTGGACTTCAGGATCATGTAGGAGGCAATGGAGTTGACCATGCCGACGAAAACGGCCATGGCCGAGGTTCCGGCCACCAGATACATGGGCAGACCGGCCACGGAAGTCAGGAACGGCACCAGCAGGAAGCCGCCGCCAACGCCCAGGAAGGAAGCCAGAGCAGCGATGAAGAAACCGCCGACAACCGGGATCAGGGGATTGAAGCTGAACTCGACGCCGAAGAAGGTGAATTCACAGGCCATGGGGGTGAACTTCTGGACCTTGACGCCCATCTCGGCCATGTCCACGGTACCGCCGGCCTGCTGTTCCTTGACGGATTTCTGGAAGGCTTCGGCGGCCTTTTTGGCGGCCTTCTTGCTTTCCTGACCCTTGGGGGTGGTTTCATAGAAGAGGTAGCAGCCCAGGAACAGGACGAACAGACCGAAGTAGCCGATGTAGGCCTTCAGGCTGATCTTGCCTGCGGTGAGCCAGGGCACCAGCCAGGAACCGGCCACGGAACCGATGGCCAGGGCAATGCCCAGCGGCAGCACCAGGCGACCGGCCTTCCAGTAGTTGAAGGAGGACAGGGCTGCGGAACAACCCACCAGCCACTGGTTGGACACGCGGATGGAGTCGGTGACGACCTTGTTCAGCTTGGCACCCTTGCCGAAAGAGCTGGCGTAATCGCCCAGTCCGTAGATGGTGATGTGGCCGACACCGGCCATGATGCCGCCGAACGCTCCGACAGTGGAGAAAATCCAGCCAACCCAGATCGCCCAGACAAGGCCGATGATGATGTTGAGCTGCGGTCCGCCGGGGATCCCCAGATAACCGGGTTCGCCTGTGGGCTGGGCTTCGGCAATGGCATCAGCCAGACGATCGGCCATGGCAGGCTCTGCCATGAAACACACGGCAGCTACCAAGGCCAACATCAGAAGAGTTTTTTTGGAACGTAACACTGTTACCTCCTCCTCAATGAATAATAGTTAAGAACCCCTAAAGATTACTCCGCCGCCCCAGGACCGCGAAGTTTGTACCAGTCTATTCCGGACGCACGAAGCTGAGTGCGCTGGTCGTGCAGCCGACAACGCAGGCAGGTGTGCCGCCGGCATCCACCCTGTCCACGCAATAATCACACTTGAGAATCTTGCCCGTGACCTCGTTGAACACCGGAACCTGCCAGGGACATGCCTCGATGCAGGCCTTACAGCCGTCGCACTTGTCCATATGCACCAGCACAAGCCCGTCCTCGCGCTTATACATGGCCCCGGTCGGACATGCGGCAACACATTCTGGCTTCTTGCAATGCATACAGTTCTGGTATTTCAGTTTGGCTGTAGGCTTGCCGTCCTTGCCGGCAATGGGCCCCTCAACCTCCATCCGGTTGAGGGACAACCCCGCAGGAACCTTGTTCTTCACCTTGCAGTGAATCAGGCAGGCGTTGCAGGCAATACAACGTTTCTTGTCAAATTTAATTCTATAACCGGCCATATCCACCTCTCAAGACTTCGTGTTTGGAGCGCAGTTTTAATGATGACTAAGGACTGGAGAAAAACAGGCTCACGGTCAATGAACTCCTGGCTTGTGATACTTTTCTCAATCAAACAGCAATATAACCTGTTTTTCACGTTTAAATAAAGAAAAATAATGTGCACTCTTTCACATGCTGGTAATGTGTTGCAGAGGCTTGTCTGACAAAGATACGGTCCACAGCATATAGAGAACTGTACACATTCATCCCCGTCTGTACTGGAGGAAGCGTATGAATAAGGAATATGTGAAAAGCTTGTGCGGCATGTGCTCGGTGCGCTGCCCCATCGAGGTCGAGGTGGTCGATGGCAAGGCCGAGTATATCCAGGGCAACCCGGATGCTCCCGGCATCATGGGCTCCCTGTGTCCTCGCGGCGCGGCCGGAACGGCCCTGACCTATGATGAAGAACGTCCGCAGTATCCCATGGTCCGCACCGGCAAACGGGGCGAAGGCAAGTGGAAACAGGTTTCCTGGGACGAAGCCCTGGACTACGTGGCCGATGAACTGACCCGTATCCAGGACTCCTACGGCAAGGATTCGGTCCTCTTTTCCGACCGTGGCGGCCCCTTCCGCGACTTCTACCGCGCCTTTCTTCGTGGCATAGGTACGGCCAACTACAACAACCACGACTCGGCCTGCGCCCGCAACGTGCAGAACGCCGCCCTGTCCGTCTTCGGGTTCGGCCGCAAAAGCGTTTCCTATGACCTCAAGAACGCCAAGCACGTCATCCTGCAACAGCGAAACATCATGGAAGCCGTCAACGTGGCCGAGGTCAACAACCTGCTCACCGGCATGGAAAAGGGCTGCAAGCTGACGGTCATCGACATCCGCGCCAATGTCCCGGCCACCAAGGCCGACAATTTCTTCCTCATCCGTCCCGGCACGGACTACGGCTTCAACCTGGCCGTCATCAACGTTCTCATCAATAATGAATTGTACGACAAGAAGTTCGTGGCCGACTGGGTGGAGGATTTCGACAAGCTCAAGGAATTCGTCCAGCCCTATACGCCCGAGTGGGCCGCCCTGGAAACCGGCGTGTCCGCAGAAGCCCTGATCGATTTCTGCCAACAGCTCGCCGAAGGCGCACCCAGCGTCATCTGGCATCCGGGCTGGATGACCGCGCGCTACACCGACTCGTTCAATATGACCCGCATGATCTACATCATCAACGCCCTGCTCGGCGCGGTCGGCGCCAAGGGCGGCCTGCCTTTCATGAACAAGCCCGGCGATGTGGGCCGCAAGGGTCTCAAGAGCTTCATGGAACTCTACCCGAAACCCGAGGGCAAGCGCGCCGACGGCGTGGGCTGGATGCACGGACGCAAGCACTTCGACGCCGGTCCCGGCCTGGTCAACCTGGCATACGAGGCCGCCGAAGACGAAAGCCCGTATCCGATCAAGGCGTACATCGTCCAGCGGCACGATCCGCTCATGGCCTTCCCGGACATGGCCGACGTCAAATCCATGTGGGACAATATCGAACTGCTGGTGGCCGCGACCTTCTCCTGGTCCGACACCGCCTGGTACGCCGATGTGGTCCTGCCGATCTCGCCCTATCTGGAACGGGACGAAATCATCATGACCAAGAACGGTCCCAAGCCGTGCTTCCAGGTGCGCAAACGAGCCATGCAGCCGCTGTATGACACCAAGGCCATCTGGGAAATATACGCTGGGCTGGCAAAACGCATGGGCCTGAAGGAACTCGACTTCGACAATATCGAGGACATCTGGAAATTCCAACTCGAAGGCACCGGCGTGTCCGTGGAAGACTTCGAAAAAACCGGCATCGTTTCCCTGGCCGCCGACCCCCTGTACCAACCGGTCAAGGAAGGGTCCTTCAAGACCCCCTCCGGCAAGGTGCAGATCATCGACGCCAAGCTTGAAGCCGACGGCGAGTCGTCGCTGAAGCCCTACATTTCCCCCGAACAGCCGCCTGCGGACAGATTCCGCATCACCTTCGGCCGCTGCGCCCTGCACACTCAAGGCCATACGGTGAACAACTCCCTGCTCTTCGAGCGCATGCCGGAAAACGTCCTTTGGATCAACACCAAACGCGCCCAAGCGCTCGGCATCAACACCGACGATTACGTCACCGTCAGCAACAACGGGTACAATGCCAAGATCAAGGCGTTCGTCACTGACTTCATCCATCCCGAAGCCGTATTCATGGTCCACGGCTTCGGCCATGACCTGCCGTGCGAATCCCGCGCACGCGGCCGGGGTGCCGCCGACAACCAGTTGATGCCCAAGGGCATCCGAAACTGGGACAAGGGCGGCGGAGCCATCGCCATGCAGGAACACTTCATCGAAGTCAAAAAAGCCTAAACCACTCTCACCCCCGATATGGGAAAGACCGGTATCGCCCCCGATGCCGGTCTTTCCTTTTTTTGGGGCCGGACCCGCTCGTAGTGCGGCTTACGGGAGCAGGCCATCTGCACATTTTTCGGCCTTGCCGAGTCCTCGCCGTCTGGGAATACGGCTGCGGGGCGGCTGCGCCCGAAAAAATGCACATCTGACACACTCCCGGAAGCCTGATCGCGTTATCAGACGACTTCGGAAGAAAAGAGCCGCTGTTCAGGTGCTGGCCACCCGAAATTGCTCCAGTTTGAGAAGAATATATCGGGCTGGTTCGCGGAGCGACCCGAAAAGGTTAGGAAGGGAGAGGGAGTGGGGGGGGCAGGAGGCATAAAAAAGTTGCGCCGTCCGTATGGAAGGCGCAACTGTGTTGATTCGATATGGCGTCTAGCCTTCGGCAATCCAGGTCTTGAGCTTGTCTTCGAACATGGTCCTGATTTCGTCCAGCCGCTCCTGGGTCTCGGCCTCGAAACGCAGAACCAGCACGGGCTGGGTGTTGGAGGCACGGATAAGCCCCCAGCCGTCAGGGAAGATCGCTCGCACGCCGTCGATGTCCACGACATCGAACTTGGAGCTGAAATACTCCACGGCCTTCTGCACCACCCGGGGCTTGAGGGCCTCGGGGCACTCCGCCCGGAGTTCCGGGGTGTAATAGGTCTTGGGCCATGTCTTGAGATGACCGCTCATCGGTTCATCGGACTGGCTCAATATCTCCACGATGCGCAGGGCCGCATACGTGGCGTCGTCAAAGCCGTAGTACCGGTCCGCAAAGAACATGTGCCCGCTCATCTCGCCCGCGAATTTGGCATCGATCTCGCGCATACGGGCCTTGATCAGGGAGTGGCCGGTCTTCCACATGACCGCGTCCCCGCCGTGGGCCTTGATGTCGGCATACATGAGATGGGAGCACTTGACCTCGCCGATGATGGACGCGCCCGGAAACGTCTTGAGGATGTCGCGGGCATAAATGGCCACCAACTGGTCGCCAAAGAGCAGTTCGCCCTTTTCCGTGACCACGCCGATACGGTCGCCGTCACCGTCCAGACCGATGCCTATATCGGCCTTTTCCGCCAGCACGGTTTTTTGCAGGGCCGCCATATTCTTCTCCACCACCGGGTCCGGGTGGTGGTTGGGGAAATCGCCGTCGGGGTCGCAATAGAGACGGATCACTTCAGCACCGGCCCGCTCCAGGGCATCCGCCGTCAGGGTGCCGCCCGTGCCGTTGCCTCCGTCGACGACCACTTTCACAGGCCGCTTGAAGGTGACGTCGGCCGCAAGTTCCTCGACGTACTTGCCAAGGATCTCCTCATGCCGGGCAGAGCCGCTTCCCTTGGGAAAATCGCCCTTCTCCATGATGTCGTAGACCACCTGCACCTCTTCAGAATGGATGGTGCTGACACCCTGCCAGACCTTGAATCCATTGTATTCCGACGGATTGTGACTGGCGGTGATCATGACCCCTGCGGTTTCACCGAACTTGGTGACCGCCCAATAAAAGGCCGGTGAAGAAACCTGGCCGATGGTGATGACGTCAACGCCGGTGGCATTGAGTCCGCGGGTCATGGCCTCGGCATAGGCCGGGGATGAATGGCGGCAGTCGTGGCCGACCACGGCCACCTTGGAACCGTGCTGCAGAAAATACGTTCCGCAAGCCCGGCCCAGGCGTTCCACCCATTCTTCATCGAAATCACTGTCAACTATGCCGCGAATATCATAGGTCCTGAATACTTCCCGTAAAATTGGCTTCATCTGAGTTCCTCCCTGCTCCGGGTACCGAGCAGTTTGTCTGTTTGGTCTGTTCGATCCGGCCAGTAGCACGGGCCGGACTGCAATCAAAGCACGAATTCAACTTTGTTGCCAAGGGATACCTCTGCAGCCTGCAAAATAATAATCCTCCATGCACAGGCCATGAACCGCTCCCTTCCCGACATCGTATACGGAATAATCCCGCAAACCTCCACCGTTCCGATTGACACGAAATTGTCACAACGGACCCATTGACGTATCCGCATAAGCGGATTTATATGTTCCCTCATGGAACACCTTGCGTTGCGCTTCAAGGGATTGAGCGACCCTACACGGCTGAGGATCTTCAGGCTGCTGGCCCATGGCGAGCTTTGCGTATGCGACCTGATGGCCGGGCTGGATCTGCCTCAGTCCACGGTATCACGGCACATGTCCTTCCTGAAAAAAAGCGACTGGGTGTCGAGCCGCCGCAACGGAAAGTGGGTCTACTACACGCTGACCGCCCCGGCCGATGAAATACAGTCCCTGATACTCCAACAGCTCAGGCGGAACCTCCCGGCCATGAAAGAGGCCAGACAGGATTACGGACGGCTCATGAGCCATCTGGACACCAAGAACACGGAAACCTGTACGGACTAACACGACAACAAAGGACAACATGATGGCGGAATCAACGATCAAACGGCTTTCCTTTCTGGACAGGTTCCTGACCCTGTGGATATTCCTGGCCATGTTCATCGGCGTGGGCAGCGGTTATTTCCTGCCGGGCATCAAGGATGTCATCGACTCCTTCCAGGTCGGAACCACCAATATTCCCATCGCCATAGGCCTTATCCTGATGATGTATCCGCCTCTGGCAAAGGTCAAATACGAAGAACTCGGCAAGGTTTTCCGCAACTACAAGGTGCTGGCCCTCTCACTGGTCCAGAACTGGATCATCGGTCCCATCCTCATGTTCGGACTGGCCGTCACCTTCCTGTCCGGCCACCACGATTACATGGTGGGATTGATCCTGATCGGACTGGCCCGTTGCATCGCCATGGTCATCGTCTGGAACGATCTTGCCAAAGGCGATTCCGAATACTGCGCCGGACTGGTGGCCTTCAATTCCATTTTTCAAGTGCTTTTCTTTTCGGTCTACGCCTATATCTTCATCACGATCCTGCCCGGCTGGTTCGGTCTGGAAGGAGTGGTGGTGGACATCTCCATGGGCCAGATAGCCGAAAGCGTGTTCATCTATCTCGGCATCCCGTTCCTGGCAGGCATGGCCTCGCGCTTCATCGGGATCAAACTCAAGGGCAAGGAATGGTACGAGCAGGTGTTCATCCCGAAGATCAGCCCCTTGACCCTCTGCTTCCTGCTCTTCACCATCTTCGTCATGTTCTCGCTCAAGGGAGACAAGGTCGTGGCCCTGCCGTTGGACGTGGTCCGCATCGCCATCCCGCTGACCATCTATTTCCTGATCATGTTCCTGGTCTCATTCTACCTTTCATGGAAGGCCGATGCCACCTATGAACAATCCACCACCCTGAGTTTCACGGCGGCCTCCAACAACTTCGAACTGGCCATTGCCGTGGCCATCGCGGTCTTCGGCATCAACTCGGGCGAAGCCTTTGCCACGGTCATCGGCCCGCTGGTGGAGGTGCCGGTCCTCATCGGCCTGGTCAACGTGGCCATCTATTTCAAACGCAGATATTACCCCTTTGCCAAGGAATCCCTGAACGGCATCTGCCATGTCAGATGTGAAACCTCGGAAGCCCGGTAGGAGCCACGAATGAACATACTTTTCCTGTGCACCGGCAACTCATGCCGCAGCCAAATGGCCGAAGGGTGGGCCGCCCACCTCAAGCCAGATGCCTTCACCGCATACTCCGCAGGCGTTGAGACCCACGGCCTGAACCCCTTTGCGGTCAAGGTCATGGCCGAGGCCGGAGTGGATATCTCCAACAACGCCTCCAAGCTGGTCACCGACCTGCCCGAAGGCGTGGAATTCGAATACGTGGTCACGGTCTGCGGGCACGCCAATGAGAACTGCCCCTATTTCCCAGCCAAGACCAAGGTGGTACACGTCGGGTTTGACGACCCGCCGAGTCTGACCAGAAATCTCTCCGACGAAGAGGAAATCCTGACCGTGTATCGCCGCGTCCGGGATGAAATCAAGGAATTCGTCCAGGGCCTGCCAGATTCGATGCAGGTCGAATAACAAGTCCTCGCATATGGCGATCTGGACAAATGCGGAGATCCGTTCTGGCACGGGTTCTCCGGCGATGTTGGAACGCATCCGGCCACGGCAGAGGCACTCCTTTTCCACTCCCTGAGCAAAGGGATGCCCAATGCCCTGCTTGAAACCATGGCCGCAAGACCACGTTCAATCTGCATGACACGACACACTGATTCGAAAGATGAGTTCGGTCCGACATCCTGACCCGATAAAACTGAAACTGCATGTCCGTGCCATTCCCCATTAACGGACACGTTGATCATGAAATGACACGCGAATTGGCGGAATAACGGCCGGAACAGCCGCCGCTGCACCTTCCAGCCAACCGAACCAAAGGTTAACGGGTCGGGAGTGAAAAGAAAAACGAGCTACCCTTTCCGGGGATGCTTTCCACCCATACCTGACCGTCATGGAGTTCAACGATCTTGCGGCAGATGGAAAGACCGATGCCCAATCCCCTGGGCTTTTCGGTCATCAAATCACCGGCCTGATAAAATTCGTCAAAGACCTTTCGGGCATTCTCGGGACTCAACCCCGGCCCGGTATCCCTCACCTCCACCACGATCTCGCCGTTACCGGCCTCTGCCCTCACCAGGATACCGCCGGCACCGGTGAAAACCATGGCGTTGGAAAGGTAGTGCCGCAACACGAGGGCGATCTGGCTTCTGTCGACAAGGACGATCAGCGGTTCATCAGGGGTCTCGACCCGCAGGGAAAGCCCCTTGCATTCGATTCCCGCTCGCATCTCATCAGCGATCTGGGTGACAACGGAGCCGACATCCAGCGGCTCCCGCTCTCCGGCGGCATCCTTTTGGATCAACGAGATCAAGGTGATGATATTGCCGATCATCCCCTCCATGCACTCGCCCTGAGTCGACACGGTCTCCAACGCAGATTGAACTGCAATCAGAGTTGCCCCGTCCCCATCCGCGGATTCCGAAAGCCCGGATATGGATCCGATTTTTTTCAGGCTGAGCTTTGCAAAACCGATTATGGAGGTCAACGGAGTCCGCAATTCATGGGACAAATTGGCTATGAGCGACGTTTTGATCGCATCCATCGTCCTCAATTCGTCAACCGCCTGCTGCAACTTCTCACGGGACTGCTGGATTCTGTAAGACATGCCCTCGATATCCCGGCTCAAATCGCCGAATTCGTCACCGTCACCCACGGGAATGGAAATTCCCATCTCCCCCATCGCTATCTGCTCGGTGGCATTCTGGAGCAGATTGACCGGCTTCACGATCAGCTTGTGCAACACGAAACCAATAATCAAAACAAGGACCATACAGGTTATCGCCCCGATGATGGCAACGGTCAGCCAGATGTGCCGCACTCTGGCGTGGAGAAAATCGCCTTTGATGAGTATGAAGACGCTCCAATTCCAGGGCTCGAAATAGTGTGCCACGAAGCCCTCGCTGCTCGAGACATGACCGTGAACCGTCTCTGTCGAGTGCTTCATCTTCTCCAGTGTTTCATCCCAGGCTGGAGGCAAACGATCGGGCATCTCTCCAGTCGTGCACAAGATGATGTCCCTGTTCCCATCGATGATAAACAGATGTCCGGGCCAAATGAGATTGAGTTCAGCGGCAGCGGCCAACGCCTCCTGCTGGTAGCCAGCCACAAATGAGGGCACGTTATCCAAATAATTGTCCTTGAGCAGTCGGGCCCTGGCTGCCAGATCCTGAGTCACATAGGCGTCGAGGACACCCTGGCTATAGCGAAAAATTGCTTCATGTGTGGCCTCAGTGGCATAGCTGATCACCATCCATCCGGTGAGAAAAAGCGACAGGACCACTGCAGGAAGCATGGCGCACGTTATTTTTCGCCGCAACCGCATCTTACCGCCACACATGCTCCCCGGCCAGTTCCAGATACTGACTGGGAATGACGATGTTCAATTCGATCGCCGTGGTGAGGTTGATACCCATGTCAAAGCTGTCCGGCGGAACCGGGGGAATATTTCCAGGCGCTGTTCCCGTTAAAATCCTATCCACCATAGACGCCACCTGCCTGCCGCCCTTGCCGTTTTCGGGACCGATGAAAAGAAGCCCTCCGCCCTTGCAGCAGTTCTCAGTGTGGCAGAGCCCCACCGGGACAGTGGTATCCAGCAACAGCCGGGAGAATTCCGCTGTTTCCCCAAGTGGTCCGGGCACGATCCACCAATAATCAACTTCAGAGGAAAGTGCGGCAATGCCCTCACTGGCCTCTGCCAACATGGACTCCAACCCTTCCGGTATGGGACGAAACTTTACCTTGTGGGATTCGAATCGAATCCTGCCGTCCTCGTCGGCAATGGCACTCATTGCATTCACCTCGGCCACAGCGGCCGGATAGTCTGAATGCACGACGCCTACACGCACCGGGCGGCCCGGAAAAGGTTGCGTCAGAAGGCTTTTGGCAAGATCCATCTTGGCACGGTGCATGAGGGAGAAAACGAGCCCCGTCACATTGGTCCCGGTCGGTTTACCCACTTCCTTGATCAACCCTGCCCCCACCGGGTCCGACACCACGCAGAAGACCAACGGAATATCCGTCCCGTCAAGAGCCTCATGGGCGGCCACCGAGGCCAGTGTCGCGAAAGAGACAACGATATCCGGTTTATGACGGGACAAATATTCCGCAAGCCCGGTCTTGATGCGTTCTGAATCTCCCTGGCCCTTGATGGTGTCAATGGCGACATCCTTGCCCACACCGTAGCCGAGGTGCTCAAGACCTTCGACAAAAGCCCTCTCGTGTTCGAGAACCGCCGGAACAGGCATGGTCTCGACCATCAGAATCCGCACCGGTTCGGCAAAGGACAATCCGGCATGAAACAGACATGCCACGGCGAAACAAACAGTTACAATCATCTTGCGACACAACATATGTTCTTTTTCCCTTATTAGTATTTAAATTTAGCACATCACGGCACAAACACACTATTATATAATATGATATTAACGGCCTGTGTCTTTTTTGAAACAGTGTCCAGACGGTATCAAAACACTGTCTTTTGTGATAATGATAACTGCAAACTCGACAAAGGCACAACGACAGACCGAACCGATAACTGGCAACCACACGGAGGCAACACCATGAAAAAAGGGAAAAAGACATTGACCGGAGCTTTTGGCTGCCCGGTCGGGAATGACCTGAATACGACTACCGCCGGTCCCCGTGGCCCGGCCCTGATGCAGGACGTCCACCTCCTCGAAAAACTGGCGCATTTCGACCGCGAGCGCATCCCGGAACGGGTGGTCCATGCCAAGGGTGCAGGCGCATACGGCTATTTCGAAGTCACTGCCGATGTGACGAAATACACCAAGGCCGCGTTTCTCTCCAAGGTGGGGAAAAAGACCGATGTCTTTGCCCGTTTTTCCACTGTGGGCGGAGAAAAGGGCAGTGCCGACGCCGAACGCGACCCGCGCGGGTTTGCCGTCAAGTTCTACACCGAGGAAGGCAACTACGACATGACCGGCAACAACACCCCGGTCTTCTTCATTCGCGACCCGCTCAAGTTCCCGGATTTCATCCACACCCAGAAGCGCGACCCGGCCACCAATCTGAAAAGCCCCACCATGGCCTGGGATTTCTGGTCGCTGACGCCGGAATCCATCCATCAGGTGACCATCCTCTTCTCGGATCGGGGGACTCCCGCGACCTACCGCAACATGAACGGCTATTCCAGCCACACCTACAAATGGTACAACGCCAAGGGCGAGTATTACTGGGTGCAATATCACTTCAAGACCGACCAGGGGATAAAGAACCTGACCGGTCCCGAAGCTGCGGAAATGTGCGGGAAAAATCCTGACCACGCAACAGAAGACCTGTACAAGGCCATAGAGGCCGGGGACTATCCGTCATGGACCCTTGAGATGCAGATTCTCAGCCCGGAACAGGCCAAGGACTTTGGTTGGGACATCTTCGACATCACCAAAGTCTGGCCGCACAAAGAGGTTCCGCCCATCACCGTGGGCAAGCTGGTGCTCAACAGGAATCCTGAAAACTACTTCGCCGAGGTGGAACAGGCGGCGTTCAATCCCAGCAGCCTCGTGCCCGGCATCGGGGTCTCGCCCGACAAGATGCTGCAGGGCCGCCTGTTCTCGTACCACGACACGCACCTGCACCGTCTCGGGCCGAACTACCACCTCATTCCGGTCAACCAGGCCAAACACGCGCGGGAAAACAGTTACCAGCGGGACGCGGCCATGCGCGTGGACGGCAACGGCGGCGGTGGCCCGAACTACTGGCCCAACAGTTTCGACGGCCCTGCGCCCGACAACGTTTCCAACGAGCCGGGCATCCCCCTGGACGGCGAAGGCGACCGTCATGTCTACGGACACAAGAACGACGACTTTGTCCAGCCCGGCAACCTGTACCGCCAAGTCATGACGGAACAGGACCGCGCCAACCTGATCAGCAACATCCTGGGCAGCATGAAGAGTGTGCCTGCACCTATACAACTCAGGCAGTGCGCCATCTTCTACCTGGCAGACAAGGACTACGGCACCAGGGTTGCAAAGGGCCTCGGCCTCAAAATCAAGGAAGTCGAAAAACTGGCAGCCATGACGCAGGATGAGCGGGTGGCCGCAACCCCGATGAAATAACCCCTGCCCAAACAAAACCCGATAGGCCGCTCTCTGGAGCGGCCTTTTTCATTGCCCTTCCAGATCGGTGACGCGAGGAACTTCTTTTCCGCCTTCGGGCAAAAGAACCGGATACACGAACGCATTTCAGACGGCAACAATCCGAATCTCTTACCCCTCTTGACTGATCGAGTGGATTCATCTAAATCCATAAAGTGTTACTATTTGTCTTTTCGTGTCAATTTTAATCAACCTATCTTGTAAACGTATCTTTCAACGGGTGTATAAATGAAAAATATTATCCGATGTTTCCTTTTCATACTGGCCCTTGGAGCCCCTGCCATGGCACAGACCGGCACCAACAGCATTGTTGACGGTTCCGGGCGCACGGTCTCCGTCCCGCAAGAGGTCGAACATGTCATCTGCTCCGGCCCCGGCAGCCTGCGGCTGCTGACCTATCTCCAGGCGCAGTCCATGATCGTGGCCGTAGATGATATCGAGACGCGCAAGATTACCTTTGACGCCCGCCCATACGCCCTGGCCAATCCGCAATTCAAATCCCTGCCTATTTTCGGCGAATTTCGCGGGCACGACAATCCCGAGTTGATCCTGACCCTGGAACCGCAACCCCAGGTAATCCTGAAGACCTACGGCAAAATGGGTTACAACCCCAAAGAGTTGCAGCAAAAAACAGGCATACCCGTGGTGGAGCTCAATTACGGAAACCTCGGCGAACAGCGGCCCCAACTCTATCAGTCCCTGCGCATCATGGGCGCAGTCGTGGGCAAGCAACAACGCGCCGAAGAGGTCATCAGCTTCATAGATGCTCAAATCGCCGACCTCAAGCAACGCACGGCAGACATTCCCGAACAGGAGCGCCCCACCGTGTTCGTAGGCGGCATCGCATCCAAGGGGCCCCACGGCTTTCAGTCAACTGAACCGGCATACCCGCCCTTTACCTTTGTCAACGCCAGGAACGTTGCCTATGACAAGGGGCTTACGGGCAAGGATCTGCAACATTCCGACGTAGCCAAGGAAATGATCGTCAAATGGGATCCCAGCATCCTGTTCCTCGACCTGTCCACCCTGCAAATGGGACAGGAAGCGGGCGGATTGCACGAATTGAAGACAGACCCCGCGTACCGGATCCTGACCGCCGTCACCAAGGGCCAGGTATACGGTCTGTTGCCGTACAACTGGTATAGCCGGAACTACGGCTCCATCCTGGCCAACGCATTCTTCATCGGCAAACAACTGTACCCCGAACGGTTCGAGGACATCGACCCTGCTGTCAAGGCTGACGAGATTTACACCTTCCTCGTGGGCAAACCCGTCTTCAAGGACATGAACCATCTCTTCCAGGATCTGGCCTACAAGCCCGTTCCGGTGAATTGATATGCATTTCCATGATGGAGAAGTCCCGGCCGAATACCGGCGGTATATCGGCTGGAAAGTATCCTTGATCATGGTTTTGGCAGGTCTGCTCGCAGTCACCCTGGTGGTCGCCGTCTCCCTGGGAGCGGCCCGCATTCCGGTAGGCGACGTGGCGGCGAGCCTGTTCGGCGCTGTCGTTTCCAAACGTTCGGACATCATCATCTGGAACATCCGCCTGCCCCAGGCCCTGGCGGCCATCGTGGCCGGGGCAGGACTGGCCGTGGCCGGAACCACCATGCAGTCGATTCTGCGCAACCCGCTGGGATCGCCGTTCACCCTGGGCATCGCGCATGCTGCGGCCTTTGGCGCAGCCTTTTCGGTCATGCTGCTGGGCGGCGGCATCATGACTTCCTCCAATACGGGCGCAGTGAGCATCACCAATCCGTACCTGACCACGGGCGCGGCCTTTGTCGCCAGCTTGGCCGCCGCCGGGGTGATTGTCGCCGTCTCCCGCCTGCGCGGCGCCACGCCGGAGATCATGGTCCTCACAGGCGTGGCCTTGGGTGCCCTGTTCACCGCCGGAACCATGTTCCTCCAATTCTTTGCGGACGACGTCCAATTGGCCGCCATGGTCTTCTGGACCTTCGGGGACACGGCCCGTGCATCCTGGGCGGAACTGGGCGCCATCACCCTGGTCGTGATCCCTTCCTCCCTCTACTTCATGACCAATAGCTGGAACTACAACGCCATAGACGCGGGAGACGAAACGGCAAAGGGCCTGGGGGTACGCGTGGACCGCGTCCGCATGATCGGTATGATGCTGGCCTCACTGGTTACGGCCATGATCATCGCCTTCCTGGGCATCATCGGCTTTGTCGGCCTGGTGGTGCCGCACATGGCCCGACGCATTGTCGGTTCGGATCACCGCTTTCTCCTGCCTGCATCCATCCTGGGCGGCAGCCTGCTCCTGCTCGTGTCCGACACCGTGGCCCGCCTCATTCTCGCCCCCCACATCCTGCCGGTCTCGGTACTCACGGCGTTCATGGGGGCGCCGGTTTTCATCTACCTCATCATACGGGGGCAACGCAGATGATCCTTTCTGTTTCCGAAATCGATTTCACCTACGGCGGCGCCAGCGTACTTGCAGGCGTGGATTTCCAATTGGACGGCGGGGAGCTGCTGGCCATACTCGGCCCCAACGGTGTGGGCAAGACCACCCTGCTCAAATGCATCAATGCCATCCACCGCCCGTCAGCCGGGGCAGTCATGGTCGAAGACCGCAATATCCTGGCCATGCGGCCGGATGAAATCGCCCTGGGCGTCGGCTACGTGGCCCAGCGCAGCGAGACGGCACGCCTGACGGTGTTCGATGCCGTGCTCATGGGGCGCAAGCCGCACATCCGTTGGCGGCCACGTGAACAGGATCTCAAGATCGTGGACGCGGCGATCAAACGGCTCGACCTTGAGCGTTTGTCCCTCCGATACATCGACTGCCTGAGCGGGGGCGAACTGCAAAAGGTGGCCATAGCCCGCGCCATGGTACAGGAGCCCAAGCTGATGCTGCTCGACGAGCCCACCAGTTCCCTGGACCTCAAAAGCCAGGTAGACATTCTGACCATGCTCCGTCGCGTGGTGGATGAACACAAGATCGGCGCGATCATGACCATGCACGATCTGAACACCGCCCTGCGTTACGCCGACAAGGTCCTCTTCCTCAAGGAAGGGCGCATCCATTCCACCGGACCGGCCTGCGAGGTCACTTCCGACACCGTCGAGGAGGTCTACGGTCTGCCGGTTCACATCCACACTGTGCAGGGGCATCCCATGATCGTCCCGGCAGGATAACCAGACACAGGGAGAACATCCATGCCGTGTACTTTTTCCGAAGAAATCATTGAACAGACCATCTCCTTTCACGGCCACAGCTGTCCGGGACTGACCATCGGCATACGTGCGGCCGAGCTGGCCATGCGCGAACTGGGAAACCCGAATGAAATTGAAATGGTGGCGGTTTCCGAAACCGACATGTGCGGGGTGGACGCCATCCAGTTCCTCACCGGATGCACCTACGGAAAGGGCAATTTCCTGCACCGGGATTTCGGAAAGATTGCCTTTTCCTTCTTTGACAGGAAAACGGGCAAGGGTCTGCGCGCCCTGCTGAACCCCGATATCCGGGCAGGAATGGACACGGAACTGGCCGCCCTCATGGCAAAGCAGGACCAAGGCTCCGCCACCCGGGACGAGCTCGATCGCATCGTGGAACTGCGCACCCTGCTCAAGGAGCGTTTCATGGAGTTGGAGTTGGAGGACATGTTCGACGTCACCCAACTCAAGGAAGGGTTGCCGCGTCCCGCCATGATTCTGGCAAGCCTGACCTGCGATTGCTGCGGCGAGACCGTCATGGAGTCACGCACCCGGCGTTTCAGCGGCAAGACCGTCTGCATCCCCTGTTTCACCACCATGGAGCAGAAAATCTGACGGCCCGAGTGGCGAGAACCGAAACACCGCCAACAAAGGCGTGCAGGTAAAACCTTCCAGGCCCTTATTCGTTGCGGCAGGGACAGGCTCTGCCATATGGTCGCATCAACGCTTCAATTTCAGGAAATCGCCGTCCACGATCAACAGCTTCACGCCGGTTTTCGTGACCGACCGATGCGAACTCAGTTCGTCGGAGACAACATAGGACGTGCCTGGGGTCAGGACGGAGTCCGGTCCGTTCTGCTGCTCATTGACGACCTCACCTTCAAGGCAATGGACGATGTGCCCTTTCTCGCACCAATGATCCGCAACATACCCTGCGGAATATTCGACAATCCTGATCCGCAAACCAGGAAGCTGAACGGTCTGCCAATAGGCCACGCCCTGCTCTCCCTGGTGCTCTGTCCTGGGGATTCTCGACCAGTCAATGGTCTGAAACGGAATGTTCGGATCGCTCATGATCGCTCCATGTTCTATGCTGGATGGTTCTTGTCTGCCTTCATGGTACATTTCTCGGTACCAGCCCGGCAATCTCAGGACAAGCCCTGTGGGGCACCAACGAAACGCACGTCCATGCATTCGAGAACAGACACACGGGCCATTGTCGGATAGATGCACTGTCTGCACCTGAAAATGCACGCAGCCACAGGCTGAGTCAAGAACATGAAAACCCGGCCCAACAATTCGAAATCATATGATTACTACCTAAAGCATACTGGTAAACAAAAAAGTGCCTACTTCACTTTTGCACCGTACATGCTAAAATGGGACACCATCCATAAATAATACATACCGAATCAATCAGGAGAACACCCTTATGCTCAATTTTCACGTTGATCATGCGAAATGCACCCAGTGCGGGGAATGCGCCAAGGACTGTATGCCGCAAATAATCGAAATGGCCGATTATCCGTTCATCGCCGAAGACAAGGAATCGCTGTGCATCCAATGCCAGCATTGCCTGGCCATCTGCAAACCGGGGGCCTTGAGCATTCTGGGCAAGGATCCCGAGGATAGTCTGCCGCTCAAGGGGAATCTGCCTGTGCCCGAACAGATGGAAACCCTGCTCATGGGGCGGAGATCCACGCGGAGATACAAGAAGGAAGGCGTGGACCCAAAGCTCATCCATCACCTTCTGGAAGTGGTGTCCCATGCACCCACTGCGGTGAACAACCGATCCACATTGTTGACGGTCATCGACGACCCGGCGGTCATGGATGTCTTCCGGGAGATGACTACCGAGGCTGCGCTCAAAGCGCTCCGTGACGACGCAATCCCCGAAGCTATGGAACGGATAGCAACGTATCTCGAGGGCTGTAAAAACGGTAATGACGTCATCTTCCGCGGGGCACCGCACCTGCTCGTCGCCTCCTGCCCGAAGGATGCTCTCGCCCCTGAACCGGATTGTTTCATCGCCCTGAGCTATTTCGAATTGCTGGCCAACAGTCACGGCCTCGGAACGGTTTGGGACGGCATCGCCAAGGCCGTGCTGACCATGATCGCCCCGGACGTGTGCACGAAGCTGGGCATCCCCGATGACCACAGGATCGTGTACATGATGGCCTTCGGCAAACCCGCATTGAAATACCATCGTACGGTACAGCGGCCCGGCGGCTCCATACGCCGAGTGACCCTGTAATGAAGAAAGGCCCCGGTCATCCGGGGCCTTTTCATCAGGATCAATAAGAGTGCGCCCTCCCCTGTCGCAAGGGGTTGCTGTAACAGGGTCGGGCGCGCCACATGGTTGTGGCTGGTTCGGTTAGAGAAGGTAGTTGACCGCAGCCAGGCCCACCAACGACATGGTGATGGTGTAGGGCAGCGCCAACATGACCATACGGCCGTAGGACAGCCGAATGACCGGCGCAAGGGCCGAGGTCAGCAGGAAGAGGAACGCGGCCTGACCATTGGGAGTGGCGACACTGGGGATGTTGGTACCCGTGTTGATGGCCACGGCCAGCTTGTCCAGGTTCAACATGACTTCCTGAGCCCGGGCCGCAGCGGCCTGGGGCAGGGTGGCCAGGACATCGGCGCGCGCGACATGGGGGTCGGTCAGCTTGTCCATCAGCGCCTGCCCGGTCATGCCGATATCCGGAATGGCGCCCAGGACATTGACGAAATGAAGCTTGGTTTCAGATATGTATACCGTTGCCACGAACACGTTGTCCGAGATGGCGGAAAGCAGGCCGTTGGCGCAGTAGTATGCGACGAGCTGGGATTGGCCCTTGAGGTGAAGCACGTATTCGATGATGGGGTGGAACAGTCCCTGGTCGTGGATGACCGCGACAACGGAAAAGAAGACCACCAGAAGCGCCGTGAACGGCAGGGCTTCTTCAAATGCCTTGCCCAGGCGATGCTCTTCGACGATACCGTTCATGGCTGTCAGCAGAATGATTACGGACAGGCCGATAATACCGACGGCGGCAAGGTGAAAACCGAGGGCCAGGACGAGCCAGATTCCGGTCAGGGCCTGCACGACCAAACGGATTTTTCCGCTCTGTCCCTGCTTCTCTTCCATCTGAATGGCGGTTTCCAACAGGTGAGACCGGATGTTGCCGGGCATCTGCGCGCCATATCCGAACAGATGAAACGCTTCAACGGCAACACAGGTCAGCATACCGGTGAAGAAAACCGGCATGGATACAGGCATGACTTCCAGGAAGAACGGGACGAAATGCCATCCCATCTCGCCGCCTATGAGCAGGTTCTGAGGCTCGCCTACCAGGGTACACACGCCGCCCAGGGCCGTACCCACGGCACCGTGCATCATGAGATTGCGCAGAAACGCGCGGAATTCCCTCAAGTCCTCCCTGCCCTTGTCCTTGACTGGACTGTCGTCGACGAGGTCGTGCGGTCCCTGGAGGGTCTTGCCCGAGGCGAACCGATGATAGACATTATAGAAGCCAAAGGCCACGGCCATGATCACGGCGGTGACGGTAAGGGCATCCAGAAAGGCGGAAAGAAATGCGCCGGCAAAGCAGAAAAGCAGGGAAATGAGCATCTTGGAACGGACCCGAACCAGAATGCGCGTGAAGGTGAACTGGAGGAACTCCTTCATGAAGTAGATGCCCGCAACCATGAAGATCAGCAGCAGAATGACTTCAAAGTTCTTCAGGGCTTCATGATAGACCGTTTCCGGGGAGGTCATCTTCAGGGCGACCGCTTCCAGGGCGAGCAGACCGCCTGCAGGCAGGGGATAACACTTGAGGGCCATGGCCAGAGTGAAGATGAATTCGGCGATAAGCGCCCACCCTGCCACAAAGGGATCCACACCGAACATGAGGAAGGGGTTCAGGATCAGGAAAGAAATGATGGTCAGTTTGTACCAGGTCGGCGCACTGCCGAGAAAATTTTGAAAAAAGGCTTGAAGGGGTGATGGACGCATTACTATCTCCGTGTAAGGTCAACGATATAATTACTTTAATACAACGAATCCAGCCAATTTGAACTGCATTCAAGCGCCACTCAAACCACCCGGAGAGTGACGCATCGAAATCATCAAAGACACTTGCTCGACCAAGTAAATATTCCTCTCCACAGATCTTATCAAGACCCCAAACGCATATTATGCAAATCGATATACGCTTGGATATCCATTCAACCCATCTTGAGAGTCTTTGGTTTGAAACCGGGTTCACAGCATGCCCGTTCGGTTTCATGATCAGCCAAAAGCCCGGAATCGGACATGCAAAAGGCGCTGGAGCAGTGAGCCTGCTCCAGCGCTTCTGCAAACGGTTCTAATAGAAGAGCATCAAGGCTGTTATCATGACCACCATATACAGGACGGTCATGCCTGCACCGGCCCTGACGTAGTCGATGGTCTTGTATCCGCCGGGACGCATTATCAATGCATTGACCTGATGGGTCGGCAACACGAAGGTATTCGAAGCCGCCAGGGCAACCGTCAGGGCGGCAATACGCGGATCGACCCCCGCATTGATGGCCATGTTCATGGACAGCGGCACCAACAGCACCGTTGCGCCGACATTGGATGCGACCAGGGTGAAGAACGAGGTCAGGATACCGATGACGGTCAACAGGATCACGGGCGTGGGAGCCCCGAGCGCGGCCATGATGGTGTCGGCGATATACTTGGCTGCACCTGTGTTTTCAAAGGCCATGCCCAACGGGATAAGGCCGCCAAGGAGGAAGACTGTCATCCAGTCCACCGACTGGTACGCCTCGTCGATGGTCAGGACCTTCGTCAGGATCATGCCCAAGGCGCCTGCCAGCAGGGCAATGGAGAGCTGGACATGGAAACCGAGGATCATGACCAGGGAAACCGCCAGCCACATCAGGGCGATCTTGGCCTTCTCCGTACGGAGGATCTCGCCCTTCACATCCTCGGTGAAGACCAGCTCGTGGCCCTCCTTCAGCATGTGGAACATTTCCCAGCGGCCATGCAGCAGAATGGCGTCACCGGACTCGATCTTGAAACTGTACAGGCCGCTGACGAACAGCTTGTCGCCGCGGAAGATGGCAAGGGGGGAAACCTTGAACCTCTCGCGCAAACGGATGTCCGCCAGGGTTTCGCCCACCAACTCGGAACGGGGCGTCACCAATCCTTCCATGACTCCCGCATTGTTGGGTGAAAGCTCTTCGGCGAAAGAGGCCAGCTCGGGTTGCAGTTCCCAGCCCAGGTTCTCTGCCATGTGCTCAACCATTTCCCGGGGACCGAACAAGACCAGATGATCTCCCGCCTGGATATTCTCCGTGGCGTCAGGGGCAAACACCTGTGTTCCATCCTCGCGGGCTATGGCAACGATTGTCGAGAAGTACAGGGGGCGCAATTCAAGGGCCATGATCTCCGTGTCGTTGCTCCAGCTCTGCGGCACATGCAGCTCATGCAGCGAACCGATGCCCTGATAGGTTCCGGCAAGGGCGGAAGACATGGGACCGGCGATTTCATCCACGCCCTTGGAGGGCAGGATGAAGCGACCGAAAAAGATGAAATATCCAAGAGCCGCCGCGATCAGCAGCAGGCCTACAGGCGTCACGCTGAACAACCCGAAGGTGTCATAGTGCTTGCCGCCGACGACCATCAGGTCGTTGAGAAGAATCAGCGGACTGGAACCGACAAGGGTAAGGCAACCGCCGATGATTGCGCAAAAGCCCATGGGCATGAGCAGACGCCCGATGGGCACCCCTGTCTGGTTGCCGATACGTTTGGCTGCAGGAAGAAACAGTGCAGCTGCGCCGATGTTCTGCATGAACCCGGAGATGACCGCCACGGTACCCGCGATCAAGGTCATGATGCGCGTTTCGCTTTTTCCTGCAAACCGCAGAATAACCCTGGCCATCGAATTCATGACGCCGGTCTTGTCCAGGCCGGCGCCGATGATGATGACTGCTATGATGGAAACGACCGCGTTGCTGCTCAAACCGCTGATGGCCTGTTTTGGTGTTACCAGCCCGAGCAGGGGCAGCAACACCATCATTATGATGCCGACGACATCCACCCGAACCCATTCGAATATAAAAAGCAGCACGGCAAAGCCGAGTACTGCCATGACCATAATAATCTCTGGAGTCATGAGTCTACCTTGTCTGAGTAAAATCTAACTGTGAATATGAGAGCGAATACTATTATTTCACTCGCAACATGGCCCGTGTGTACACAGGAATGATCTGCTTGCGTGAGGTCTGACTGACCACGTCATCCATGACGTATCGGAAAGCCTCGTCCTCGCTGTACAAACGCGCAACGACGGAAACTTCCGCACCCTGTTCGACGACATGGGCAAATTGCAATCCCGCGTCTGCCGCCTTGCAGGCGAAGGTGGCAACATTCTTTTCAGACTCCATGCGGAAGCTGCTGAAATTGTCGCCCTGTTCATCCAGGTTGAGTGCCACGATGCCACTCTTGGTCTTGGAAGCCATATCAACAGCATATTCCATGACATCTTCGGAAAAAGTGCACCCTTTGCAAAGAATGAGTATCTTGCATTCACTACGAGTACATGCTGTGGTTGCCATGGCTGTTTTTACGGATTCGGGACGAACGTTCTCTTTCAATTCCGTCGCCCAGATTCTTTTGATTAACTTCTTCAAGAAGAGCCCCCTTTCATTTCTCGTCGCATATAGATGTTGTTCGCGGTTGATAGCCCAGGTGCCGACACTGCACGTGTTGCACTGAGCCTTTGCCGTTGCCGCATAATGCCTGCCGAAAAACCCCTTAACAGTCTGCGTCGCTGTCATGCCTGACTCCTGTTTCTTCTTTCTGTGTTTGCTTCTTCACTGTTCAGCTATCAAGAACCACGCCAGTCTTTTTTTGAAAGATAACATGTTTATATTATTATATTTTTAAGATAGCCACTGTTGCCAAACCCGACAAACCGTTGCCGATAGCAACACCGTGGAGACAGGCAAACAGCAACACCCCCTGGAAATGCCGGTTGCCAGCGCATACGAAACTGTTGCGATTTGCAGCACAAGAACGCAGGCCGCCAATTTGGATGAGGAGCAAATGCCCTATTTTCGGACAAGAATGCCCGAACAGGAAAAATCTTACATTTACTTTTTCAATAAAACTCTGTGAATACAGACCATTACAGAATCACTTGTGTGATTTATCACAAAATCAGCCGAATCCACCTCCGCTGCACTGCAGACAAACCGGGTGTGTTACACATTGCAATGTTAACAGCCTATTTGAATCATGGTATTTGGTAACAGCGCCTTGAGCATGGGGTTCAGCCGGTACCGGCTTGTCCGGTGCGACATTGATGTAGCTCTTGCCGCGAGTCCTCGCACACAACGCCTTCCTCAAATTTGCCGGAGATTGCAGCGATGAAGTGGTTTCAACGGAAGAGTGGTGATGGAACGCCTGGAGATGTCCAACCTCCCGTCGAACCTGAAAAAAAGATGGAACAGGTTGACTCCGTAGTGGATTCGTTCCGTAAACGCGTGGAGTCTGCCGGGCTGCCCGGACCGATTCTCGTTGCAGCCCGTGATGAATACGAACGGCTCGCCAAGGTAGACAAGTCTTCCCCGGAATATGCCATAGGGTACAACTATCTCGAATTCATCCTGTCCTTGCCCTGGAACGTCACCACAAAGGACGATCTTGATCTCGATCGGGCCGAGACGATTCTCGACGCCCGACACCATGGCCTGGGCCAGGTCAAGGAACGCATCCTGGAATTCCTGGCGGTGAAGAACCTGCACGGCCGCCATGAGACTAAAATACTGCTGGCCGACGACGAGCTCATTGCCAGGGAAAACCTTTCATTGGTCTTCGAACGTGAGGGCTTCACCGTGACCGCCGTGGCCAACGGCCTGGAGGCCGTGGCCGCCATGGAACGCGACCCTGCGGACGTCGTGGTGACGGACCTGAAGATGGAGTGCATGGACGGCCTGGAACTCCTGGAAGCGCTCCGCCGCCGCTGGCCCGACACCGGCGTCATCATGCTCACGGGCTATGCCACCGTGAAGACGGCCGTCACCGCCATGCGCAAGGGCGCGGACCAATACCTGAGCAAGCCGGTCAACCTGACCAAGCTTCGCGATTACGTCTATGACCTGTTGCAGAAGAACCACCGGGCCCAGCACCTGCGCGGTCCCGTCCTGTGCTTCACCGGGCCTCCCGGCACGGGCAAGACGTCCATAGGCCAGGCCATTGCCGAGGCCATGGGCCGCAAGTTCTTCCGCCTTTCCCTGGCGGGCTTGCGCGACGAGGCAGAGCTTCGCGGCCACCGGCGCACGTATGTCGGGGCCATGGCCGGCAGGATTCTGCAGGGAATCCAGAAGGTCGGGGTACGAAATCCCGTGATCATGCTCGATGAGATGGACAAGATCATTCAGGATTTTCAGGGCGACGCCACATCGGTGCTCCTCGAACTTCTCGACCCGGAGCAGAACACCGCTTTCGCCGACCATTATCTCGGGCTTCCCTTCGACCTTTCCGGCGTCATGTTCATCGCCACGGCCAACGTCGTTGAGCGGTTGCCCGCCCCCCTTCGGGATCGCATGGAAGAAATCGAATTCTCAAGCTACACGATCAAGGAAAAACAGGAAATCGCCACCCGCTTCCTGATTCCGAAGCAGCTCTACCAGCATGGATTGAAGGAAAACTCGATCCGCGTTCTCCCGGACGCGGTCAGGCGCCTGATCCTGGATTATACGCGCGAATCCGGCCTGCGGGGGCTGGAAAAGCAGATCGCCTCCCTATGCCGCAAACTGGCGCGGCAGACCCTGGCCCACGGCGAGACCTCCGATATCCGTGAAGTGAACGGCGACGACATCCCGGAGATCATGGGGGCGACACCCCACTTCACGACCGTGGCCCGGTCCACGGCCAAGGTCGGATTGGCAACGGGACTGGTCTGGACAGAGGTCGGGGGAGACATCATCTTTGTCGAGACGGCCCGGATGCGCGGCAACAAACAGCTCATCCTTACCGGCTCCCTGGGCGAAGTCCTGCGGGAGTCGGCGCAAACAGCCCTGAGCTACATCCGCAGCCACGCCGAACAATTCGGCATTTCACCGGACTTCTTCGAATCCTCGGACATCCATGTCCACATCCCTGCAGGTGCCGTGACCAAGGAAGGCCCCTCGGCCGGACTGACCATAGCCATAGCCCTCCTGTCACTGCTGACGGAGCGCCCCGTGCGCCAGGACATGGCCTTCACAGGAGAACTCTCCCTTCTGGGCGAGGTGCTGCCCGTGGGAGGCATACGGGAAAAGATCATGGCGGCGGCCCGGGCGGGCATTCGGACGGTCGTGCTGCCGGAAAAATGCGAACGGGCCGTGCATTCCCTTGAGGAGGACGTGCTTGAAGGCCTGGATATCCGTCTGGTCCACGGACTGGACGACGCGGTGGATCTGGCGCTGTTGTAGCCGTTCCTATTCCATGCTGTGGCGCTTGAGCTTGCGCCAGAGCGAAACCCTGTCGATCCCGAGGATGATGGCGGCCTGCGTCTTGTTGCCGCCGGTAGCCCGCAATACTTTTTCAATATGACGCCGCTCCACCTCTTCCAGGGTTTGCAACGGCTTTTCCCGGGGGGCCATCCGAACCTCGTCGGGCAGCAGATCCGGGGTGAAGACACTCCCCCTGGCCAGGGCCAATGCGCGTTGAACGATGTTCTCCAACTCGCGGACATTGCCTGGGAAATAGTAATTCATGAGGATGTCCAGCGCTTCCTGAGAGATCGACGCCAGCGCATGATCCGAAGTCCGGTGCTTTTCCAGAAAGTGACCGACAAGGACCGGAATGTCTTCCCGGTGCTCGCGCAGCGGCGGGGCCGACAGGGTGACGACATTGAGCCGATAGAACAGGTCCTGCCGGAATGTCCCGTTTGCCACGTTCTGTCTCAGGTCGCAGTTGGCAGCGGCGATGACCCGTATGTCCACGGGGATTTCCTGTGTCCCGCCGACCCGCAAAAAGGTCCTTTCCTGCAACACGCGGAGCAGCTTGACCTGCATGTTCAACGGCAGTTCGCTGATTTCATCAAAGAAGACGGTCCCGCCGTCAGCGACCTCCAGGATTCCCTTCTGCCCGCGTTGCGCCCCGGTGAATGCTTCGCGCTCATGGCCGAACAGTTCCTTGTCCATGAGTTCCGCCGTGAACGTGCCGCAGTTGATCGCCATGAAGCGCTCTTCGGACCGGGAACTGAGCACGTGCACGCCCTGGGCGATCAGCTCCTTTCCGGTGCCCGTCTCACCCTGAATGAGCACGTTGCAGCTCATGCCGGCGAGCTGCCTGACGGTTTTCTTGAGCCCCACAAGGGCGTCGCTCTGCCCGACCAGGGGAAAATCCTGCTTGCCCTTGGCGAGAACCTGCCTGAGGCGGAGCACTTCGACGGACAGGGCACGCTGCTCCAGGGCCTTGCGGACCTGCATCCTGAGCTCATCGAGATTGAAAGGCTTGGCAACGTAGGAGTGCGCCCCCTTCTGCATGGCCTGGACCGCTGTCTGCACCGAAGCGTACCCCGTGATGACGATGACCTGGACCGGCGGCCGCATCTCCTTGGCTCTTTCCAGAACCTGGAGGCCGTCGATACCCGGCATCATCAGGTCGGTCAGGATGAGGTCATAATCCTGCTTCTCGAGCTCCTGCAAGGCCTTGTCGCCCGAGCTCACGGCCGTGACCGCATACCCTTCCTTGGACAGGATGTGGATGAGGTTGTCACGAGCGATGGCCTCGTCGTCGACCACCAGTATTTTGGCCTGGGTCAGCATGTGGCGGCATCCTTTGCAAGGGGCAGGCGGATGAAAAACGTTGTCCCCTTGCCCGGGGAGCTTTCGACGCGGATGCTCCCCTGATGCTTTTCTATGATGCCGTAGACGATGTAGAGACCGAGTCCGGTCCCCTGCCCCACTTCCTTTGTCGAGAAAAACGGATCGAACACGCGATCAAGGATATCCTTGCTGATGCCGGTTCCCGTATCCATGACTGTGATCAGGGCGTGATCGCCTTCCCTGGCTGCGCCGATTGAAATGGCTCCTTCCTTCTGCTCCATGGCCTGGACGGCATTGATGATGAGATTGATGAAGGCCTCCTGCATCCGCTGATGGTCGACCTGGAGCTGAATGTCGCCGGGGATATCCGTGGTCACGGAAATGCCCGAAGGGACATGACTCGAGACGAGGCGCACGGCGGACTGCACGATGTGATCAAGCGGAAACGGCGCAGGGGAATATTCCCGTTCCCTGGAAAATTCCAGAAGCCCCTTGACGATGTCCCTGGCTCTCAGGGTTTCCTGCTTGATATTCTGCATCATCCTGTTCGCCAGTTCGTCCCTTGGCGCATCGTCCTCCATGAGGATTTGGCAGGAGGTGGAAATATTATTCAGGGGGTTGTTCAACTGGTGGGCGATGCCTGAGGCGAGCGTGCCTATGGAGGAAAGCTTCTGGGCCTGGACAAGCTGCTTCTGACGCTTGGCCAACTGCTCGACCATGGAATTCAGGGCAACAAAGACCTGCTGCACCTCGTCGTGCGCATTCTTGACGGGCAACGGCACAAAGGTACCGAGGGTGATGCGTTTGGTGGCGGCCTGCACCCGCCGCAGGGGATGGAGGATGCTTGACGAGACAAAGATCACCAGCATGAATATGACAGCGGCGATGGTGATCATGGACAGGACCAGCGTTGTTCGAAGCTTGTGGTTGATGGACAGGATGCTTGCCCTTTCAAACCGGGCAATGGCCCGCGAGTTTTCGACAAGCCGCTGCCCGGCCTCGCGAAGCGCACCCACCACCGCTTCCTGTTCGCTGCCGCCGACACCTGCCTTCTCGTTCCGAAGGATCGTCTCAAGCAACAAGCGATACTGTTTCAAATCCCCTTCGAGCGCTATCCCGCGCTGCTTGACCACGTCCTGTCGGAACTCGGAACTGAGTGAATACAAGAGGGCATCGGCATCATCGATATTCTTCATACCCTTGCTGAAGATCGTCTTGTCGCCGTAGAGAAAGAAGTTCTTTTCGCTCCGCCGGGTTTCAAGGATGAGATTGCTGAGATCGTCAGCACGTTCGACGACGAGAACATCCCGCTCCAGTTGTACGGTATTCGAGTAGGAAAGCAGGGCGATACAGCCGAAGCAGAGGGTGAAGATGGCGATGCCGAAGACGATTTTCTGCCTGATATTGAATTTGAGCATAGGTGGTGTCCAGTGTTTCGGGGAGGCATCAAGACCCCCGTACAAATCGTCAACATCGAAATCAAGTCGGCCACAGGCTATGCCTTGCTCTCCCAAAAGGCAACCGAAGGGGCGGCACAGCCGAAAAAACCCTGCTCGGAATCCTCACCCGCACGCGGATCAGGGAGGTGAAGCCCGGGGGAGGCGCGGGATGCGTTAAGAGCCGAAGCTAGTCGGCCCGGCCCTCGACGCTCTTTTCCAGCTTTTCAGCGTGATGGTTGTATATCCGCCGCAAAGCCTCAAACGTCTCTATGGAGTAGTGGAAGGCAAAGGCCGCACAGAAGTATGTGACCAAATCCCTGTCAGCCAGCAGAGAGCCCAAGTACAAAAGGAAAAAGATGTATTTCGAACGAATGAACTTCCTGAGTTCGATCCCAAGGGAGTTCGCATAAACGGCAAGACCGATAATAATCAGATAGGAACTTGCGTATATGACCATTACCGGACCCCAGGCGCCCAGATGGTAAATTGCCGCAGCAGACAAAAAGACCACGCCAAGTTGGTCCGAGACGATGTCTATCAGGGAACCTCCGGGGTGCGCAGTTCCCATCCGCCGTGCAAGCGGGCCGTCAATGCCGTCGCAGAACACGTACAGCGCCATGAGGGATGTGGCCATGACCGCTTGGGATTTCGGCAGCAAACACGTGAGCATCAGGCAGACAACGCCTGCGATTGAAACCTGGTTCGGGGTTGCCTTCACAGCCATCAGCAGACGGACGATCGGAAAGAATACATAATCGCGTTTGGCAGCGAAGGCTTTCTGCCTGTCACGTTCCTCGTCATTGAAATAATCCATCTTCAACTCCGCTATGAATTGGGGAGCAATCCATAATAGGCACAAATGGCGACCACGGACTTGGTTCTTCCCAGTGTCTTAAGGTACTTCTTGATCAAACCTTCCTTGATCACACCTTGCAAACTTCTCAATAATTTCGTGTTGTTTCGCATCTTGCTATCGGAAAGATCAAGAACCGGATACGAATCGAAGCGGATGCGTTTTTTCAGGAAATCAAAGGTGTCATCCCCGTCCTCGGGGAACAGGTCCGTCACGCCGACAACATACTGCTCCCCAGGATAATGGGCGTCACTGCTCACGGCCCAACCGAGGCCTTCCCCACGGTCCTCTATGGGCAGATTCAGGGTCTTGTCCAATTTCGCCTGGGTGTTCTTGAAAAGATTCCTGACCTTACTCCCGGACAGGCGTTTGTCCGCGGTCAAGGCCGAGCCGTTATGGATTTCAATATAGTCACACATCTCCAACAGACGCTGATAAGCCCTTCCGGACAAAATGGTCCCGGCCGAAGATTTCCCTATATGAAACGGATGTGGAACGATCACGATTGATTCGGTGTCTTCGGCAATCCTGGCCACGTCGCGAACAGACCACCGGAAAGTTTGGACCTGTTTGAGCCCCTGCTTGAGTTGGTCTTCGGAACGGTAGAGAAAAATGATATCCACGCCCTCGGATGAGACCGCCTCAACACCCGGGATTATCTCCGTTTTCAGCCCGGAAGACGCATCGGCCAGACGCTGGTATGCCTCCAGGGGCTTCTTGTAGGAATGCTCTGTCGATGCCACGTAATCGATTTCGGAATGCTTCATATACCACCGGATCTTCTGCAACCGGAGGAATTTATTCCTCCTCGGCATCCGGTGGATATTGGCATGAAAATGCAAATCAAATGTTGGCATGATTATATTCTACTGAAAAAATTATATTTTACGCCCAAGCTTCAACAAACGGCATCAACCTGCAACCCCAATTTCTTAGCATATCTTTTCCCTCCACGGATGTCCATTGATAGGCGGGAAACGGACTGGCAACGACACCCTCTCTGCATTCAACAGCCTCCTGTCACCCGAGTTGAAACCCGAGCGTGCCGGACCCAGGATAAAGCCAGCCCACAAAAAGGTCGCCGGAAGAATGAAGGCCAAGCCGGACCGGCCCCTGAGAACTGGAAAAAGGCGGCAACCCGAGTCACCGCCCTTTTCAGATGCGTAATCATGCCCAAGCGACACTACTTCTGCAGGGCAATGCTCCACTGCCTGAATATACCGGGATATTCCAGGATGCTGGAATCTCCGTAAAACGGCAGGCTGTAGACATCCCCATTCCTGAAGGCAGGGATGTCCGCCAGGGCCGGGTTCCTTATCATGGCGTCGTGAAGGGCCTTTTGAACGGCAAACCCGTTTCCGGTGGCAACGATAATATCGGGATTTACCTTTGCGAGGCCCGCGAGCCGGCTTGCCGAGACATGCCCCTTGGACACTTTCATGCTGTCGGTCAGCATCTCCCCGGCCACATTGGTGCATCCCAAAGGCGTGAGGATATACTGATCGGTATACCCGCCGGGGGCCTCTATGCGGATGAACGTCTTGCCGGTGGCGACCGAATAGTTTCCGTTGAGAATCACCACGCGGCGCCCGTATCCGGCTTTCGGCAATTGGGCTTCGACCTTTTTCATCGCAGTTTCATAGTCGGCACGGACCTCACGCCCCTGCTCTTCCTTCCCGAGAAGCCTGGCGACCTCCTCGATACCCGCCCCCACGCCGTGGGTAAAATCCGCGTATTCGATGACCACGCCCGGGACATCCTTGACAAGATCCGCCACATTCACAGGATTCACATCTTTCATGTACAAGCAGAACTTGTTGCTTTTTTCAAGGATAAGGCGCGTTATGCCGCGCTCCTTCATGAACGAAGAGATGGTGTCCGGATTTTTTTTGGTCACGTAATTGGGGCAACCCAACACCTGACTGGACAGGGGCAATCCCTGGGCTTTGTCTGGCCACATGGAAAGGCGTACGGACATACCTTCGGGAATGATTCCCAGCTTGAGGGATACGTCCACCAAGCGATCACCGACCATGACGGCCTTGATCCGTTCCGGGGCCCTGAGGGGCGTGGCGCTGGCCACCGAAAATGCCATGAGCAGCGCCATGCAGGACAGGCACGCAGTTATCATCAGTATGCGTATTTTTTTCATTGTATTCTCCTGAAGCGTTAAAAACTGAATCCGATTCGCGTCACAACCTGGAAATCTTCACCGAGTCCAAAGCGACTGTTTCGCTCCGGGGTGGCCGAGTACCCGTTGAGATACCGGTAGACAACCACCGGGACGCCCACGGAGAAATGACTGCTTTCCGTCATTTTCCAATGTACCCCGGGGGTAATGTAAATGGTGTGACCTCCTGTGGATTCCGCGGCGGTGCCGTCATACCAGTGGCGCTGCTGATCCACCCCGTTGAGCTCCAACTCCACGTCGAAGTACTTGTTCAAGGCATAGCCGTATCCCAAGTCATATTTGAATTGATTGCCCTTGCGGGAATCATGAGCCCCCTGGCCGGAGACGGTGTACATCATGTGCGCGTCCACGCGGGACCTGCCAAAGAACTTGGTTGCCCCCACCTCGAATTTCGGGTCCCATGAACCGGTGCCGAGTTGTCCTCCCGGACCGATATACTTATGCGCGATCGAGTACGGCCATCCATTCTCATGGTCAGCATCACCGGTAGGCAGCTTGAGGCCAGCGCCAAGAGCAAGATTCATCCAATCCCCGCTTCGTTGCGTCATAAGGGCATAGCGCCCCATGACCACAACGTCACCGAGACCGGAAACCGTATCCGTATCCCAGGGTTTTGCCAGATTGCCGGGCTTCCGTTTGACCTGCTTGTCCCAGAACGGAACCATGATTCGCGCCTCGAAGTTTTCGAATAGCCCGACCTTGGCCGTGAACTGCAGGGATTGATTCACCCGGTCGTATTTGCCGCCGTAATCTCCATGCTTTTCCTTGCTGCCGTCGTAGAGCGAATCCTTGTGAACATACCGATACTTGACGCTTGCCGTGACCTTCCCCTTGGGAAGCACCATCCCGTTGGACATGTTGACCAGCCCGATGCACTTGACCGGCTTGGTATCCGGCCTGTCCGTCAGCTCCCGCTCAGACCCTGGACCTGCACCGATAACGGGCCCGGCATAAACCTGGTGCCGCCCCCCGGCCAGCAACAGACAAGCCCATACAGATATAATTACCGTGAGGCGTCTCAAAAGAACCTCCCTTGAGTGTTTTCACCGCCAAAGACATTCTCCAGGCGGCGCCCATTGTGAAGTTGAAAATCATTTTCATCTTTATCGAGCTGCATACAGCCAGAGGGAAGTCGTGTCAACACTCTAAAATAAATCACTTTTATACCAAAACAGGAGGGAATTGTCCGGGTTGACACAGGGTGTCATTTTTCAAAAAATCCAGATCCAGCATTCCCCGATGGTCCTTTCTTGGACAGTCGGATAAAACGCTGCCATTCAAGTGTACCAGAGTCCAAAGCTGTTCTGGAACCGACCCATTGCTGTTCGCAGCCGCGTCCATGGGCCGGACCGATTGTTGACAGTCATTCACAATGAACCTTTCCAAAAAAACACCCGAATCAGATGCGCTTTTGACAGGCAAACTCGGATGACTGCATATTCGGGAAAAAAACGTGCAGCCGTGCTCGTCATAAAAAAAGGAAAGAAACATGAAAAGTACCCAGCGGTGAAACTGACGATGTTTTTTGGGCCGCCTGTTTGGCAGTCCATCGGCATTCGAGAGCATCGACCAGGAGATGGACAGCAATGGCATCTTGCACGAATCTTTCGCGCTCGTACCTTTGGGATGGTTTTTCTTTGCACTCGGTCTAGTCTTGGAGGCACTCTCCATTGACGGGGCCCCGGCACACAGCCTGGGATAGACCAGCAGTGCTTCGGGCGCGATTTCGCTCACGGGTCATACATTTCCCCTTCAAGATGCATCGGCACTATCCCGGCGGATCATGCCGCGAGAGCTTTTCCGGCACTGCCGCGCTCGGCCATGACGCGACCTTTGCCCACGGAAACACTCGACAGCCTCCCCCCCCATTATTGGGGACATCGGCCTCAACTTGATGCAACTCGAATCGTAAAATGACTTGAATGTGCATACAATCTGCGCACATCTGTCAGACGAGTGCCATAATTTCAGCCGGTTAGACTCACCCGTCTCCTGATTACACATCAATGGGCCATCTCCGATGAGCCTGCCGCCCCGCCGTGCCCAACGCCTCCTTGACTGAATCCAATCTACATGCCTACAATGGTACGACCAAAAGCGCGCAAAACTGTCTATAATTCCAATTTTAACCCATAAAACCACCTTATAGGTAATACCATTGTCGGAAAATTCCACTATTCAAACCCTGTTCATTCCCGTTCAAGCCGGGCGTGCCAGCGAGGAAGTCGCTCTCCAAATTGAAGCGGCCATCATGGATGGACGCCTGTCGCCAGGCGAACGTTTGCCAAGCGAAAGAGAGATGCAGTCACAGTTCGGCACTGGCCGCGGCGTCATTCGCGAGACCATCAAGATCCTCAAGCAAAAAGGTCTTCTTGAGGTGAAAACAGGGGCCAAGGGCGGAGCCTATATCCGGCACCTTGACGTAAACAACGTTTCGGAATCTCTTGCTCTCTTCCTCAAGCAGCATCCGGTGGAACCAGAAAAACTGGTTGAATTTCGTGAGACTCTGGACCGCACCATTACTCAACTCGCCATCGCGCATGCCACACGGCCCGAAAAGGACGAACTGGTCACGGAAGCACTGCGCCTGGAGGCGATGCTTCAGGAAGACGAACCGGACTTTATCGCCAGCAGCGAACTGGATCGACAACTGAACATCATGCTGGCTCGCATGGCCCGCAACCCGCTTTTCGAGTGGGTCATGCACGCCATCCAGATGGGATTCAGCTCACATGACTATGCGCTATATGAAAATAGAGTCTACCGCGAAAGGGCTGCGGCCAACTGGCGCAACACGGCGCAGGCAATAGCGCGGGGAGAACTCATGCGCGCCTTGGGTTTCATCGGTTACCACTACGTACTTCTTCGCCAGTGCATCGACGAAAAAACCACCCTCACCAATGAGCCAAATGCCGATTTTCTGCAAAAAGACGAACAATAGCTACAAAAGGAAATACAGATGAAAACATATGATTATATAATTGTCGGCGGCGGTTCGGCTGGTTCTGTCCTGGCCAATCGCCTGAGTGCCAACCCCAAGAACAAAGTCCTGGTCCTTGAAGCGGGCCTGCCTGATTTCAAGTTTGATTTCCGCATCCACATGCCAGCGGCCCTGACCTATCCCCTGGCCGGAAAGACCTACAACTGGTGGTACGAATCCGAACCGGAACCCCACATGAACAATCGCCGCATTTATCAGCCGCGCGGCAAGGTTCTTGGCGGTTCCAGCTGTATCAACGGCATGATCCACATCCGTGGCAATGCCATGGATTATGAGAAATGGGCCAAAGAGGACGGACTGGAAAACTGGTCCTATGCCCATTGTCTTCCCTACTTCAAACGATTCGAGTGCCGGACTGCCGGGGCAGATGAGTACCAGGGGGCAGTCGGACCGCTCTACCTGACCGAACCGGAATGCGACAATCCGCTTTTCAACGCATTTTTCAATGCCGTGCAGGAAGCAGGCTATCCGTTGACCAAGGATGTGAATGGATACCAGCAGGAAGGTTTCGGGAAATTCGACCGCACCACATATCGGGGCAGCCGCTGGAACGCCGCCCGGGCGTACATCCATCCGGTCAAGAACCGCCGCAACCTGACCGTCAAATGCAAGGCAATGACAACGCGCATCCTGTTCGAAGGCAAACGCGCCGTGGGCGTGGAGTACACTCGCGCCAAACAGACCATGAAGGCGTATGCCGGCGAAGTCATCTGCTGCGGCGGCTCCATCAACTCCCCGCAATTGCTCCAACTCTCCGGCGTGGGCAACGCCAAAGAACTTTCCGCCCTGGGCATCGATGTGGTGCAGGATCTTCCCGGCGTTGGCGAGAATCTTCAGGACCACCTTGAACTGTACGTCCAGTATGCCTGCAAGAAACCGGTCAGCATGTACCCCGCGCTCAAGTGGTACAACCAGCCATTGATCGGCCTGAAGTGGCTCCTCGCCGGCAAAGGCGAGGCAGCGACCAATCACTTCGAAGCAGGCGGTTTCATTCGCGGCAACGATCAGCTTGAGTACCCCAATATCCAGTATCATTTCCTGCCCATCGCCATCCGTTACGACGGCTCGGCTCCTGCAGCAGGTCACGGATACCAGGTCCACGTCGGCCCCATGAACACTGATGTTCGCGGCCATGTGAAGATCAAGTCGTCGGATCCCAGCGAGTATCCGAGCGTCCTGTTCAATTACCTTTCCACGGAACAAGAGAAACGGGAGTGGGTCGAGGCCATCCGCAAAACCCGCGAGATCATGACCCAGCCCGCATTCGATGAATTCCGCGGCGACGAACTGGCACCCGGCATACAGGCCCAGACCGACGAGGAAATCCTCGACTTCGTGGCGAATGAAGGCGAGTCCGCCTACCATCCGAGCTGCACCTGCGCCATGGGCACCCACGACATGGCTGTCACCGACCCGGAACTGCGCGTGCACGGCATGGAAGGCCTGCGCGTTGTCGACGCGTCGGTCATGCCCTACGTGACCAACGGCAACATCTATGCCCCGACCATGATGATCGCGGAAAAGGCAGCCGACCTGATTCTTGGCAATACGCCACTGGCCGCTGACAACTCTCCCTTCTACAAACACAAAAAGTAACCAGCCGGAGAAACCATGATTACAGGCAAACTCTACATCAACGGCCAATGGACCCAATCGTGTTCCGGCAAGGAGCGCGAGATACTGAACCCGTTCGACGCGTCAGTCATTGCGACTGTCGCCGAAGGAAATCGCGAGGACACCAAAGCGGCCATCAAAGCGGCTCGCCATGCCTTTGACAAAGGTGGTTGGCCGCATACTCCGGCTTCGGAGCGGGCAAAGCTCCTTTTCAAATTGGCCGACTTCATTGAGCGCGACCGTGAGGAACTGGCACGATTGGAGAGTCTCGACACCGGAAAAACACTGGAAGAAAGCCGGTGGGATATGGATGATATCGCAGGCATCTTCCGATACTTCGCCGGACTGGCTGACAAGGACGGAGGCGAGGTCATAGCCTCACCCAACCCGGACTCGACCAGCACGGTCATCCGCGAACCTGTCGGCGTCTGCGGACAGATTTCCCCCTGGAACTACCCACTGCTCCAGGCTTCATGGAAAATGGCCCCAGCCCTGGCAGCCGGGTGCACCATCGTCATGAAACCAAGCGAAATCACCCCGTTGACCACCCTCAAGGTGACAGAGCTCGCCGAGGAGGCCGGATTTCCAGCAGGAGTCGTCAACACGGTGCTCGGCTCCGGCCCGGAAGTGGGCGCAGAGTTGGCCGAGAGTAAGGACGTCGATCTCATCTCCTTCACCGGCGGCATTGCCACAGGCAAGACCATCATGCGCGCCGCTGCGGGCAACGTGAAGAAAGTCGCCCTGGAACTGGGCGGCAAGAATCCCAATATCATTTTCGATGACGCTGACTTCGACCTTGCCGTGGACTACGCCCTCAACGGCGTCTTTTTCCATGCCGGCCAGATCTGCTCTGCCGGGGCGCGGGTCATGGTGCAGGACGGCATCCACGACCGTTTTGTGGAGGCCCTGCGCCAGCGCATGGAGCGCATCATCGTGGGCAACGGTTTTGATGAGAAGACCCAAATGGGACCGCTCATCTCTGCCGACCATCTCGCCAAGGTGGAAGACTACATAAGGATGGCCAAGGTCGAGGGCGCCAAGCTCCTGCTGGGCGGCACCCGCCCAACCGACACCACTCTCCGCAAGGGCTTTTTCTGCATGCCAACGCTGTTCTCCGAATGCGAGAACGACATGCGCATCGTGCAGGAGGAAGTCTTCGGCCCGGTCATCACCGTCGAACGCTTCACCACGGAGGAAGAAGTAATAGAGCGGGCCAACAGCACCATTTACGGCCTGTCCGCAGGGTTTTGGACCCGCGATGCGGACCGCATTGAACGCATGTCCAAAGCGCTCCGTTTCGGCACGGTATGGGCAAACGACTTCAACGTGTACTTCGTGCAGGCGCCCTGGGGCGGCTACAAACAGTCCGGCCTCGGCCGTGAACTGGGGAAGATCGGCCTCGAAGAATATACCGAGGTCAAACATATATATCGCAATCACGCCACCAAGCCCATCAACTGGTTTGGCGGCTGAGCATAGCAATACGCGTACGCCTCGTACGCATGGGACGGCTGCCCAACCATCATTCATCCCAGCAATGACAACCCTGGAGGTTCAATGTCTTCTGGTCTTAAGCAAATCCTTTTCGTTTCCTTCATCATCGCAACCCTTTTCTGCTCCGCCATAGCTGCACAGGCAGCGGAACAAATCACCGTCGCCAGCGTCGCGTGGACCGGCGTAACGATCAAATCCGAAATCGCTGTCTCTGTGCTTGAGAGCCTCGGCTACGAGGCTGAAAACAAGCCGTTATCCGTGCCCATCACCTACACCGCCCTGGCCAATGGCGATGCCGACGTGTTCTTTGGCAACTGGATGCCTTCCATGGCCAATATCGCAGAAAAATTCTTCAAGAACGGCAAGGTCATCAAGTACGTCGCCAACATGCCCGGCGCAAAATACACACTGGCCACGCCGACCTTCTGCGCAAAAGCAGGTCTCAAGGATTTCAGCGATCTCGCCAAATACGGAGACAAGCTGGATTGGAAAATTTACGGCATCGAGCCGGGTAACGACGGCAACCAGATCATTCAAAATATGATCGACAAGAACATGTTCGGACTGGGCAAGTTCAAGCTGGTCGCTTCCAGTGAAGCCGCCATGCTCGCCGAGGTCCAGGCATTTGCCAAGAACGACAAGTGGATCGTCTTCCTCGGCTGGGCGCCGCACAGCATGAACGAACGCATCGACATGACCTACCTCACCGGAAGCACGGACCAGACTTTCGGAGGCGACAACGGCACTGCCACTGTCTGGACCAACATCCGTAAAGGTCTGGAAAAGGACAACCCCAACGTTGCCAAGCTGTTCAAGAACATGACCTTCCCGGTCTCCATGATGAACCAGATCATGACTGAAGTGCACAACGACAAGAACCTCAAATATGACGAGGCTGGCCTGAAGTGGCTCAAGGCCAACCCTGCCATGTACGAAAAGTGGCTTGACGGCGTCACTACCGTGGACGGCAAGCCGGGCACAGCAGCCTTCAAGGCGTACCTGGACTCCAAAGTCTAAGAATTCCACGCATCACGACACCAGGGGGGCTGCATGGCATGCCCCCCTTTTTTTTGCGGGAAGGGTCAGTCACTCAAAAAAAACATTGACCAAATGGTTAAGCAGGTTTACTATGAACGCATGGAATCAATAAAAATGAACATATACCATCAGCTACGAAGAATAATTGAAAAACACACGCGTATGGATGAACAGCCGTTCCAGTTGGATGATTCCATTGCCCTGTCTCCACGGGAAGTGCGAACCATCGAATTCCTCAGCCAGCGCGGGCAGATCAACGTGACCAGCGTGGCCACTCACTTCAACTTCACCAAGAGTGCGGCCTCGCAGCTGATAAATCGACTGGTTCAGCGAGGGCTTGTCTGCAAGGAGAACTCCGAGCACAGCGACAAGGAATATCAGCTTTCCCTGTCGCCCGAAGGCGAAAACGCTCATCGACTTATAGAAACAATGAACAGGGACCGGCTGGATATGTATCTGGGGAAAATGGAGGGGTTTTCCCGGCAGCAGATAGCCGCGACATCCGCAGTCCTCGAACAGCTTGAACATATGGTGGACGAACGGCTCAATCGGTTCAAATAATTTTTTTTGCGGCCACGGTTAAGCAGCTTAACAAAACGCTTTTCGCAGATATAAGCCCAATGGAACAAAGCAGTCAAAAGAGCATCGCTCCGCCAACTCGATTATTTTTTATGCGAAAGGTTAAGCCTGTTAACCTTTCGAAAAACACAAACACGGGGCATCCGACATCGGACAAGCCGAAAGCGGATGTAGTGCAAAACTACGCTGACACATTGAAGAACAGGGGAAAACGGAATGGTGCCGGGAGCAGGCAGGGCACTGGAACCTATCTCTAAAGACATGCCCCGTCTGCGGGTGCGTTGGGGCACTGTCACAGCCAGCATAACGACCCCTAACACTTTGACTGAACGGCACGGTTGCCGCCAACGAGGAATTGACCATGCATGGTTTTGGCATCGACATCGGATATGCATCGATAAAGGCAGCTATATTGAATGCAGAAGGCGACATACTCCATACGGAATACAGACTCCATAAGGGTCATGTGACCAGCGAACTCCGCCAACTATTCGGACGGATTCTCGGTCTGCCCGAAGCAAAACATATAAAATATGGAGCGGTGACAGGGAGCGGCAACGCAATTTTCACCAATTCCGGGGAAATGCAGCAGATCAACGAAGTCGCCGCCCTTGTGGAAGGAACCCTGCTGTTGGACGGCACTTGCACTTCCATCATCGAAATGGGCGGACAGACCGCCAAGTTCATTACCGGATTCACCCCTGAAGACAAGACAGGGATCAAGGTTTCCATGACCTCCAATTGCTCATCAGGCACCGGATCGTTCCTTGAGGCACAGGTATCCCGCCTTGGGCTGGACATAGAGGACTACTCCTCCCTGGCTGCCAAGGCCACCTTCATCCCCCGCATAGCCGGGCGATGCAGCGTGTTCGCCAAGACAGATATCATCCATCACCAACAGGAAGGGGTTGCAGCGGCAGACATCCTGAATGGTCTGGCCCATGCCGTAGTCAAGAACTACCGCAATGCCGTCATGCGCAGGCTGCCCCTGACACCTCCCATACTCTTTGCGGGCGGAGTTTCTCTCAACGGCGCCATTTATACCGCCATGCGTTCGGTACTCGGCCTGCCGCCGGAAGCGCTGCGCGTGCATGCACATTCAAGCATGGCCGGTGCAATCGGGGCCGCTCTCCTGGCGGCCAAGAATAAATTGCCCGCCAATCCATGGACCGCCGCTAAAGCCCTTGATCAGGCCTCTTCATTCAACCTGTACATGCAGGAGTCCATGCAACTCGAGCCACTCCACCGATTCGGTGCGGGCGACAGTCTGAACAAGCATCACTGCCAGACGTTGCAGACCAGCAAACAGACTCTGTGCTGGCTGGGCATAGACGTGGGGTCCACCAGCACCAATCTGGTTCTGACAGATGAGGAAAACCGCATCTTGACCTTCCGCTACCTGCGGACGGCAGGTGATCCCGCCCTGGCCGTACGCACAGGATTGACCGAACTGAAGCAGGAAGTGGGCGATAACATCCGGGTGGCTGGTGTGGGCGTCACCGGCTCTGGTCGGTACATGACGGGCAGAATGGTGGGGGCCGACATTGTCCGCGATGAAATTACGGCCCAGGCCAGGGCGGCCACTGCCTTGGACCCGGAGGTGGACACCATCTTCGAACTCGGCGGGCAGGATTCCAAATTCATCAACCTGGAAGCACAGGTCGTCACGGACTTCCAGATGAACAAGATATGTGCAGCGGGTACAGGCTCGTTCATCGAAGAACAGTCCGAAAAGCTCGGTATTCCTCTCAACGAGATCGGAGCCAGCGCCCTGACTGCCCGATCTCCAACGAGCCTGGGAGAACGCTGCACCGTGTTCATGGAAAGCAGTATCGCCGCGCACATGGCCCATGGTGCGAACACCGCCGATCTCGCGGCCGGACTCTGCTATTCCATCGTCAAGAACTACATGAACCGTGTGGTGTGCCAAAAGCATGTGGGACAGAAAATATTTCTCCAGGGCGGGATCGCCCACAATCAAGGCGTGGTCAACGCCTTCCGCGCCGTCACCGGCAAGGAAATCACTGTACCGCCCTTCTTCAGCGTTACCGGGGCATACGGTGCAGCCATCCTGGCCCGAGAGGCAATGGAGGCGACAGGCATGACCACGACGCAATTCAAGGGATTCTCTCCCGAAGAAGCAACCCGCAGAACAGATGACGCTCTCCCCTTGGTCCAACCAGCGGCTTCTCCGTTCAATCGCCGGGTGCAGGAATTCATTTTCGAAGGATATGACCCCACCCTTGATCCTGCAAAAAAAACAGTGGGAATTCCCCGGGCCTTGTTTACCTATGGCATGTTTCCACTATTCTACCCCTTTTTCCGGGCCTTGGGCTGCAATGTGCTCTTGTCCGAGCCGACCTCGGAAGAAACCATCCGGTTGGCACAGGAGTACTCATTGGATGAGACGTGCTATCCGGTCAAACTGATCAACGGACATGCGGCAGAACTGGTGGAGAAAGGCGTGGACTTCCTCTTTTTCCCGAACCTCTACACCGTATTCCATCCTGGTTCCCAGGCGCGGCAGGACTACGGCTGCGCCTACATGCAAGTGGCCTTCAAGATCATCAACAAAGCCATGGATCTTGAAAGCAAAGGCATCAAGCTGTTGGCTCCGACCATAGCCTACAGCCAGGGCAAGGAGTTCATGCACAAGGTCTTCATGGATTTGGGATGGGAAGTGGGTGCCAACAAAGAGCAGTCGCAAAAAGCCCTGCAGGAGGGCATGCAGTCCTTCAAATCTTTCGAAGCAAAGGTTGAAGCCCGGGGAAAAGCCCTCGCCGACCTGCCCCCGGACAAAAATGTCTTTGTACTCATATCCAAGATATACGGGGTGGCCGATCCCGTCCTGAATATGGGCATCCCGGACAAGCTCGAACAAATGGGCCACCTGACACTGCCTTTCTACGACCTGCCTGAAGTGGACATATTCCGCCGACACCCGAACATGTACTGGCCGTTTGGGCAGCATATTCTGGCCGCTGCGGAGGTTATAGCCAACCACCAAAACCTGCACGCAATCTTCCTTACGCACCATGGCTGCGGACCGGATACGGTTACCGCCCACTACTTCAAGGAAATCATGGGGAACAAGCCGTATCTGACCATTGAAGTGGACGAACATTCCTCCAGTGTGGGTGTCACCACCAGGGTGGAGGCGTTTGTGAACAGCCTGAGTAAAAAGGATATCGGGCAGGCCGCCCCCCCGGAAGCATTGGACGGGATTGCCGACAACCGTGTAAATATCACGGCAGGATCGCCTCTCCCTTCGGCGGGCAAGATCCTGTTGCCCAACCTCTACCCATATTCCCACATAATCTGCGAGAATATGTGCAAGAAAGGCTATGACATAGCCCTGCTGAAAGAATCCTGCGCAGCGTCCATCGACTTGGGCCGGCAGCACACAGTGACCAATGAATACTTCTCCATGGCCGTTCTGCTGGGCGACCTGCTGCACACCCTGCATGATTCGGATACGGCAACTGCAAACCAGCTCTCCATTCTGCTCCCCCAAAACGAAGGGGCCGAAGTGGAGGGCCAGTACGCCAGATTCATCCGCACAAAACTGGATGAAAACGGATTTGGCGAAGTAGGCATCTTTGCCCCGTTCATGGAAGACCTGTTGAATATGGAGGAAAGCCGGGCGCGCGCCCTGTTTCTGCATCTGCTGGCAGGTGATCTGGTCCTGCTCGCCCCCAGAGAACACAGGTCGTACATTCTGGAAACGCTTCAGGAAATGGAGCACAACGGGGTTCTCGACCAGCAGTCCCTTGTCTCCATCGCCCGGCATATCCAAACTTGGCTCGAAAAAGGAACCGCCGGGAAATGCCTCTTTGCCTTGGGCGAACCGCTGATCCTCTTCAACGATGCCTTGAACGACAACACATTCAAGAGGCTGGAAGCCGATGGTCATCATGTCTTATTCGCACCTTTGAGCGAATACATGTGGAGCTTCTGGCATGACCACCTGACACAGAGTCACGATCCGAGGACAGAGCAACGGCGTTGCCTTTTGTGCGAATTCCAGAGGCTTATTCGGGTCATCAGCGAGGCCCTGGGCAGACAAAGTCATTTCGAATCAGACCTGGAAGCTCTCATGCTCAGGGCGGACCGGAGTCTCGGATATTACGCCGGAGCCTTTGGCCGCTACCGAAGCGTGAAAGCCATGGGGGTCCCGCCTCAGGTGGACGGAGTCATATCCGTGGCCGCCATGTATGAAAACACGGGAATATCCCTCGACATCCTGCAGGGACGATCCAATGGGCAAAAGACGTTGCCCATGTTGAACCTGACCTTTGACGGAAACCAAAATGAAAATGACAGGGTCAAAATAGATTCGTTCGTTTACTACCTCTGATTGGATGTCAGCCTCCTCATCCAGGCGGCTGTTGCCTGATTGGTTTTGGGCAACGGCCGCCGCATTGTGGAGTTTCGCCAACCCTTTCACCCTAGGAGCAATCATGATTCAAGTTCTCAGCATATACGCCTCGCTGAACGGACAAACCGAAAAAGCGAGCAGGGAGATAGAACGGGCCTGCGCCGACAACGGATGCTCCGTGACCTCGGTCAACGTCCGAAAGCATGATGACATACTGTCGCTTCTGGATGCCGACATCACATTCATCGGGTCCGGGGTGTATACCTGGCTGCCGGGAAAACAGATGCTCAAATGGATCGAACGGCAATTGGGACACGCACGGACAGAGGGACTCATCCTCCCCGGTTCGCCACGCCTGCCGGGTAAATTCGCCTGCGTCTACTGCACGTATGGCGGGCCGCACACAGGCGAGGCAGAGGCGGTCCCTTGTCTGAAATACATGGGCCAACTGTTTGATCACCTGGGAATCACCGTGGCCGCAGAATGGAGTATCCCCGGCGCATTCATCCCCAAGGGCATGCAGGAAATGAATGTGAAGGGACGGCTCGGCAACATAGAGGACCGACCCAATGCGGACGATTTGAAATCCGTTTACCAAAGGACCGCAGGACTTATCAAAGCCCTGTCCTCATCAATGATCTAGCCGTCCCTTCTCCCGCAAATCCACCGGGAGCAGAGATTCCGATTCAAGGAGATGCATACGATATGTCCAATACTCCAACAACCACGCGCCATGGCAGACACGCCAAGACCAAAGGGCATGGTCCCACCAGCTTGTGGCTGCATGAACCGAAAACCATTGTCGCCCAACTCGATCTTTGCCGTGACATCGTCCTGCTGGACGCCGGATGCGGGGCCGGTGAATATTCCCTGCTGGCCGCTCGTCAGTTGAGAGGTGCGGGACGGGTCATTGCAATAGACAACATAGCGATTTCCATTGAGAAGCTTCTGTCCACTGCCGAGGAAGAAGGTTTGACCAATATCCAGGGGCATGTCTGCGACATCACCGACAGCCTGCCAGTAGCTTCCTTGAGCGTGGATCTCATCCTGCTCAGCACAGTGCTGCACATCCGCGCAGTACGCGACCGTGCTTCGGGTATGTTCCGAGAATTCCGACGTGTTCTGCGGCCCGAAGGAAAGGTAGCCGTTATCGAATGCAAAAAGGAGGAAGCAAATTTCGGCCCGCCCCTGCACTCGCGGCTTTCCCCAAACGAGGTCGAAGCACTGGCTGCCCCAAGCGGCCTGAGAAAAAGCTCCCTGGTGTTTTTCGAACACACCTATCTGCTCAGCCTGGAATAGGCAGGGATAGCCGAGGGCGTACCTGGCCCATCTCATTCTTTACGGGCCAGGTACGCCCTGAACGGCATCTCCTGCCTGCCTATGGAAGCGGCGCTGAAGTGCAGGGAGTTGATCAGGTCGAATCCGCATCGGCCGCTCAAATCGATGATGGAAGACAGGGAATGCAGTTGCATGAAGACCGGGGAATGCTCGTTACGACCGGTTATGCGCCGCTCTTTTTCTCCCCCCTCCCCCTGATCCGGGACCACGAAAGCAAAGATGCCGCCTTGTTTCAGTACACGGCTTACTTCGACAAAGATCACTGACAGGTCACTGAAAACATGCAGCAACCCTGAACAGACAGCATGATGCACGGCGCCATCGTCCAACGGGTATGGCGCAACGCTCACGTCGTGCTCCAAGAGGCCGGACGCAAAATTCTTCTGACGGCAAACCGCGAGCATTTCGCTGGAAAAGTCCAATCCGATCACCCTGAGGCCGACCCGGTGAAACAGGATGGAGGCCAACCCCGTCCCTATCCCGACGTCCAGAACTGTTTCCCCCGGGTTGACATACCGATAGCTCAAACCGAAAAGAATATCGGGGTCCAACCACCCGGCCTGTTCAGCCTTCTGGTCATATTGCAGCACATGATCACCGGTGAAGGCTTTTCTGATTCTGGCGTTGTCTGTCATAGTCTGTTTCCTTTTTGGTCAGTTCGAGGAGCTTCTGACAGCAGCTTCCGAAGAGATATTTCTTTGCTCAGTATCGCGAGACAATCGAAGGGCCATCTCCGCAATAATGAAGCCGAAGACAATGAGCCCGGTCAGCAGGGAATACAAAAGCGTGAACCCGCAGACATCCCCCAGTTTGCCCGTCAGCGGAGCCGTGACCAGAGGGACCAGGATGAACAGGCTGCTCAACACGGCGAATCCTGTCCCGGAATTGCGCCCGACACAGGCTCGCATCATCAGGGTATAGCCCCACACGTTAATGCCGCCCATAAGGATGTTGTCCATGGACAAGACGATGCCTGCCTCCAAAATGGTAATGGTCCCCACCCTGGACAGGTACACGGCATAGACAGCAAGCAAGATGGTTCCGACGCAAAAGAAACGAAGGTACAACCGGGATCCGAAACGATTGAGAAACCATGCAGTGGCAATGGTTCCCGCCACTCCAAAAGGAACGGCATAGTGCATCATCAACCGCCCCATGGCGGAAGAATCCAGTCCGAGGTCCACAAACAGCGGTGTACGCATCATGAAACTGCTGAAGGCAAAGGCAGTGGGAGCGATGAGCACAGGCAACAGCCACCGGACCTCGCGTCTGCGCAAAAAGATTCGGACCCCGGCTGGCTGCTCCTTGGGGTTCGCGCACTTACGGTAAACCGGCAGGATTTCCTTGTGCAGGAACACGGGAAGGCTGAGCAGGAACACCGTTGCGGAGAGGGCAATGCACAGGCTTTCCCATCCCAGTGAGCTATGCAGCGCAAGCATCAGACCGCCTCCGAGAAACAATCCCACGTAGCGTGCTCCGGCCTGGATGGTGTTGCCCCAGGGCCGCTCATGCTCCAGCAGTATGTCCGAGGCATAGCCGTCCACGGCAATGTCGTTGGTGGCCAGCACGGTATTCAGCACCGTCATGACCAGAAACATGGCGATAAAGGCCGAATCCGGCGGGGTATGCGCGGCCACCAACAGAAGTATGGCGGCCACCCATTGCAAAGGGAATATCCATGAACGGCGGCGACCCAGGGCTGGGATATAATGGTGGTCCACCCAGGAAGCATACAGGAATTTCAACGCCCAGGGAAAATGCAGGACAAAAATCCAGCCTATATGGGCCAGGGATACATCGTTTTCACGCATGATTACCGGCAGACTGCCGAAGACATACCCCATGGGTATGGCCTGGCAAAAATACATGGTGGCCAACAGGAACATCTTGTGGGCCGAGCCGAAGCCCGGCCCATGGAGTCGAATATTCATTTCGGTATATCCCGGCCAACGGCCGTTAAAAGGTATAGTCCACCGAAACCCCGAAAGTACGGAGCTTGCCGTCTTCGGCAATGCCTGCCGTGGTATTTTCAAAGGCCACATAATAGCGGTCAAAGAGGTTTTTGGCCCACAGGCTGCATTCCAATTGCTTCCACTGGAAGCCGAGGCGCATGTTGACCAGTTCGTATGCCGCCTGCCTGACCGTGTTGGCGTTGTCGAAGTATTGCGGCCCGACTCCGCTCAGCCCCACGCGTCCGAACAGGTCGCAATCGGCTGCAATCCGGTCGCGGTAGTCCAAGGCGAGTTCGTAGGAATACTCGGGCACGCAGAAAACGCGTTCGCCCGCATAGTCCACTCCGAGAACCGGGTCCTCGTATTCGTCGAAACGCGCATCGATCCAGGAGGCGTTGCCGCTCAGGGTCCAGGCTGAGGCCAACTTGAAACGGCTTTCCAATTCAATCCCGGTGCGGTGGGACTTTCCTGCGTTCGCAAGGTACCCCTGCTTGACGGAGGCCTGGTACAGGGAAAGCTGTTCATTATCGATGGTCGTGTAGAACGCCGCGACATTGACCATCAATCGTTTATCAAATGCAAAGGACTTCACACCGACTTCATACAGCCAGCTCTCCTCTTCACCGTAGCCTTCGTCCCCGTGCGGAGCTGATGCATCGTTGAAGCCGCCGTTCTTGTGTGCCTTGGCCACGGCAGCATAGGTCATGACCTCGTCGGTAAAATGCCAGGCCAGGGACAACTTGGGCAGCAGCGCCGTATAGTTCTCCTGCCTGTCAAAGGCCGAGGTGACCGATGACATGCCGTTCGCAAGGATGTTTGTCCGCGTGGATGCCCCTTTGGCGTGTTCATATTCACCGCGCAAACCCAAGGTCAGGTCAAACCGGGGAAGCACTGCATACGTCGCTTCTCCGAACACGGCGCTTCCTGTATTCCTGCGGACGGTGTCGAATCGCACCTCCATCCCGGGATTGGGGGAAGCCGAGCCGAAATGGTTGCCCACGATAGTTTCGGAATCAAAATGATACAGATAGAGTCCGGTGATCCATTTCAACGGTCCGCCATCCTCCGGCGACGTCATGCGGAACTCCTGGGAAAAATTCTTGTCCTTCTGCAGAAAACGCTTTCTCATATAGTCCAGCGGAGAGAAGTCGGCATCGATCCATTCGATGCTGTCATAGCCCCGGTATCCGGTAATGGATTGAACCGTGCCCATGGTGGTCTTCCATTCCGAGTCCAGGCCAGCTCCCCAGAAATCGACATCCTGACTGCCCTCGAAGTCGTGAGAATAATGATAGCGGTCGTCAGCAGAAAAAGTACCGGACTGGACATAACCGTTACGTTCTGTCCTCCGGCTGGAGTAGGCCCCGTCGTCATGATGCTGGCCGTCCAGAGACAGGGTCATCTCCCAATCGTCGGAGGCCTTGTAGCGCAACTTCACACGACCGGCTTTGCCCTCCTTGTTCCGTCCATCGTCGCCACCGGTCTCGATGTCGTTTTCCATGAATCCGTTTTCCGAGCTGGCCAAGCCGTAAATCCCCAGAAAAAGCTTGTCTTCGATCAGAGGGCCGCTGCAATTGGCCCGCAGTTCCCTGGTTCCGTAGTTGCCGAAGGTGGTTCCTGCGGTGGACGCGAATTCATTACCCGGCCGGGCTGTATAAATATTGATGACGCCCCCGGTGGTGTTGCGGCCGTATAAAGTGCCTTGCGCCCCCCTGAGAACCTCAATACGATCCACGTCGAACAGGGGAAAACCGAACATGTACGACTGAATGTAGCTGACTCCGTCCACGTTGAACCCGGTTCCGGACTGTCCCGCAGGCAGACTCTTGATCCCGCGCAGGAAAAGCAGCCCGTGCTTGCGGCTTCCGAAATCATGAAACTCCAGGTTGGGCACATGCTCGGCAAGATCGCTCATGCCGTCGATGCCCATGTCCTGAATATCGCTTTGTTCCAGGACGGTCATACTGGCCGGCACTTTCTGCGCTTCTGCGGACCGTTTTTCTGCTTTAACCACAACAGTCTCCAGGGTCAGAGGCTCCTTGTCAGGGACTTTTTCAGATGCGGCCAATGCCCCCTCGGGCATGACCGCAAACAGCAAAAACAGTAGACTCCACATGATAACAACACGCATTCTCAACTCCTCTTTCCTTTCAGTTCGGCAGACCCTTTTGATACGGCTGTCGTCTCTCGACGCAGTCGTATGGTGCCGATGACTGTAAGGAAGAAGGACTGTTGATTTCTACTCGAAGGACTAGAGTTATTGCCCGAATACCAGAAGACGCCCAATGAGCCACCGGGAATCTTGATGCAGGGCTAGCGCCTCTGTCCTGAGGACGTATGAAGATGTTCGCGAAGGGCTTTGAGATAGGCTTTCGGCAGTACGCCGAAACGCTTCTTGTAGGCCGCTGAAAAATGGCTCAGGTTGGTATACCCTATGTTCCAGGCTACCTCGCTTACGTTCATATTCCCTTCGGCGAAGAATTTCTTCGCTCGTTGCAACCGATACTCCTTGATAAAGGCGAAGACGGACATTCCGAAAAGCGTTTTGAACCCGGCTTGCATGTTTGCAATGGGCAGATGATACTGATCCGAGAGCTCGGACAGGGTCGGTGGAGCGGCGTGGCGTTCTTCCAGTTCTTCTCGGATGGCGTGCAGAATGTCCCTAAGTTTGGGGCACAGGGCGGTCCGCGGCCCAGCATTCGAAGGAACCGCAAGAGACAGGGCCAACAATTCCATTGCCTTGCCCTCGATATACATCCTGAAATCAGCACTGTTTTTGACGCCGTAAAACAATTCATTGGCCACGGCCTGCACCATGGGGGGCTGTCTGTGCTGGCGGACAAAACCGCTGCACCTCTTGTTTTCCAAAACCTTGAGCAGGCATGGCGTCACCTGCTCCATGTCCCGGCCAAGCAAGGTTCGGAGGGTGAAGGGGTGCACATGGATATGCATGATCCGAATTTTCCTTTTGGCAGGAAAACGGACGGATCCGCACATATTGGGCACGCATCCAAAGCCAAACTCACCTGCCCCGTTCTTCAATTCCACACTCCCCTGAGCCAGGGTATCCACCGTGTTGATGAAGGAGCCCTCCAGGAAAAAACCGAAATCGATCAAGGTATTGTTCTTGGTGAATTCCAAAGAGAAGTCATGGGAAAAGCAAGCATCCAAAACAGTAAGAATCAAGCCGCTGCTCAATTGCTCTTGTTGCCACAATCGGCCAAACCATGCCGCCCTGTCCGCACTGTTCAGGGAAGGAAAATTCCGGACCGAATTGGACCGGGGCACAGAGTTCGAACAAGGGGGGCAGACGGGCACAGAAGCAGCGATGGGACGCAAGGTTGACTCCGAATGTAAAGATTTTGATTTTCATTATCAATGATAAGGGTGTATAAATATATCTGCCCAGGCCTGTCAACCAGAATGCCCTGCTGCAGAAGTCGTAGTGAACCTATCTCCGGGGAAACATCACCCTTCCGCCTCAAAAGCTGTAGCGCAGTGACGTATAAATATTGGTATTTTTTTCAAATTGTCCGAAGAACGTGTGCTTCGATTCTCCTGTAAAGACATTCGCACCCAGCCCCACTGTCGTCTTATCCGAGACCTTGTAGCTGATGTTGGGCCGCAAGTACGCGTCGTTGTCGCTGGGAGAATAATAGGTGTCCAACGCCAGGGTCAGGTTCTGACTCATGAGCAATTGCGTCAACTGCACGGTCAGCACATGCCGGAACTCGTCTCGCGGTTCACCGATGCTGAGCCCTTTGCGGTATTCAGCATAGTCGCACATCTGCTCGACGTAGTACTGGACGTTTACGTTGAAATCCTTCCACGCTTCCTGCGTATAGCCGACAAGGTAGCGCATCTCGGAATTGCGGACCGAAGGGTTCTCCCCGCCATGGCTTTCAGGAGAGTCGTAATAGACGAATTCCAGATTGCCGATACCCGGACCGACAGCGCCACGGATGCTGCCGCCATAGGCGTTCATTTCCGGAAACGTGGATTCACCCTTGGCGTTGGTCCCGTTCGGACTTTTCCAAAACCCCCTGTAGAAGTAGAGTGCCAATTCATAATCGTCGATGTTGCGGTATACGCGGGCGGCAAATTCGTCGTCTTCAAACCACCGGTCAGGCGTATCGGTCCTGAGAACGTTGTCATTGCCCAACAGTTTTTGTCGGGCGGCGCTCCAGTAGGATATGTATTCGCCGTTTATGTATCTGTCGGATTCGAATTTGGGCGTATACACGAGATCCACGTTGGCAAAATCGCTGAACACTCCCACCTTGATCGAGGTGCTGGGCGCCTTGAGATACTCCGCGTCCCTGCCGATGAAAAACGACTGCCAGTCCTTGGGAAACAGGTCGTTGAGAAAGACCAGACCGCCTGTGCCCCAGGTCAGGATTTGTCGACCGGCCTTGATGTCCAGAAAGTCGTACGGCCTGGAAAACATCCAGGCCTCCCTCGTCTCGTAGGCAGTGCAGTCAGCCACCACATCCCCGCGGAGATCTCCCCTGAACTTGAAGTCCACGTTCTCCGTGCTGGTGAATGCCTCCAATTGCAGCCTCGTCTCGGCCACGGAAAGGCCCTTCTCCTCCGGATCGCTTTGTGTGCGGGCACCCACGCGGGTTTCCAAAAAACCATACAGCTCCAGTTGCTCCAATATTTGCTCCAGGGGAGAAAGGGAGTCCTCCTCCGCAAGGGCAGCAGGGGCCGGAAAGGCCAGGGCTGCGAACAGCCCCAGCCATAACCCCATCAAGACTGCTTTCATCGCATCACCTCTTTGGGCGGCCTTCTGAGGTAACGCTCACTGAAAATATCCTCCTCAAGGGGAATGTCATACTTGATGTCGGAAAAGGACATGACCGTGGAGCTTCCGGTTTCGAGGTTCCTGAACATTGATTCCGTTACCGTTGGAAATAC